>PSRJ01000109.1 GCA_003175985.1 Terriglobia bacterium
GATTGGAACACCCGTACCCGCTCGACCTCGATCTCCTCGCAGCCCGGCCCGAGCTGGATACCGTGCATCTGTTCGTTGACCCGATCCATCGTCAGGTACGACCCATGCACGGATAGGTCACGCAGCGTGAGGCGCTTGCAATCGGTCATCTCAATCACGTGCGTGTCCGGGCCGTGCAAGTCCTGGTTGGGCATTAGCCGGATGATTGTCGCTCCGATCCCCGCTCCCCGCAGCGTCAGGTTTCGCAGTCCAACCAGCCCGATCGCTCCGCTTGACGGGCTGGGCACCGGCCCGCGTGTGAAATCGTAGACGCCCGAATTGAACACGATCTCGACCGCCTCGACGTCTCGCTGGTCGAGCGAAGCCAGGAGCGACTCGAGCCCGGGCCGGGAATCGGTTTGCCACACGTCGGCGAGCCCGCTCTGAACGGTCCGCTGCGCCGGTGCCGCCAGTGTAACTTGCGTCTGGCTTGTGAACGACTGGATTGTGGTCACCAGACGCCCCGCTAAAAGGATCGTGACTGACTTGCCAAGATCCAGTGAGGAGAACTTGGCAGTCTCGCTCGTAAGCCCACGCTGCCCGACGATCATCGCGCCATCGACGATGGTTCGATTTCCGAGGTCCACGGTTACGCCGGCGGTGCTAGCCCTGGCGTAGTCGCTGAGCGCCACGCGGTCCGGCCGATTCAAGATTGCCAGCGCGTTGATCACAGTCGTCGACGCCGCGTCGGCCAGGCGGATGCTGGACTGGCTCAGCACCGCCACCACGTCGCTGAGCAGCGTGCTTCCCCCCGGGCCCGCCCCGGCGACCGTGATGCGCAGCCCCACATCGAGGTCGGCTCGAAATCCCTCCTGCCCCGGCTGGAACGTTGCCGTCAGGGTCGTGTTCCCCGCCGTCATCGCCGCAGTAGAGACGTCCTTCCGATCGATCAGATCCGCGATGGTCGCCACCAGGTCTATCGCTCCCGGAATGGAGATATTCTTTCCCACGTCGCTGGCGCGCAACGTCCCGCCCGGGTCGGTGAGCGCTGCCGAGCCCGCGCCAATCGCAATCCGCTCCAAGAACCGCCCGTCCGGCCGGCATCCAAAATCGTCGACAAGCAAGGACATCGCTGCTTCTCAATTCCCCGGGCGCGGCTTCGTCAGTGCACCCAGGTGTAACAAGTGCGCCGGCCGCGCCAAGCCCGAACTCGGAGCTTCCAGCATACCTGATACTTATAGCCGCGCAGTGGCAATGTTTCAATGACGACGTCTTCCTGAATTGCCGCCAGGAGATCCACGCCGGCGCTGTGAAGCGCTCCATCTTCGGGAGCTCATCGATCTTGAACCAGAACTCATCATTTGGCATGTACCTCGCCCAAATCTCAGGGCCCGCCTCATTCGGGTTCAGGTGCTTCGCGAAGTTTGACCACCAGGTGGACATTTTGTCGGCAATGGCGCGGTCCGCCTCAGTGTAGGATAGATCCCTCATGCGAGTTGTTGAACACATAAATCACTTCGGAAAAATGCACAGCGCCGACCTGCGGCTGCGGATTATTGCCATTCCCCTCGGTGCCCGGCGCGCTGTTCACGGTTCTGCGTGCGATTGAATCCGCCCCCATTCGCTTTTGGACGCTCTTCGGTTATGCCGTAGTAGGCAAGGACCGGCTGAATTAGATGCAGGGCTACGGCTGTGCGAGTGAGCGACTGACTGGCCATGGCTGCCCGAGCCATGGAATCGCCCTTTCACCCGATGAGAGGGAAGTCTGGCTCACCTTTAGTGCGAACGGGCAATGGGTGTATTCCTCGACCGGCGACATTATCGACACGACAACCAAATAGGTAGTCGCCGGATTAAAAGATGAGCTCGGGCGCGAAGTGCAGGGTGAAAAGGCGGTCGAGGTCATTTACCAGGACGGCAAGGTGTTCAAAGCAGTAGACCAGTTCGGTGTTGGTCAAGTCACTGCCTCTGGTTCCGGCGGCAACTGAGTGCTTCACTCTCTCACTTGCGTATGACGTTTTCTATAAATAGATCACACGCCTCGCGTCGCAGGCCTTCGCGAGCAATAGGGCCGCTGCCGGTCAGATCCATATAAGCCCTGGAGGCCGGATCGAATTTGGGCCATTGCGGGAGCGAATGCCCGTTCGGGTTTCCAGTTTTGGCGAAGTTGGTCCAATATTGCTGCATTTGCCCGGAAACAGCCTGATCAGTCGTATCGTACTTGGGCGGGTTCGCTCCGCGGCCCGGAACAGAAAGGGTCCCGAACACGTACGGAAGTTCACTCCCGTGAGCCGCTCCCGCTGTTTCGCGCCCCTTAGGGACACGCGAAAACTGAAACTGATACGCGGTGTTCCCGGCGCGGGAGTGCCAGATCAGCTCAGCCACCGTGCCGCATCGGAATTGTGAGTCTGTGGCCCATTGCGCCATCGCGCTGCCATATACAGGGTCGGGTTCGGCTGCCTCTCCGTCCTTCACGTGGTAAACCTGCAAAGCGCGGCTCGCTAGAGGACCGTACTCGGCGGCAATGCCCTCCTTCAGTCCGGAAACCGGAAAGAACGGCCGGGACAGTTCGCGCGCATTCGATCCAAGAAGAAGATCAGCCCGCTGCTGTTGCCCTGCCTGGAATACGGCGAATGGAGCCTTGGGTAAAACCCAACCGTCGACTAGCACGCCCAACAGCGGCCCCAGAAACGATAATCCCTGTCCGGTCGCCTTCTGCAGGTCCGTGGCCGGAACCGCGCGCAGTGCTTTCAGTGACTCGGCGTGCAGGCTCGCCGCCACACTCATTCCTTTCTTCTCCCCTTCCGCCAGAGAAGGCGGCGCCACCACTGGACCGCTTTCTCCGATGAGCCGCGCGAACAGACCTTTGGCCAATGGCGACGTCATGAGAACGTTGATATCGAGCGAGCCGGCGGACTCCCCGAAGATGGTCACGTTCCCGGGATCGCCGCCGAACCGTCGGATGTTCTCGCGAACCCATTTCAGCGCCGCGATCTGATCCATCAATCCATAATTTCCCGAAGCGTGATGCGATGATTCCGCCGTTAGCTCCTGGTGGGCGTAAAATCCGAAGACACCCAGCCGGTAGTTTGCGCTCACCAGCACCACTCCATGCTCCGCCAGAGGTTCGCCATCGAAGATGGCTTCGGAAGAGGCGCCCGCAAAGTTTCCACCACCATGAATCCACAACATGACTGGCTTGGGCGACTGCGGCGGCCACTCCGGCGTCCAGACGTTGAGGTAGAGGCAATCTTCGCTGACCCCTTCGCCGTTTTGCATGCACCGCGCGCCAAATTGCGTGGCCTGGCGAACGCCCGTCCATGCTTTCACCGGAGCGGGCTCCCGCCACCGCAAATCACCTACGGGAGGGGCTGCAAAGGGAATGCCTTTGAAGACGGCGCCGCCCTTCAGACTACTCCCTTGAACTTTTCCGCCGGTGACTGACACCATTGGCGAATTTTGCGCTCTGGCCGCGAAGGCGGCAATTGCCAGAGCCGGCACGATTTTGAGAAACGTTCTCATTTGCTTTTCCCGCCTTTATCTACCAGGTTCGTCGAAAAGAAAGGAAGCACCTTAGCCGCGAAGCGTTCTTTGACGCGGCTGACATGCGTTCCTTCATAAGTCTCGAAGCTGTGAGTAACCCCCAGCCGCGCCAGCGCCTGGTCCAGGTCCCGATTATTGGCGAGCAACGGGTCCTGCAAACCGACGTCCATGGCGATCGCCCGATATTTCCTCAGATTCGGCACATATTGATCGACCATCACCAGCGGCGAGTTAGCCACCCACTTTGCCGCGATCACTGGCCGAAATTCGCCATCTTTCTCCGGCAGGTCGAAGAATTGCGGCGGATTCATCGGATTCGGCGCCCACGCGGCCGCCTGCGCAGAAAGCGCTTTTCCCATCCGAGGCCCTCTGCCCTTTTCATCGCCCTTCTGCGCCGGCGGCGCCGTAGTGCGTCCAGGTTGCGGATTGTTCATCAGACAGCAGGAACTCATGGCATAAATTGCCGAAAAGACCTCCGGGTGCTTCATGCCGATCCGCACGGTACCATATCCTCCCATGGAATGGCCGGCTAAGCCTCTGTCTGCGCGGGCTGCGATCGTCCGATAGTGACTGTCGATGTAGCTGACCAGATCCTGGGAAATGTAGTCTTCCCAGTCCCCGGTCGTCGGCGAGTTCGAATACATGCTGCCGTCGTAAACCGTGTAGGCATCTGGAAGCACCAGGATCATCTCGTTCAACGCGCCGCCGCTCATCGCTTGATCGGCCGTCTCCGGAACCGACATCATCTTCCAGTAAGTCTCCGCATGGGCCGTGTACCCATGCAGGAAATACACTACCGGATAACGCCGCCCGCTCTGTTTGGCGTAGCTGGGAGGAAGATACACCCACACGTCGCGATCCGGCGAATCGCCTTCCAGGTTGCCTTCGAGGGATTTGCCGTGCACTGTGATCTTTTCTATTGTCCCCTGAGCGCTGGCCGCCAGCGGCAACACAAACGCGATCGCAGCACCAACAAGTGCCGATCGAATGGATTTCAGAGCAATCATCGACAAAACCTCACTTGGAGTCTTTGGACGGCGCGACATGATGGCGCGCCCCGTTCGAATCTACTTCACACTCGTCCTCAGTCAGCTCTGCGCCAGGCTGTCGCCTCAGCGTCACCCGGAGTTTCCAGGGAGCGGTAAATACCGTGGGATCCTCGATCGTAGCCTCGTAAGCGATAGTCTCCGGACTCGTCCTGGTATATCGCTCGACCACGTGCAGTTGATCACTGTGATAATGTCCGGCTCCATCCAGCCATGTTTGATCGCTGAAGCTGGCCACATCTGCCACCAATGTCGAGCCTTCCCAGTGCGCCCGGGAATCGCCCATCGTATACGGCAGTCCGTCATTATGGGGTCTTCCATCTAAATACAGGATCCGGTAAGAATGGGCGCGTTCATAGACAATGTAGACCGCCCGAGCGTTTTCTAAGATCTGAAGCCGGTATGGCAACCCAGTCGCCCGTGGAACTCCGGGCTGAAAGCAGCGTGCATCGGGATCCGCGCTCGCGCGCTTCGCGAAATTTTCCGCCACCCGGATACGCGCTTCCGGACGGTAGGGGATTTTCCCGGACGGTGGATCAACGATCACCCCCGCGGTTTCCAGGTTGAGATACGCTTTTCCATCGGCTTTCCACACGCCGCGCAGGTCTCCGGTCGCGGCATGCAGAACCGCGCCACTGGCTAATAAGCACAATAGCCGGATTCTCATCTACTTCGCTCTCTGCCTCTGCAGGTTCTGATGATGGACCACGTCGCGCTCGCCTTCCACGCAATCGTACTCGATCAGCTCTGTGTTCTTGGGCCGCCGGGCGAGCGGAATCCGCATCGTCCACGGCCGCGAGTACACGGTCGGATCGCTGACCGTGGCTTCATAAAGGATTCTGTCCGGTCCTGTCATGGTGAATCGCTCGACCACTTTTTCGTTTTCGTCTACAAAGTTGCCCGCCTGGTCAAGCCACGTTTTTCCGTTCAGCCCGCTCACGTCAACCACCAGAGTGTCTCTCTCCCAATGTCCCCGCGAATCGCCCATCCATGCCCAATAGTTTTTGCGATGCGGACGGCCATTCAACGGAATCACACGCACACTATGTTCTGTTTCAGAGAGAATCGCAAAATAGTCGCCGTCCTGCACCACCTCCAGCGGAAATGGCGGCACAAGCTGCCGCGGCACTCCGTGCGGATGGCAATATCCAACGGGATCCCGGTCTCGTTGGTCCCAGTTAAGCTTGGCTTGTTTAGCCGCTTCCGGCAAATAGGGCAGCTTGCCATCGGGCGGGTCCACGATCACGGATGGACCGGCCGGAATCTGATCGTCTGCCTCGTGCGCCTGCACATCGAAAGCCGCCGAGATGACTGCAGATTGCCAGACTCCCTGCATATCCGGCCGCCCATCAGGCAGTCTCGGAAGTGAGGACGATTGGCACCAAGCCGGTGCAACCATAAAGGCCAAGATAGAAACCCATTGCATGGTCATCCGCTCTGTATCCTTCCGGATCGCCCGCCGGGGAACGCGCGGGACTCATCCACCGCCTAAAACAAAAGCCGCCCCGGAGAAAACTCTCTACGGGGTGGCTCTCTATGCTCTCGCCCTCGATGGGAGACTCTATCACAGGCGCTTGGTCTTGTCGAGTTTACGGATCACACCTGATCACAGCCAGAATTTGCGATCGCTGATCGAAACCGCGTCCACCCCTTTTGCCAGTAAACCCTCGACTTCCTTCAGATCTGCGATGAGCCCGCCCGCGACGACGCGGAGTTGAGGGTGGACTTCCCGGAAACGGGCGATTACCCGCGGGGCGGCTACCGCCGGCAATATCTCAACCGCGTCCGGCATGAATTGATGAATCGTCCGCACGCCTGCTTCGATTGCGGCGGAGTCAAGGGCAAACGTGCGCTGTACGGTGATCAAACCCTGCTTGCGCGAAGCCCGAAGCACCTCGCCATGCGTGGATACCACACCTGCCGCTCCGGAAACCGCCAGATATTCCGCGTTGATGGCATCCCGCGAAAAGCCTGACAGCAGATCCAGGTTAACCAGCGGCAGTTTGCCCTGATCCCGCACTCGTCTGATCAACTCGCCAAGGTTCAGTGGGTTTCCAAATAACAGATAGACAACTTCCGTTGGCGACTCAACGACCGCCGCAAGCGCGTCGATGTTCCGGATCGCGGCGATGATATGCCGCTTCTCAAGGACATCGCGCCACTGCGAGTAAATCTGCTCGATTTCGCGGGAACTCACCTGACGAATGATCAATCTTAGTCCAAAGGCCCAGGCGTTTCAAGACTGCGAGCGATCCTTCAATTTGGATCCAGAGCAGGTTTCCGTGCTGCCCATTGACACTTCCAACCGGCGGTGTTAGAGTCTTTGGCTTGGCGGCAGAGCCCAAGAGAGCCGCCCCATACGCATCCTCTACGCCGGATGCGTGCGGGGCGGCTTTTTTGTTTTGTGCCCGGGCCAAGCAGTAGAGGTTTGTGAGTGGAGGACTGATGTTGCGACGCAGAGATTTTCTGAAGACGCTTCCGGTTCTACCGGCGTTGCCGCTGTTGGGGACCGTACGAGCAAAAATAACCGACGTCCGCCTCGTGCGGCTCAAGTTGCTGAAGGAAATCGGAACATATCCGGACTGGGTAGGCGGCACGCGCTTTTCGCGCGTCGGCGGGGGCGCTATTCTGGAGATCCTCACCGATCAGGGCGCGGTCGGCATTGGTCCCGACATCGACCCCGCGCAACTGCCGCAGGTGAAAAATCTCCTGGCCGGCGCAGATCCCTTCGACATCGAGTCCCACGCCGCGCGTTTGTCCGCGATGCCCTCCTCCGGGTTTCGAGGCCCGGCGAGCGTGGAAATCGCCTTATGGGACCTGGTGGGAAAACTGGCGAATCAGCCGCTCTATAAGCTCTGGGGAGGCGGCCGGGACAAGGTGCCGCCCTATTCCAGCATGCTGCGGCTCTCAAGGCCGGAAGAGCGGGCAGAGATCGCGGTCAAGCTTAAGCAAGAGGGTTGGCAGGCGATCAAGTACAGGTGCTCGTTCCAAACCATGAAGGACGATGTCCGCCTTGTGGAACTTACACGCAAGGCAGTCGGAGACGACTGGGGAATCATGTGCGATGCCAACAAGGCGGGGCTGAACTGGCAATCCACACGCGGCGTCCCCTGGGACTTCACCCGGGCTGCGGAGACCGCAAAAGAGTACCAGCGGATGAACGTGTATTGGCTCGAAGAGCCGCTGCCGCGTTACGATTTCGATGGCCTCGCCGAATTGAATCGCCTCGTAGAAATGAAACTCGCAGGCGGTGAGGCGAATCGGGGTTTGCACGAGTTCCGCTGGCTTCTCGAGAAGGGCTGCTTCGATATCGTGCAGCCGGAAATCATGCTACTCGGGCCTACGCTGCTTCGTAAGATTGCGATACTCGCTGAATCGATGAACAAGCTTTGCATCCCGCACGTAGGCGACATGCGTTTGGGGACCATCTGCGATCTTCACCTCATCGCTTCCTGGGCGAATGCCCCCTACATCGAAATCTTCAACGAGGTGCCCGTAGGGGATTACGTCTATCCGTTCTCTATCTTCGAAGATCCGCCTGTTCTGGATAAGGAAGGTTTCTTCCGTGTGCCGCAGGGGCCTGGCCTCGGCATGACCATCAAGAAGGAATTTCTGGAGAACACCTGAAGTAAGGAGGCGGACGCGGGGCGGACCGCGCGTCCGCATCTGTATGACGAAGACTATGAGACACCGATACACCAGCCACAATGAGCCGCGTCCCAACCGCGATGGCAACAGACGAAGCATCGTTTGCGCCAGCGTCTGCAATTTACTCCTAGCGGCAGCCGTTAGTGCCTTGCCAGTATTTGCAGCCACACCGCTGCCTCACGTAAAAGGGCCACTTCCCGTAACCTCTGCCTCTTATCCGTTTGGAGCGGCCGACCACACCATGATGCCCCAGGACCTGAAGCAGATGGGGTATGTCGAGGAGGAATTCCTGATCAGCGGCGCCGCTAACGTTTACGATTGGCCGGCACTCGGTCCGGCTACAGTCCGCGCGGCCAATGCTCCTTACACCACGCGGGTGTTGGTCCGCCGGCCGATCAACCGCACGAAATTCAGTGGAATCGTCGCGGTGGAGATGCTGAATCCCTCGAACCGTTTCGACCTGAACATCGGGTGGGCGCTTTCGCATCGCGAGTTCGTGCGTCATGGCGACGCCTGGGTAGGAATTACTGCCAAGCCGATCGCAGTGGCGGCATTAAAAACCTTCGATCCACAGCGCTATGGCGAACTCTCATGGGCCAATCCCGTGGCCCTGGAGGATCCCCGAAACTGCTCCCAAATTGCCAACGACAGCGAGCGGACCACGGAAAACGGCCTGGTTTGGGACATCAACACGCAGACCGGCGCCTGGCTCAGGAGCCGCGACAAAACGAATCCCCTGCTGTACGGCGTGGGCTTCAATACGCCCCATCCCGTCCAGCACCTTTACGCCTGGGGATTTTCGCAGATCGGAGGGTTCCTGGTCACTTATGCGAATGCCATTCACCCTATTTACGTACGGGCGAACGGGAAACCGATGTTCGAGGCCTACCTTATCGGCACGCCCGTGCTGGGCACTCCGATCAATCAGTGCGCGGGCCCGATCCCGCCCGACGACCCTCGCCGGCTGGTGCATAACACTGGGGTGCCGGTAATCCGAGTGATGACGAGCTCCGATTATCTTCTGGCGATTGCTGCCCGGCAGCCAGACAGCGACACTGATTCGGAGAAGTTCCGCAATTACGAAGTTGCGGGCGCGGCGCACGCCACTCCGGATGAGTTGTACTACTCCGCCGCTCCGGCGGATATCCGAAAAGCCGGACGGCAGGTGCCCCCGATGAATTGCAACGAAGGGCCGCGAAGCCGGTTTCCGAGCAGCATCGCGTTTAATGCCGCCTGGCGCGCTCTTGATGACTGGGTACGAAAGGGAATCCCGGCGCCCCATGCAGATCCGATTCGAGTGGAGAACGGCAAGCCGGTCCTGGACGAATTTGGCAATCTCCAAGGGGGCGTCCGCTCGCCATTCGTGGATGTGCCGACTTCAACCTGGTTTGGCTCCTCTACCGGGGAGTCGTTTTGTTTCATAGCCGGCCACGAAACTCCCATCGACCCTGGCCGGCTTAAGCAGGTTTACCCGGATCACAAGACCTACGAGAAGCGAGTAATGTCAGACGTGGATAAGTTGGTTAAAGAACGGGTCATTACTCCACAGGATGGCGAGGGATTGGTGGCAGAGTCGAAGAAAGCGAGTATCCCATAAGCCGGCAGTTGGCGCCCGGAGTTATCCTGAAAACTTTCAATATTCTTGTTGACGTCAGGTTGACTCTGTAGTAAAGTCTACCTGAAGCGCGGCAGAGCCCAAGAGAGCCGCCTTTTGTGCACACAATTTGTGTTCACAAAAGGCGGCTTTTTTATTGCCACGTCGCATTTTGGGTGAGGAGGATTCCGATGAGTAAGAGCGTACTGCTTTCTCTGGTTGCGCTCGCAGCCCTCGGAGGGTTCGCGAGAGCTCAAACGACTACGGGGGTGATTAGCGGGACCGTGGTAGATCCATCGGGTAACCTGGTGCCGGCGGCGAAGGTTTCCGTCACGAACGAGGCGACAGGTGACATCCGGAGCACTCAGAGCACTTCGGCGGGTGACTTCATTTTTCCTTCCCTGTTGCCGGCAACTTACACGGTACGGGTCGAGATGCCCGGGTTTCAGACCTTTCGCAGCACCGGCAATGTGCTGACTCCAAATGGCCGTCTTGCTCTGGGGGACCTTCGCCTGGCGTTGGGTACTGTGGGCGAGACCGTAGAGGTTGCGGGACAGGCCGCGCAGGTGGAGACACAGAGCTCGGAGAACTCGGGCCTGCTCACCCGCGACCAGTTCAGCATGGTCCCAACGAAAGGACGCGATTTGACCAATATGCTGCGCCTTTTGCCGGGAGTACAGATGACCGGCGATCAAGACGCTCTTGGCGGCGCGACTGGTTTCGGCGCGACCATGGGAGCCGTTTCGGGCACGCGCAGCGCCGACCAGAACCTAAC
>PSRJ01000105.1 GCA_003175985.1 Terriglobia bacterium
AAACAACGGGGGCGATCCGGTCCAAGGCGTTGGTGTCGCCTCCACCCCAAGCTTTCAGCCAAAGGGTGATATCCGCACGTTCCGGCGACGGCCGGGGTTCCTCCGGCTGGTCCATTGACGTCATTGTACGTTTTCTGCGTGGATTCTCGCTTATCCCAATGAGGCAGGAAAAGCCATGTATATCCGGGCAATCGTGGCAGTGGGGCTGGCAGCGGGACTCACCGGTTTCGCTCAACCGGAGAAGCAGGCATCGGCTCAGAGAGTGGCCGTGTGCCTGTCGCCTGGCCCGCACTTGTTGTTAATCCAACCGGCACAGGCCAGTGCAGACAAGATATTGGCTAGGGCCGGCGTGAGTGTCAAATGGTATGCGGGTTTCCGTCCCTGCCCCGCGGACTGTATCAGGATGGCTTTCACCGATGACACGCCGCCCGACTTTATGCCCGAAGCGCTTGCGTTTGCACAACCGTTCGAAGGCGTGCATATCCGCATTTTTGTGGACCGGGTGCAGAAAACGGTGGAACCGGGACGCGTGCACTGCGTGCTGGCCCACGTGATGGTTCATGAATTGGGCCATATCTTACAAGGTGTGAACCGGCATTCGCCGACCGGAATCATGAAGGCCCGCTGGGACAAGAACGATTACGCGGATATGGTCTGGCGTCCCCTGCCGTTCACCGCAACTGATATCTTCCTGATCCAGCTTGGCTTGAAGTTGCGCGAGTATCACGGAGGCTCCCCGAGCGCCAGGCTGGCGGCTGCGCGAGAACCCTGATGCTCATTCGCGATCCAACTCGTAGGTCATGGCGCGTTCCACGCAGCCGACGCAGACGGTGACCACCATGCCGCTGCCTTCGCGTAGCTCGTGGGGCGTCTCCTTACCGCACAGGCGACAAAAGCGAAGAGTTTTCGGTACGAACTGAGTTGACCAGGCAGTCATAGCATCTATCTCCTGTGATGCGATTGTCATCCTGTCGTTTCGTCCCGTCGAGTGAGAGCGGTACTGTAGCGGGTACCTGTACTTTTGCGGGGCTAAATGCAAAAAGGACCCGCCGGGGTAATGGCAGAAACCCCGGCGGTTGAGGAGTCAGGTCCGGTCTGGCAATCCAGAAGGGCGGCCCCAAAGCGAGTCAGTTTGAGGTTGTCGCCAGGTTGGAGACCACTCGGAGCCGCAACTGAATCATGGACCGATTCGGTCTTATTGAAAAGCCCCTCGCGTACCTCCCACGTACCAGAACTAAGGAGCGGTTTTCCCCCCGCCCGGCTTTTACCGTATAATCGCGAACGACATTCGTACTGCATGACAAACGAAATCGCCTTTGAAATGGCCACCTCGAGTATCCGGTTCGGAACCGGAGTAACGCGCGAAGTAGGTTTGGATCTGGCCGACTGGGGAGTTCGCCGGGCGCTCGTGCTCACCGATCCCGTCGTAGGCCGCCTCCGGCCGGCTCAGGTGGTCCGTGAATCGCTCGACGCGAATCAGATCCCGCTGGTACTTTTCGACCGCGTCCGCATCGAACCTACCGACGAATCCTTCCTGGAGGCCATCTCCTTCGCGCGGGAAGCGGATTGGGATGCCATCGTCGCGGTGGGCGGCGGCTCGACCATCGATACTGCGAAAGCCGTTAACCTGTACACCACATATCCGCCATCCGACTTCCTGGATTACGTTAATCCGCCCATTGGCAAGGGTTTACGGGTGCCCGGTCCGTTGAAGCCTCTCATCGCGATTCCGACTACGGCCGGTACCGGTAGCGAGACCACCGGAGTTGCGATATTCGATCTGAGCCGGATGCACGCCAAAACGGGTATCGCCAGCCGACTGCTGAAGCCCACACTCGGGTTGCTGGATCCCGAAAATACCCGGACAATGCCGCCCCAGGTGGCCGCCTCAAGTGGATTGGACGTATTGAGCCACGCGATCGAATCGTATACCGCGCTGCCGTTCTCCGAACGGCCACGGCCGGAGCGGCCCTCGCTGCGTCCTGCCTATCAAGGTTCCAATCCCATCAGCGACGTATGGTCGTTGCAGGCTTTGCGCATGGTAGCCCGGTACCTAGTGCGCGAAGTCGAGGATCTCTGCGACGATGAGGCCCGCGCGAACATGTTATTGGCGTCTTCCTACGCGGGTGTGGGATTCGGAAATGCCGGAGTGCACCTGCCCCATGGCATGTCTTACCCGGTTTCGGGCATGGTGAAGGGGTACCGGGCAGCGGGTTATACGGTGGATCATCCACTCGTGCCGCATGGATTTTCCGTCATCCTGAACGCGCCTTCCGTGTTCCGGTACACAGCCGAGGCGGCCCCCCGGCGTCATCTCGAGGCAGCCGAAGCACTCGGGGTGGATGTATCGCGCTGCCGGCAGCAGGACGCGGGGCGCATCCTGGCCGAGCGCATTACCTGGTTCATGCAGAAACTCAACACGCCGAATGGGCTTCGGGAACTCGGCTACACGAGCACGGACATACCCGCTTTAGTAGAAGGGACGCTGCCGCAGCATCGGGTCACAAAGCTCGCGCCACGGCCGTTCGGCAACGAGGAGCTCGGACGCCTCTTTGAAGAAGCAATGGTGGCCTGGTGAGCCCTGCCTTTTTATGAACTTTCAATGGATCGAAATGCGCATCCAGGAGGAGAAGGACCGCCGGCAAAGGGAGGAACGCACGCTGGCGCGTCTCCCGAACGCCCTGGAGGATGTCTTTATCGAACTGAACGGTTGCATCCAGCGCTACCGGGACTCGTTCGGAGCGGAATCGGCCGGTATCGAATTGCTGGATGGAAAAATGCGAATCACGAGTTGCGAACGCCAGGGGGAAGACTGGGAGGCACGCAACAGTGTCGAAGTCAGCACCGTCCCCACGCTGCCGGGCTTTCGCATTGAGCGTCCCGAGCAGGAGGCCGTGGATATCGTGATTGGTCTGCTGCCCGGCGATAAGCTTTTCTATCGCGATCAGGAGCAGTACATCACGATGGAGGAACTGACGCGTAAGATCCTCGACCGGACGCTGTTCCCCAAACTGCGGGAATGATCCGGCCGGTCAGCACTATTCCTTGATCAACCGCGGGCGGTGATCTTCCGGCTCGGGCTTTTTGTGTGCTTCGAGGAAAAAGACACGAGCGCGCATCGCCTGGTATTCGGAGGTGCTCACAACATATTCTTCGCGCGAGGGAAGAATCTCCTCGATCTCCTTTTCCGCTTTTTGGATTCGATCGCGGTCCGGAGGATGAGTGGAAAGTACACGGGAAAGGGCTCCCCGTTTCCGGCGGTTGAGAGCGTCCAGTCTCTCGAAAATGCTCACGACTCCCGCAGGATCGTATCCCGCGGCATACATGTATTGCACGCCCAGGTAGTCGGCTTCACTTTCATCCTTACGGCTGAAACTGAGGAACGTCATCGGCACCGCCACGCTGGCGCCCTGGCGCACGGCCAACCCGGTCCAACCGCCCAGCAGGACACTCAAAGGAATCGTCAGAATGTTCGCGATCTCCGATTTCGTTGCCTGCCGGGTCATATGCCGCGCGGCCACGTGAGCCACCTCGTGAGCCAATGCCCCGGCGAATTCGTCCTCTTCCTCCGCGATCTCGATCAGTCCCGTATTCACAAAGACGTAGCCGCCCGGCAGCGCAAAGGCGTTCGGCACGTCCGATTCGATCACCTTGAATGTGAACGGCACCTTCGCGTCCGAATTGCGGACCAGGTTCTGACCCACGCGGCTGACGTACTCGGAAATCAGCGGGTCATCGATAATCTTCGCCTGCCGCTCCACTTCCTGCGCCAGCTGCTTTCCGAGCGCTATTTCCTTTTCGAGGGAATAGAAGTTGACTCCCTTGCCGACATCGCGATTTCCGATCGCGCCGGGATCTTTCTTTTTGTCGGCGCCGTATAGACACACGGCGAGCATGGCAAGCGTGAATCCGCAGCGATGCCACACTCCGCAGGTCATTGCTCATTATTATAGAGGGAATGGGCATCAACGCCGGTAAAATCTCTGTAAAGAACAGCTCGGTGGCGGAACGCTATGCAGAGCAGTTTCCAGTAAGGGAGAGGTTGGTCTACCTCAACCATGCCGCTGTGGCCCCACTATGCCGGCCGGCGGCGGAAGCAATGAAGGCACTGGCGGACGACTGCCTGCAGTTCGGCAGTTTGCATTACGACCGGTGGATGGCCACGTACGAAGGTGTGCGAGTGGCCGCGGCCCATCTGATCGGCGCCGACCGGTCAGAAATCGCGCTGGTGAAAAACACTTCCGAAGGAATCGCCACCATTGCCATGGGCCTCGATTGGAGGCCGGGAGACCGCATCGTCGGCTTCCGGGAGGAGTTCCCCGCCAATTTCTTTCCATGGAAAAGGCTGGAACAGCGCGGCATCCAGGTGACGTGGCTTTCGATCAAGGACCCGCTGGACCGCATCGACGAAGCCTGCCGCGGCGCGAGGCTTCTGTCGGTCAGCTTCGTCCAATTCCTCACCGGATACCGAGCTCCGCTGGAGGCAATCGGCGAGATCTGCCGCCGGCGCGGCTGCATTTATGTGGTAGACGCGATTCAGGGCTTGGGCGCGTTTCCGCTGGATGTGCAGGCCGCGGGGATCAATGCGCTGGCGGCGGACGGCCACAAGTGGCTGCTGGGCCCGGAAGGATGCGGCATCCTCTATATCGACCGGGCCCTCCAGGAACGCGTCGATCCCGTGGAGTTCGGATGGACCAACGTGGCTCACTACGCCGATTACGCGTCGCGCGACATGGCGCTCCGTCCGGATGCCGGGCGTTATGAATGCGGCACCCTCAATACGATCGGTTGCTTCGGATTGCGCGCCGCCATCGAATTCCTGCTCGAAGTCGGAATCGCTGAAATCGCCGAGGCCGTGCAGGCTAACGGCGACCGCCTCGCCCGCGGAGCGCAGAGCTTGGGTTATGAACTGATGGAGGAGCGCACGCCCGAAACCGGCGCGGGCATTGTGAGCTTTCGCAAACCGGGAGTGGAAGCCGGAGAAATTGTTCGTAAGCTGCGCGGGGAGGACGTGATCACAGCTCCTCGGGCCGGGTGGGTCCGCGCCTCACCGCATTTCTACATCACTCCGGACGACATCGACCGCGCGCTGGAGCTACTGCCATGAGAGCAGTCCTGCTCTCTTTGGCGCTGTGGTCCGCCGCGGCTGCGGTGCCCTCACCACAAAGCCACTTCGGCCATGCCATCGGCGCGGACCGCACGGTTCTCGACTGGGATCGCGTCGTTTCCTACTTTCATGCGCTTGCCGGCACGAGCAATCGAATCCGCGTTGAAGAACTCGGGAAAAGCACCGAAGGACAGCCCTTCCTGGCCGCACTCATCGCGGACCCGGAAACGCTGCAGCACCTGGACCGCTATCTGACAATCCAACAGAAGCTGGCAGACCCTCGAAAAACAGCTCCGGCGGAAGCTGAGAAGTTGTTCTTGCAGGGGAAAGCCGTGGTGATGATTACCTGCTCGATTCATGCCGACGAGCTGGCCTCCACTCACACGGCCGTCGAATTCGCCTATCGCGTTCTCACGGAGGACAAACCTCGCTATCGCGCCATCCTGAAGGATACGATTCTGATCCTCGTGCCTTCCTTGAATCCCGATGGTGTCGATATCGTCTCGCGGTGGTACCGCAAGACGCTCGGCACTCCGTTCGAAGGCACCCAGCCTCCGGAGCTTTATCAGAAATATATCGGTCACGATAACAACCGCGACTGGTACATGTTCACGCAGGCCGAAACGCGGCTGGCGGTATCCAGGCTCCACAACGTCTGGCATCCGCAAATCGTTTACGATGTTCATCAACAGCAACCCTTTGCCTCGCGCATCTTCGTTCCGCCATGGCTCGATCCGGTCGAGCCCAACATCGATCCGATCGTGATGCAGGAAACCAACATGATCGGGACGGCCATGGCCGCCGATCTCACAACCGCGGGCAAGACAGGTGTTGCCATCCACGCGATCTACGATTTCTGGACTCCCTCGCGCCACTACCAGAGCTTCCACGGCGGACTGCGCCTCTTGACCGAGTCGGCCAGCGCGAGACTCGCAACGCCGATCGAGGTGAAACCGGAACAGATCGCCAAAGATGCATTGGGATATAACCCGCGCGAGCGCTCGTGGAATTATCTCGAACCGTGGCTCGGCGGAACGTGGCGGCTGCGCGACATCATCGACTATCAGTTGATCGCCTTCGAATCCTGTCTGTATAACGCCGCATTGCATCGCGAAGAATTGCTGCGCGGCTTCTACCGGATCGGACAGAAGCAGGTAGCGCGGCAGGAGCCCTGGGGGTTCCTGATTCCTGCCCGGCAGCGCGACCCCGGGGCGGCGCGCAAACTAATCGAGACGTTACGCTTCGGAATGGTTGAAATCGGAAAGAGCGCCGACGGGAGCGCCGTGATTCCGATGCAACAGCCGTATGGCGGCTGGGCGAAGGCTCTTCTCGAGCGGCAGAACTATCCCGAAACCCACTTGTATCCCGGCGGACCGCCCACGCGGCCCTATGATGTTACGGCTTATACGCTTCCTTTGTTGATGGGCGTGGACGTAGAGACGGTAAAGGCTCCGGTCGCTGTGATTGACGAATGGCGGCCACCCGACACCAATCGCGGCCCGTCGTTGCCGGCCTCCGACAGCGATTCCTGGGTGGCCGTTAACCGCGCATGGAGCGAGGGGCGACCCGTCTGGCGCGACCCCTCGTCCGGGGATTTTTCGCTCGCCGCGCGTATCGGATGGCGGGAGGTGCGCCGCCCGCGGGTGGGACTCTACCGTTCGTGGATTCCGAATGCCGACGAAGGCTGGACGCGATGGATTTTCGAGCAGTTCGGTTTTACGTACACCAGCCTGCATGACAAGGAAATTCAGGCTGGCGGCTTGGGCGGCGCTTTCGATGTCATCGTCGTGCCCGATCAGGCGGCTGCCGCTATCGACAGCGGTTACCGGTCGGGCGCGATGCCGCCGGAATATACGCTCGGGCTGGGTTCCAAAGGAGCCGAAGCGCTGCGTGAATTCGCGGAAACCGGCGGCGCGCTGGTGTTCCTGAACCGGGCGGCGCAGTACGCCATTGAACGTTTCCGCTTGCCGGCAACCACAGTCACAAATGAAAAAGAATTCTATTCACCGGGGTCGCTGTTAAACGTGCATATCGAATCCCGGCATCCGCTCACTTACGGCGTACCGCCCGATCTGACGGTCTGGGGCCAGCAAAGCCCCGCGTGGGATACACAACTCCCTGTAATCGCACGCTATCCGGCATCGGGTGTACTCGCCTCCGGCTGGCTCGAGGGGGCGAAAGTCATCGCCGGGCGTGCTTCTCTTATCGATGCTCCGCTCGGAGCGGGCCACGTCGTATTGTTCGGCATGCAGCCCCAGTATCGGGCACAGAGTTATCTGACGTTCAAGCTTTTGTTCAACGCGCTGCTATTGCGCGCTAATAACCAACCGTAACGTCGCACCACCCCGACAGCGCGTTGTATTTTGGAAACATGAGCCTGACTCTCCCCCCGCCCGGGGTAGAGGTGTTGCTGCTGATCCTGGTGCTGGCTGCTGCGGTCTACGATGTCCGCTATCGCCGGATTCCCAACTGGATTTCCGTGGGCGGAGCGCTGCTTGGGATTGCGATGAACGCTTTCCTCTATCGCGGCGTGCCGGGCCTGGCGCTTTCTTTTAAGGGTCTGGCGTTGGGGTTCGGGGTCTACTTCCTGCTCTATGCGGTGCATGCCATGGGCGCCGGGGATGTGAAACTGATGGGCGCCGTCGGGGCGCTTGTCGGCTGGCAGGATTGGTTCGGTATTTTTCTAATCACCGCTCTCGTTGGAGGGACGATGGCTCTCCTGGTCACCTTTTTGCGCGGCCGGCTAAAGACCACCGTATGGAATGTGGGGTATATTCTCGGTGAGATGAGACATGGCCGTGCAGCTTATGTGACGCGGGAAGAACTGGACGTGAAGAGTCCCAAATCCGTCGGGTTGCCGCACGGTGCGGTCATCGCGGTGGGGACCATTTTTTATCTCGCCATCAGCGCGCATTTTGTTGGGTGACTACGGAAACGCCGTGTTCAGGATTTCCTGGATCAGCAAATCGTAATTCAATCCTGCTGCGGCGGCCGACTGCGCAAAATCCTCCTCCTGTGCCAGCGATGGATTCGGATTTGCTTCGATCACATATAATTCTCCGTTTGCCGTAAGCCGCACGTCCAGGCGGCCAAAGCCCCGAATTTTCAGCCACCGGTGGACATTGCGCGCCAATTTCCTCAAGTCCTTTTGCACCTCGGCGGGGATCTCTTTCGCCGGCCCGTTTGTAATGCCCCACTTCCGGCGGTAGCTCTCGTTCCACTTGGCGTGGAAGGTAGCGAACTTCGGGACATCCTCGGGGACATGCTCGAAAAAGATTTCGCGCGGCGGGAAAACCGTCAGCCGCCGGTTTCCCAACACGCTTACGTAGAGTTCGCGGCCCTCGATATATTCTTCGATCAGAGCATCGGTGTTGAACCGCTGATGTACAAAACGGGCGCGCTCGATGGCTTCATGCTCGTCACGCGCGAACGATGCTCTGCTGATGCCGTCGGAAGACTCTTCGCACAGCGGCTTCACGAATGCGGGATAGGTAAAGCGCCGCAGCCGCCGCAAGGGAGACAGCCGGTGCGACACAACGAAATGGGGCAGGCGCACATGATGATAAGACAGAACCTTCTTCGCCAGCGCCTTATCCTTGCACAGCATCAGCGCGTCGGGTCCCGAGCCGGTGTATGGAACCTTCATCAATTCGAGCAGCGCGGGGATATTCGGCTCATGCGAGCGGTTGTGATGAAAGGATTCGGAGAGATTGAAGACCAGATCCGGATGGCACGCCGTGAGTTTTGCGACCAGTTCGGTTACGTTATCGTAAACCGCCAACGTTTCCACGTTGTGGCCGAGACGCTCCAGGCATGCGAGCACATCGGAATCGCCCAGGCGGTTCTCCTGTTTCAGCGACTCCGCTGAAATCTCCCCCTGCGTATCGCTGCGCCGCGCCACATCGAGCAGGACCAAGATCTTCATTGTCAGACCGACCTCTTGAAACGCCCGGTGTAGAGATGATTGGTTACCAGCGCGGCCAGATAGGCAGCCAACTCGAATTGGAGGCGGGATGTGTCCTTAGGTGCTGTCAGCCTCATTTCGCCGCAGCGCCGGATCAATTTTCCTACCAGCATGTCGACGGTATATCTCGGTTGTCCCGTCCATTGCACAATCGATGCGATCAGCGCCGCGCGATATTTCCTCATAAGGCGCGCGGCCGGCTCGGCCCCCGGTTCTCCGTTGCCGAAAATCACGCGCAGATCGGCGTCATAGAAATCGGGGAAATCCTCGGCGTACATCTTGCGCCGGGCGGCGTAATAGTGGCCCAGAGTTTTTCGCAACTTGCGCGCTTCGGAGATGCGGCGGCCGCGCGTCACAGCGGGTGGGCGGCCGAACGACTCCTCCATCAGGCGGTGGACGTACTCGAGTTTTTCGAGCGCCTTCCACCCGCGATAACGTTCCCGCCAGTCTTCCGGCGTGTGGGCCAGCCAGATGGCGAATGTCTCTGCGAAATCCTCATCGGGATGGGCCTGCGCATACCAGTTCGGCAAATGGCGGACGAAACTGCGGCTGTAGGGCCGGGGCCGGTAGGTCTCGGGCGTGTATTCGGTCTCCGGACTTCCGAAAACCGTGTGCCAATCCTCGCGAGCGGAGAACCGGTAGGCGTGATCGATGGCATGGCCACACTCGTGCCGCAGCAGCATGAGACACCATTCCGGAGTGCCGCCTTCCACTTCCAGCATCTGGTGCATTTCCAAAGTCTTGAGGCGCGGATGGGCCAGGTAAAAAGGAATCGCAATCGCGGGGACGCCGTCCGGAGAGAACCACTCGTCTCCCAGGTAGCAATCGGGGCGCAGGGAGACTCCGCGCGCGGCGAGTTCGTCATGAAATTGCACGATACGCGGGGCCAGTTCGCTCTGGTCGATGCGCGCTCCTAAGTCGCAGATGCGCATGGCGAGTAATTCCTCGTCGTTCAGTGCGACCCAAGGCGGTTCCGCTGCCGCGGCGGCTTCCATGGCTCCATCGTAAACCTGTGGAGGCGGAAACGCGATTTTGGCAGGGGCGGGAAACTGCTCAGTTCTTCGGCGCGGCTACTAAATTATTGTCACTGCAAGCTTTGTCATTTCAAACACGATTTGCCCACGTTTCCCCGATTGCCGCCATCGGCGGGCCATGTTATAGTCAAGACGCGTTTGAATAGCTTTCGCCGGTCGAGTGTGTCTGAGCGTCGTCCCGCTTTTTTCCCTCTCCGATGAGTCCGCTTTCAATCGTCAGGAGGATGGTGTGAAGAATATTTTCGTCGGCAATCTGGATTTCCACGCAACCGAGGAATCTCTGCGCAGCTTGTTTGAACGGTACGGAGTGGTCAATAGCGCCCGTATCATGACTGATCGGGAAACCGGCCGCTCTCGGGGGTTTGCATTCGTGGAAATGGCAAACGAAGGGGAGGCCGACCAGGCTATCAATGCCTTAAACGGTTACACTTTGGATGGAAGAGCGCTCAACGTCAACGAGGCTCGCCCCAAGCCGGAACGCAGCTTCGGCGCCGGAGCCGGCCGCGGTGGCGGGCGCCCCGGCGGAAATCGTGGCGGACGCCGCGAACCTCGATTCTAAGCTAAACCGGGATGTGAGGCTTTTCTAAACGCCTCGCGTCCCGTTTTCCAGAAACGCGCGCAGGCGGTGGCTCCGGCTGGGATGCCGCAGCTTCCGCAGCGCTTTCGCTTCGATCTGCCGGATGCGCTCCCGGGTCACGGCAAAGTTCTGTCCCACTTCTTCCAGAGTGTGCTCGCTGCCATCTTCGAGCCCAAAACGCATTTTGATGATTTTTTCTTCCCGCGGCGTGAGGGTTTTCAATACCTGCGCCGTCTGCTCGCGCAGGTTCAAATTAATTACCGCGTCCGAGGGGGAAATTCCATTTTGGTCTACTATGAAATCGCCGAGATGCGACTCTTCTTCTTCACCGATCGGCGTTTCGAGCGAGATCGGCTCCTGCGCAACCCGCAGGACCTTACGCACTTTAGAGACAGGTAACTGCAGCCGTTTGGCAAGCTCCTCGTTAGTGGGCTCTCGCCCCAGTTCCTGCACCATCTGCCGCGAAGTCCGGATCAGCTTGTTGATCGTTTCGATCATGTGCACCGGAATGCGAATGGTGCGCGCCTGGTCGGCGATGGCGCGGGTGATGGCCTGCCGCACCCACCAGGTGGCGTACGTCGAGAACTTGTAGCCGCGGCGGTATTCGAATTTCTCCACCGCCTTCATCAAGCCGATATTGCCCTCCTGGATGAGATCCAGGAATTGCATGCCCCGGTTGGTGTATCGTTTCGCGATGCTCACCACCAGGCGCAAGTTGGCTTCGATCAGTTCTTTCTTTGCCGCTTCGGCTTCCTGATGCGCCTTGGTGATGATCTCCAGGGTGCGGCGCAATTCGGCTGCCGAGGCGCCGTACTGCTCTTCGAGCTGCTGTAATTTTTGCCCGAAGCTCCGCTGTTCCTTGCGCAGATCTTTGACAGCTTCGCTGCGCTCCGCCGGCCACGTCTCCAGGCGGCGCTGCACGCGAGCGACCTCCCTCTCGAGGGGTTTGAATTCTTCGACGGCGGCGCGCACCCGCTCGATGAGATGCCGGATCACGGGCGATTGAAACCGCACCATCCGTGTCATGCGCGAGGTCTTCACTACCAGGCGGCCCAGTTCCCAGAGTTGCCGCCGGTAAAGCTTCGGCTTCAGCCCCCGTGGAATGGCCATCAGTTTCTGCCGCGCCTGCAGGACTTTGCGGAACTGACGCGCAATCTCTTCGGTAGCCGCTACGAATTGCTGCCGGATCTCGTCCACCAGCTCGTCGCTCAGAATCGGATCCGAAATCTGGATGACGTCGCGCGCCGAAATCGTATCCCGCGCAACTTCTTCGGCCAATCCCAGGATTTCTTGAATCACGAGCGGCGCGCGCGAAAGCGACTTGAGAACCGTGTTCTGTCCGCGCTCGATGCGGCGCGCGATCTCCACTTCGCCTTCGCGCGTGAGCAGCGGGACCGTGCCCATCTCCCGCAGGTACATGCGGACCGGATCGTTGACCTTCTCGCCCATGCCGGCGGCAAGGTCGAGATCCAGCAGTTCCTCGGCTTCTTCCAGTTTCTTATCGAAATCCTTCGGCTCTTCCAGGATTTCGATGCCCGCTCCGTCGAGGCCCGCAAGTACTTCGTCGAGTTCCGAGCCGGTGGCCATCTCGCCAGGCAGGACCTCGCTCACCTCGTCGTACAAGACGTAGCCTTTCTGCTTGCCCATCTGTACGAGGCGCTGCAGACCCTCGAATTTATCTTCTATTGCCACCGAAGCCCCGTTAGTCCCGGCGAGTGCAAGTCCAGCCCATTGTACAATACAGCGCGGTAAAAAAGAGTGACCGAAATGTCATGATGTTGCCGCTCGTTCGCGCTCCAGACGCTCCAATTCCTGGGCCAGCCGCAGCGCCTCCATCAGGTTTCCCGCGCGCTCTGCCTGCTTCACCTGCGCCTTCAATTCCGACCTGCGCAATTGTTCCCCGGACAGACGCATGCTCTCCAGGCAGCGCTGGCCATATTCCAAATCCGGTTCTTGTGTTTCAGCTTCTTCAGACAGCAATACTTCAGCGAGCAGCACGCGGTCGTGTTCTTCAATTCGGGCATTGACAGCATCGAAGGTGACCTCCTCCCCGGACGCGTGCACCGCGCGGATCGCTTGAAAAATTCCTCTTGTCGCGAGGCGCTCCAGGATGGGAACTTCATCCAATGCATCGAGCAGTGGCGCGTTCCCTCCGGCGAACAGCACGTGAATCAAACCCTTTTCGTCCGCGCGAACCGTTTCCTTCGGCTGCTCGATCGTCCGCTCCTGCCGGTCAGCGACGCTTTTCCGAAAACTCTCCAGCACTACGCCGCGCTCCACACCGATATAACCCGCCAGGTTCTCCGCCACTGCCATGCGTTCCACCCGGTCGGAGATGCGTTGGACCGCGGGCAATAAAGCCTTCAATACCGCAACCACGCCTTCCGTCGTGCGCACATCGTGCCTGGCGCGGGCGCGGTCCGCCAGCCAGTAGAAATATCCTTTTGCGTCCTTCAACCGCTCTCCGTAAGCCGCGGCGCCGCGTTGTTTGCAGTATTCGTCCGGGTCCAGATTGCCATCCAGTTCCATGATCTGGACGAACATACTCTCATTGAGCAGCAGTTGGATCGAACGTTCCGCCGCCGCAGCGCCCGGAGCATCGGGATCAAAATTGACCACTATGCGCTGCGAATGCCGTTTCAGAGTCTGCACCTGTTGCGTCGTCAGAGACGTTCCGCAACTTGCTACGACCGGCCCAAACCCCGCGGCAGTCACGCCGATAGCGTCCATGTAACCTTCTACCAGGATGGAGCGGTCCTCCTTGCGGATTGCATCTTTCGCGCGATGCAGATTGTAGAGCACGTAGCTCTTTCTATATATCGGCGTTTCCGGCGAATTTAAATACTTGGGCTGTTCGTCTCCCAGCGAGCGGCCGCCGAACGCGATGATCTTGCCTTTTTCGTTATGGATCGGAAACATCAGACGATTCCGGAACCTGTCGTAGAAGCTGCCGTCCTGCCGTTTGCCCACAAGGCCCGATAGCTCCCACAATTCCGGCGCGAGATTCTGCTGCTCAAACAAGCGAACCAGCGTCCTTCCCGGCGCCATGGTATATCCCAACCCGAATTCCTCTATAGTCTCCGCGGAAACGCCGCGCAGGGCCAGATAAGCTCTTGCGGCCTCTCCCGCTTCGCCATGCAGGTTCGCGCGAAAATTCTCCTGGGCGAGTTCATGCATCTGGAACAGCGCTGCCCGCTTCCGCGAGTCTTCATCGGCAAACAGCGAGCGCTTCGGCATCGGGATGCCGTACCGCTCCGCCAGGCTCTTTAACGCCTCATAGAAGCTGATGCCCTCGATCTCCATCACGAACTTCAGAACATCGCCGCCGGCGTGACAGCCGAAGCAATGGTAGAACTGCTTGGAAGCATGCACCGAGAAGGAGGGCGTCTTTTCGGAATGGAATGGACACAGCCCCGTGTACCGGTAGGTGCTGGATTTCCGCAGCCGCACATATTCGCCGACGACGTTAACGATATCGACGGAGGACTTCAACTGTTCCACGAAATCCATGCGCGGGGTATTGCGCTATTTTATCCCGTTGGAGGTGATCGCGTCGTTAACTGATGGCATCTTGATCACCGTTGCGGCGTGCACCCTAGAATCACCGTAATGTCCCCGTGGGATTTCATCGACGCGCTAACGCCCCATGCCCGCGTAACGACGGCCCTGGCGCCGTTTCTGATGGCCCTGATTGCCCGCCTGATCTTCGGCAAGAACCGGTTGACACGCGCCGTGTTGTCTCTATCCACGATGTGGTTTGCCATCAATGTGCTCCTGGCGCCGTTTTCGGTCAGCCTGCGCCAGGAACTCCTCCATCTCCCGTTCCGTTTCCGGTAGACCGCTTGCACGATTAGAATAGCGATTCTTCGCCCGCCAATCCGTTTGCCTTTTCCGGCCAGTCCGCAATAGACTAGAGGGGTATCATGCAGGCATTCATACAGGGCCCAGGAGGGCAGCAGTAATGTGGAATAAACGCCGGGACGAGGACCCCCCCAAGCCATATACCCCACCCAGCCCGGCAGGCACCGCGGCTCCGGCAGCGCCGAATCCCGTGGAAGTGAAAAAGGAGGCTACACCCGTGTCCACTACCCCCATGGGGAGAATCGAGCCCGAGTCGCGCGGCGGCTCGGCCACTATCGGAAAAGCCGTCAAGATCGTCGGCCAGATCTATAGCAAAGAGGACCTGTTCGTCGATGGTGATCTCGAAGGAACTGTGGAGGCCCTCGAGCATAAGCTCACCATCGGGCCTAATGGTACCGTGCACGCCGGTGTGAAGGCGCGGGAAGTCGTCGCGCTGGGGACGATCCAGGGTAACGTCGAAGCCACTGACAAGATTGAAATCCGCAAGGACGCCAAGCTGGTGGGTGACATTCGCACGGCGCGCATCATCATCGAGGACGGCGCGTATTTCAAAGGGAGCATCGACATCGTCAAGCCCGAGCCTGCCAAGCCGGTTTCCCGGCCTCAGCCGGCCGCTCCCGCAGTCTCGCCGGCTGCGGCTCCGGCCGCCGCCGGCGAAGTGAAACGATAGCCCCAGGGGGCATCCGGGTTGTTTACAGAACGGCTGAAAAGCATGTTGCGAGGGCCTCGCGGAGCGCAAGCGCCCGTCGCTGCGTCAAATCCATCCGCGTCCCCGCGTGCTTTGTTTACCTCACGCCAGGGAAGCAGTGTCGAAACAACTACGCGCCAGAGTCGCGGTCTGGAGGAATTCTTTAACTATATTCGCGGCCAGTCGGGACTTACCATCCTCGATTTAGGCGGCGCCACACAGCAAAATGTGAGCTTCATAACTAACCTGGGCCACCGCCTTTATTCGGAAGATTTTCTCCAAATCCTGAGCGAAACCTTCGGCCCGGACGGCACTGCCGATCAATCTAACGCCGGGCGTATCGAATATTTCTTAAGGCAGGCTCTGGATTATCCGGAGGCTCATTTCGATGGCGTGCTCATTTGGGACGTTCTGGAATATCTCGCTCCCGCTCTGCTCACCGCCGTGGTCGAGCGGCTGCACACGATCGTCCGCCCCAAGAGTTATATGCTCGCCTTCTTCCACTCGGATAATAAGCTGGAGGCCGTGCCCTACTACACCTTCCGTATTCAGCAAGTGAATCTGCTCCAGGTGGCGCAGCAGGGCTCGCGCCACCCGGCGCAACTCTTCAATAACCGCAGTCTTGAAAAGCTATTCGGCCCCTTTGAATCGGTCAAATTTTTTCTGACCCGCGAACGTCTGCGCGAAGTCATCATCAAGGTTTGACCGGGTTCGCCGGTTCTACTGAGTCACGGTAAACGTTGCGGTGCCGGAAATACCCGTCGGGCTTTCGCCGTTCGGAGTGGTCACCCGCACTTCGCGCGCACCTGCCTGGGCGGTACTCGCGATGGTGACGTTCGCCGTGATTTGCGTTCCGTCCGAAGACACTTTGACGTTACTGACGGTGAACGCCGTGTCGGGCTGCGGAGGAGAGAGCTTGCCGCGCCCGCTCGTGCTGCTGCCTTTCGCGGAACCCACGAAGACGACGCCCGTGGCCCCGGTGAAGTTCTTCCCCGTAATGGTGAGGGCTACGCTGGTGCCCGCTTTGGCGCTGGCCGGCGAGATCTTGGTGACGATCGGCAAACTCGGGGACCTGCCGCGGTCGCTGTGATCGTCCTGATCGCCGTCGCTGCCGGTCGAGCTCGTATTCACCGCATTAATATGCGCCGTGACCTGGTTGGTCGCGAGATCCACCAGCACGATGGTGCTCGAACCCTCGTTGCTGACCGCCAGCAGGTTGTCTTTCGTATCGATCGCCAGCGCTCTCGGTCCGAGGTCTACCTTGATTTGTGCTATCGGTATAGAACTGGCTGGACTCAGCGGATACGCGGTCACCGTGCTACCCGTCTGGTTTGCCAGATAGATCCTGCCATTGTAGATCACAAGCGCGCCCGAGCCGCCATCTTGACTTGGATTCGCCTTGAAGCTGGTGATCGCACCCGTGCTGAGGTTGACCATCAACACCATCCCGTCCGGTCCTCCGGAAGGCACCGTCACATAAGCGAAGCCGGTAGCCACGGCAATCGCTTCTCCCCGTGTCGAGACTCCGATCGATAAGATCTTGGTAACCGCCAACGCTGTTAGGTCGATCACGTCCAGCGTTCCGTCCGCTTCATTGACAACGTAAGCGGTTTTGGATGTCGCGTCCACGGCCACTGCTTCAGGGCCGTGTCCTACGGGAACGTTCTTCTGCACGGTGCTAGTGCCCAGATCGATCACCGAGACTGTATCGGACTCCTGGTTAACGACAATCGCCTGGCTGCCCACAATCGCCACCGCCACCGGCCCTGCCCCGGTCGCAATCTCCGTCGTCACCGTGAATTTCGTCAGGTCGATGACCGCGGCTTTGCCTCTGTCGCTTTCCGCGACCACCGCGAGAGTGCCTGCGGCATTTACCGCAATTCCATTCAATCCAGATCCTTCCGGCAGCGTGATTACTTGCTTCACCGTCTTGCTCGAAGCATCGATGACGCGTACTACGTCATCGTCCTCATCGGTGCTCAGGAGTAGGCTGGTTCCCGGAATATACGCCAGGCTGGCCAGTTCGCGGCTAGGGAATTGCGCCGAAGATTGCGCCTTCAGGACTACCTGCACTGTATTGCTGACCTGTCCGTTGGATGTGAGTGCCACCGATACGCGGCCCGCGCTCGCCACCGTACTCGGGAGTTGCACATTGACCTGCTCCAGCCCGGCGCAGCAAGGCGCTGGTCCATAGAAAAGAACCGGCGCCGGAACACCGCCGATCGTCACCGTCGGAGCGGTAGTCACGCTGATGCCCGTCCCGAACAATGCCAGAAACGTGGCTGAGTTGTCCGGAGCGAGGCCGAAAACTCCGGTTGTGAAGGTTTGGGCGTCCACGATTGCGCCATTCCTCATACCGCTCCCCGAAAGCGAGAACAGTCCCGGAGGCGCCGTGGTCGAGACGCTGGCGGTTCCGGTTTGGGTGCCCCGCGAGGAAGTGATCACCACGTTTTGCGTCCCCAGCGGGGTCGCGGGATTCACCAGGGCATTAATTTGGGTCGGCGAAACGTAGAATAATGACGCAGGCGACCCACCAATTGTCACAGTCACACCGCCAAGCGTCGTGGGCGGACTAGCCGGGTTTTGGGCTGTCTCCGCGCTCGAACTCAGCTGGTTTCCCATTATGCTAATGATGCTATTCGGCGCAACGCTCACTGCCGACAGGGACGCGGCGTTAACGACTTTTAAGTTCTGTGCAAATGCGGCCGAGGCGAGTGTGAAAAAAATCGCAAGTGCAGGTACTTTCTTCATGAGCTTCCTCCGTTATGGACGCCTAATGCGATCCGTGGCGTACTATACGGCAACTTACGTTCCAACTATTACCTATTAGTACTCCCGGAGAATCCCCAGGGTTTGCGGGCGGGAACGACGATAGAGAGATCGCCGCAAAAACGAAGCTTTATAATAACGTAATTCCCAAAGGAGATTTTCTTGTCCCTGGAAGACGAGCTGCTGAAACAGCGCCTGTGCCGCATCCGTGAAATCGAAGCGCTGGGCTTCCGCCCTTACGGCCGGCGTTTCGACTTTACCCATACTGTGTCCGAAATTCTCCGCGGCTTTGGCGCAAAAACCGCCGAGGAACTCGTGCCGGAAGTGCGCGTCCGTATTGCCGGCCGTGTCATGACGAAACGTCTAATGGGGAAAGCCGGTTTCGCGCATCTCCAGCAGGATGGCGAACGTCTCCAGATATACGTCAAAAAGGATGCCGTGGGCGAGCGCGACTTTCAGCTTTTTCAGTTGCTCGATAGCGGAGATATTGTGGGAGTGGAAGGCTACCTGTTCCGTACGCGCACCGGCGAACTCAGCGTGCATGCGGATAAGCTGGAGTTCCTCTCCAAGACGCTGCTGTCGATGCCTGAGAAGTGGCATGGCCTGGAAGACGTGGAAACACGCTACCGGCAGCGCTATCTCGACCTGATTGCCAATCCGGAAGTGCGCAAGGTGTTCCTCGCCCGCGCCCGGATTATCTCCTCATTCCGCAGGCAGTTGGAGGCGCGGGGTTTCGTGGAGGTCGAGACCCCCATGATGCAGCCGGTCTATGGCGGCGCCGCCGCGCGCCCCTTCACAACGCACCACAACACGCTGGATATCGACCTGTACCTGCGCATCGCCCCGGAGTTGTACCTGAAGCGGCTCGTGGTCGGCGGCCTGGAGCGGGTCTACGAAATCAATCGCAATTTCCGCAACGAAGGACTCTCGACACACCACAATCCCGAATTCACCATGCTGGAGTTTTACCAGGCCTATACCGATTACCGCGGCCTGATGGATTTCTCCGCCGAACTGCTCGCGCAGGTTGCGATCGATGCCGCCGGCTCCAGCGTGATCGAGTATGAGGGCCGCCAACTGGACTTCAGCCGCATCGAGCGCTATACCATGCGCGAAGCCGTCATGCATTTCTGGGAAGGCAGCGACCGCCCCACATTGGAGAATGTCTCCGACCCGCAATGGCTGCTGCAGCATTCCGGCAAACGGACCCCCGGCGAAGCGCTTGCCGATATCTTCGAGCGCTGCGCGGAGGAGAAGCTGATTCAGCCCACCATCGTGTATGACTATCCGGTGGAGACGTCGCCCCTCTCCAAGAACAAGCCCGACGATGCCGCCTTCGTCGAACGCTTCGAGATCTATGCCGCGGGCATGGAGATCGGGAATGCTTATACCGAGTTGAACGACCCCCAGGAGCAGCGCCGCCGCTTCGAAATGCAGATTGACATGCGCCAGCACGGCGACGAGGAGGCGCACCAGATGGATGAGGACTATGTGCGTGCCCTCGCCTACGCCATGCCTCCAGCCGGCGGCGAAGGCATTGGTATCGACCGGCTCACCATGATCCTTACGGGTTCCCGCTCCATTCGTGATGTGATTCTGTTCCCGCTTTTACGCCCCGAAGGTCCGATCGATCTGGTCAGCGCCATGCGCCAGTACGATAAATTGTGACCTCCGCATTTGAGCTTTTCATCGCGCGGCGCTATCTGCGCGCCCACCGCAGGGAACGCGTGATCTCGGTGATCACCGCGATTTCCATCGCCGGTGTCGCGGCGGGCGTCATGGCCCTCATCATTGCGCTCGCGGTAAATAACGGGTTTCGGAATACGCTGCAGCGCAACCTGCTCGGCGCTATGGCCCACATCAATGTGATGGAAAAAGAACCGCTCAATGGCATCGAGAACTGGCAGGCTCTCACAGCCCGCGTGCGCCAGGCGCCGCACGTTACGGCGGCCGCCCCGGCGCTTTACGGGCAGGTCATGCTCTCCGGCCCGATGCAGAACCACTTCGCGGTTCTCAAGGGCGTCAACATCAACGACGAACTAGGCCTCACGGATGCGCTGAAACGTTTGAAGCAAGGCTCCATTTCCAGCTTGCGCGATGCGAACGCCGACCCGCCCCCCATCATATTGGGATCCCGCCTGGCTGAAGATACCGGCATGCAACTGCGCACGCCTATTAACGTGATCACCCCGCAAGGCGAGTTGACACCCTTCGGCATTCGTCCGGGCGTGCGCAAGTTCCGGGTGGCGGGCCTATTCGAAACCGGCTTCTTCGAAATCGACGACAATTGGGCCTACACCTCGATTGCGGCAGCGCAGAAAGCGCTTTCTCTCCCCGACGTCGTCAATCAGATTGAGCTCAAGGTCGACGACCTGGACCGTGCCGACGAAATCGCTAGACAGGTGGAGAAACTCGCCGGCCCCAAATACACGACCACCACCTGGAAGGAACGCAACAAACAACTACTCAGCGCGCTCAACATGGAACGGATCGTGACGGTCATCACCATCGGTCTCATCGAGCTTGTGGCCGCGCTGAACATCTTCATCACCCTGGTCATGATGGTCATGGAAAAATATCGCGACATTGCCGTGCTGATGTCGATGGGCGCGCGCCACCGCCAGGTCCGCCGCATTTTCATGATGCAGGGAGTGCTGATCGGCATCGTGGGGAGCGCGCTCGGGCTGGTGGTTGGTTATGGCCTCTGCTACTTCGCGAACCGCTACCAGTGGATCCGCCTGGATGAAACCGTGTACTCGCTGAGCTTTGTTCCCTTCGAGCCGCGCTGGATCGATGGCCTCTGGGTGCCCGCGGCGGCGATCCTGGTGAGTTTCCTGGCAACTTTGTATCCCGCCAGAAACGCCGCCCGGATCGCGCCGGCTGAAGTTTTGCGCTACGAGTGAGACTGCTGTTTTGTGTGGCAGGCTCCGCGCCGATTGTCTATCGGCGGGGGTTGTGAACGTTAAGCCCTACTGCGACAGTGTGTAGTTCACATCGATCTGTGTTTCCACTTCCACGGGCTCGCCGTTCAG
>PSRJ01000247.1 GCA_003175985.1 Terriglobia bacterium
ATGATCGAGCTGGTGGGCTCCGAGCTCGTCAAGCGCGCGGCCGACCGGGCCAAGAGGCGCGAGGAGCGCCTGAAAGCGCAACGCGAAGGGCGCGAAGAAGAAGAGCCAACTGAAGAGTAGTGCGCCTGCGACCTGCTACCGCGGAAGATATCGAGGTCATTCTCGATCACCGCATCGAAATGTACCGCGATATGGGATACCGCGATCCGGAACAACTGGCTCGCGTGCGCGGCGTCTCCCGAGAATACTTCAACGACGCGTTGCGTAATGGCGGCTACCACGCCATTCTCGCCGAGATTGAAGACGCCGGGATAGTGGGCGGCGGCGGGGTGGTGGTGTGCCCGTGGCCGGGCTCCGTGGACCGCCTGCAGCCGCGGCGTCCTTGGATCTTGAATGTCTACGTCCGTCCCGGGTACAGGCGAAGAGGAGTGGCCCGGGCGATCATGCAAGAGCTCATTGCCTGGTGCCGGGCCGAAGGCTTCGATTGCGTCTGTTTGCACGCGAGCGACGAAGGGCGGCCGCTCTATGAGCAACTGGGCTTTCAGCCGACCAATGAAATGCGGCTGAACCTGCTCGGCTAGCCGAACTGCTGAAAATACGAAAGCGCTTTTCCGAGCCGCGGCTGGAAGGAGCGGTCCTCAAACCCCCAGGTATATACTTAAATAAAGCCTCCAATTAGAAAGAAAAGGGAAGAAATCGAATGAGAGGCTTAAGAATTAAGGCGCTATTTGCGCTGATCGCGTGTACCCCCCTCAAATCCGGACAGGAGTTGCCCAATGGAGTGGAACTGCTGTTTGGAATCGGCAGCTATTTCAGGCCGACCGCGACGGATTACACCATCAATAACGGGTTCATTCAGGCTAAGAACCTCGGGCGGTTCGCTCCCCAGGGCCTGGTGGGTCTGGGTTTTGAATTCTGCACGGCAAATTCGACGGCGCGGCGGTGCCGCCCCCACAAGTGGGCCAAGTATTTGAGCACATTTGCCAGCGCGCAATTTGGAAGCGATACCAACAGCACGGTCACAGGCTACACCCTCGGTTTGGGTATCGAATTGAGCCGCTATTTTCATGTGCTGGCCGGGTATTCGTTGATTCCGGTCGGGCAACCTGCGCCGGGATTCCAGCGCGCCGCCGCATCTTGGGTACGGGATCACCCCAGGGAGTACGCCACGTTCGACCCGGCCAACCTGGGCGGCAACAACCTGAACGCCTTTGACGGCTTTCCCCTGCCGCAAGCGCCCGGATTGCCCGGCAGTGCCGGAGGTTTCGTGTACGGCGGCAACATTCTGGAGTCTCGTTATCAACCGGGCTTCTTCTTCGGAATCGCGTTTCCCCTGAATCTGCGCGCGAGCCTGCATGCTGCTACGGGGGTAACCGTAGCGCCGGGCACCGTTTCACTGGGCGCTTCGGAGGCTGAAACCTTTGCCGCCCTCACAGCGGACGCAAGCGGCGTGACCTGGAGCATCAACCCCGATGTCGGGCGAATTACCCCGGTGGGCCGGTATAGCGCGCCAGCCCTCATCACCGCCGTGCAAACAGTCACTGTAACTGCGACCAGTGCGTCCGCCGGAATCGGTAGCGCCACGATTGCACTGCATCCATAGCCGATCGAGGGCGGAGTCCCGTGCCGGCGCCACGAGCCCGCGGACGGTCGCTTTCACGCCCTCCTGGCTGGCCGCAAAGCAGGGGAAAAGGCAAAAACCCTGCACCACGCTCCGCCCTGCCGCGCAATAAAATCGCGCCGGCTTGACGCCTTTCACCTCCAGCCGGCGCTCCACGGGCACATACAATCCTGCAACCCCGCTGCCATACGGAAATGCTGGACGGAGTACCATCGAAGTTATGGCGGTTTCCGCACACCGCTTGTCCCGCAGGGCGCTGCTGGCGAGTCTGGCTGCCGGCGCTGCGCTCGCAAGCGATTCCAAGAAGGGCAAGGGCGAGACATTCGAATCCGATTCGATGCCGTACAGCGATGCGGCCACAGAATTTCAGGTCTATCGTCTTACCGATCCCACCTACAGCAGCACGCTGCCGGCCGCATCCAGCCGCATCATCTCCCGAAACAGCGGTAGCCTCCTGTTCTGTTGCGACCGCACCGGTTCGCCACAGGCCTTTCGCCTGGATCTGAAATCGGGCGACACGCAGCAGTTGACCGACCACGCCCAGATGGAGGGCTCCTCGCTTACGCTGCTGCCCGACAGCCGCTCTTTTTGCTACTTCGCGGAAAATGTTCTCTATCTCGTGAACCTTGCAACGCTACGGGAACGCCCGATCTATACCATCCCCGATGGCTGGGAGATGTGCCCGGGAGTGAACGCCGGGGCCGATGGCGCGCATGTCACGTTCGGCGAGAAGCAAGGCGAGCGCGGCCGGCTGCGAAGCGTTACATTTCTGCAAGGCGCGGCCCGCACGATTGTCGAAACGCCATTTGCGCTCTCCGAACCGATGGAGCGGCCTTTGCGCTCACAGATCCTCTACCGGCAACCCGGTAAAGGGTTGTGGCTCGTCAATACGGATGGCCGCCAGAATCGTGAATTGAAACTGGCCGCGGGAGTGGCGGTCTCGGCGCACTGGGCTGCGGATGGCAAGAGCCTGTTCTACCTCAATCTTCCGGATGACACAACGCAATTGAATACCATACGGGAATACACGCCCGACCAGGATGGCGATAAGCTCGTCGCGAAGACCAGCCAGTATGCCAGCTTCGGATGCAATCGCGATACGTCAGTGTTCGTCGGGGCAAGCCGGAATGTGGCGTCACCTGTGATCCTGCTCATGCTGAAGGTGAACCGGCGCGAGTTCACGCTGTGCGAGCACCGCGCGCACCATCCGGAAACCACATCGCCGCTATTCGCTCCGGACGCCCAGCGCATCTATTTTCAGAGCGATCTGCATGGCAAGCCGGCGCTCTACAGCGTCCACGTGGAGAGATTGGTGGAAAAAATCGAAGGGGATTCGCAATGAAGTTGCGCCTGTTGGCCCTCTGCCTGGCCGCCCTGCCCCTATGGGGCGCGACGAAGGTGCTGGTGACCGTCGTGGACCCGAAATCCGGCGCGCCGGTCACAAGCTTGCACGCGCAGGATTTCAACGTGCTCGATGACAAGACACCGCGCCGCGTCGAAGAAGCCGAATTCACGCACGACACGCTCGATTTGATGCTTCTGCTCGATACCAGTCTCGCGGGCGGCATGGTGCAGCCGCTGGCTGAGAATTTCGTCTCGCAGCTCCAGGCCAAGGAACAGATGGCGGTGGTGGCTTACCACTCCTCAGCCGACCTCATTCAGGATTTTACGTCGAGCCGCGAACTGATCCTGCGCTCTATGGCGAAAGTGAAATACGGCAATCAGCCCCATGTATTGGACGCCTTGTTTGCAGCGATTGACGGCGGTTTTCAAAATTCCGTATTCCGGCGCGTCATTCTGCTGCTCACCTCGGGTTTGGAGGGCGACAGCCGAATCAGCGAGCGAGAGGTGATCCGGCTGGCGCGGCGCAACCAGGTTTCGATATACCCGGTATACATGGTGGGTAGCGACCGGAGCCTGCTGGAACAACTGGCGCGCGAAACCGGGGGCGCGTCGTTCAATCTGCGCGACATGAAGAAATCCGGCGGCGAGCCGGGGCCTCGCGTGTTCGAAGCGCTGCGTTCGCATTACACCTTAACCGTCAGCGGCAATCTGAGTCTTGGCGAAAAACTGAAGGTGGAAGTGAAACGCCCCGAGAAGCTTCAGGTATCGGCCCTGGCGCTCGATTAAGGGTTATGATTCGGCCCTAGCGGTTTTGAACTCCGCGATCTCGTCCAGTTCTTTCGGCGTGAGCCGGAACTCCATCGCTCCTATCACACCGGCTACCTGTTCCGGAGAGCGAAACCCGACGATGGCTGCCGTCACGGCGGCATGACGCAGTGTCCATGCAATCGCCACTTCGCCCGCCGAGCGATTGTGCCGCCCGCCGATCTTTTTCATCAACTCGGCGAGTTCCAGATTGCGCGAGAGGAGGGGCTCCTGGAAATTGACGGCACGCTTCCGGAAATCGTCCTGGGGGAAACTCGCCACGCGCTCCCTGGTCATCCTGCCGCTCAGCAGCCCCGATTTCATGGGCGAATAGACGATCACACCGATACCGTGCTTCAGGCAATACGGCAGCGTTTCCTCTTCCGCCTCGGGAGAGATGGCCGAGTAGGGAGGTTGCAGAGAAGTGATCGGCGCAAACCGGCGGCACCGGTCCATCTGCTTGGCGCTGAAATTGGAAACGCCGATCCAACGGACCTTGCCTTCCTGCTTCAGTTGGGCCAATGCGGCCCAGCCCTCTTCGATATCGGGGTCGGGATTCGGCCAGTGAATCTGGTAGAGATCGATGGCATCGATCTTTAGGCGCCGCAGGCTGTTCTCGCACTCACGGCGGATGGAGTCGGCCTTCAACGAGTTGCTGATCTCGCGCTTCTCATTCCAGACCAGTGAGCATTTCGTGAACACATAGGGCCGGTTCGCGCGCCCTTCGATCGCACGCCCCACGACCTCTTCGGAGTGCCCCAGTCCATACACCGCCGCTGTATCGATCCAGTTCACGCCCCGATCGAGGGCGGCATGAATCGCGGAGATCGACTGGGCATCGTCCTGAGGCCCCCAGGCAAAGGTCCAACCACCCCCACCCATCGCCCAGGCGCCAATTCCGATGGGCGAGATGTTCATATCGCTGTTCCCAAGTCGCTTTTTGTGCATCTCTTTTACAATATCCGAGGTGGAGCCCTCTCGTGCGACGCGCGGCATAGTGATCGGCTCCGGACCGAACGGTCTCACCGCCGCGATTGAACTTGCGCTTGCGGGCGTTGCCGTTACGGTACACGAAGCCGCGCCCCTGATCGGCGGCGGGGCACGATCGGCGGAGCTTACTCTGCCCGGCTTCCTTCAAGACGTCTGTTCGGCTGTGCATCCCATGGCCGTTGCGTCGCCTTGCTTCGAGCGTTACCCGCTCAGAGAACACGGGCTCGAATGGATTCATCCGGAAGTTCCTTTAGCGCACCCGCTGGATGACGGCACGGCAGTGTTCTTGGAGCGGTCTATGGATGGCACCTGCGCCCACCTCGGCGAAGATGGCGAACGGTGGCGGCAGTTGCTGGAGCCGCTCGCACTGGCATGGCCGAGCCTCCGGCACGACCTTCTGGCGCCGCTTCATGTGCCGGAGCACCCTTTGCTGATGGCGCGCTTCGGCTGGCGTTTGCTGCGGCCGGCACGCGCGCTCGCCGAAACCACTTTCCGCGGTTCCCGGGCGCGAGCTCTGTTCGCGGGCATCGCCGCGCATTCCATGCTGCCGCTCGAGGCACGCCCCAGCGCTGCCATCGCGCTGATACTGGCCGCGGCAGGCCACACAGGAGGCTGGCCTATTCCCCGGCGTGGCTCGCAAAGCGTCGCCGATGCCCTGGCTTCCTATCTGCGCTCCTTGGGCGGCAATATTCGCCCTGACTCACGAATCGAAACGCTGCCCGACGCCCCACTGGTTATGTGCGATATCACCCCCCGGCAGTTACTGAACCTGGCTGGAAATCGCTTTCCGGATAATTACCGGGCGGCGCTTGCCCGGTACCGTTACGGCCCCGGAGTCTTCAAACTGGATTGGGCTCTGGACGCTCCCATTCCCTGGCAGGCGGCTGCCTGCAGGCGAGCGGGTACGGTTCACTTGGGCGGCACTTTGGAAGAGATCGCTCATTGGGAGCGCCATTTTACCGGGAATCCGTTTGTGCTGCTCGCCCAGCCGAGCTTATTCGACTCGACGCGAGCGCCGGACGGGAAGCACACGGCATGGGCATACTGCCATGTTCCCCATGGTTCCACCGCAGATTTCACCGATGCCATTGAGTCTCAAGTGGAGAGGTTCGCGCCCGGTTTTCGAAAGCGGATCCTGGCGCGTCATGTATTGACTCCAAGGCTTCTGGAGGAACATAATGCGAATCTGGTCGGCGGCGATATTGGAGGCGGCGCGATGCACTTAGGTCAATTCTTCCTGCGGCCGAACCGCTGGCTTTATCGCACGCCGCTCGCCCATGTTTTTCTCTGTTCGTCGTCGACGCCCCCGGGCGGCGGGGTGCACGGAATGTGCGGATATCACGCGGCGGTATCCGCCGCCCGGTCGGGTCTGATAGAATCTGGAGCACCTCACCAAACGAGAAGGAGGATTGAATGAACCGAGTATTAATCATCATCGCGTTGCTGGCAGTGTGCGGAGCTGTCGCTTTCCATGCGCTGGGGCAGGCGCCGCCGCCGGCCCAGACGCCGAGGGCGAACGCCGATCCTTATGCCAACAATCCTGACGCCGGAACGCTTCGATTTCCCCTGGCTGCCCCTGCCGGAAAGGATAGCGGCGCCATCAAGAATGCGCTCCCAGGTGCGGCAAACGTAGGGCCCTTCGATATGAACACGTGGAAGTACGGGCCTGCCTGGAATGCACCCGCGAATTCGAAAATCTGGAATCCGGTAAAGCTGAAAATGATGCAAGGCGGGAAGGTGACCGGCGGTACGGTGTTCAGTTCGACGGATCCCGAAACCTATTGCGCGATGGCAAACGCGGGTTATGACTTCATTTGGACCGAGATGCAGCACAACGCGCGCGACTGGGAGGCGGTGGCGCGCATGTGGCGTGCCTGCCCGCATGCCAAAGCCGTTCCTGGTGTTCGCGTCGCCTACGCGGACGAACGCGAAATCCAGCATGCGACCGATGCGGGAGCACTGGTCGTCGTGGTGCCGACCGTGGATACCGTAGAGGAAGCCAAAGCAGCTCGGGATTGGACCTTCTACCCTCCTCTCGGAAAGCGCAGCAATGGCGGCGGTCAGGCTTTTGATCCAGCCGTGTGGGGCACGGTCCCCGGCGGATATCGCAACACGATTAACGACAATATCGTCCTGATCCTCATGATCGAGACGTTGGAAGGGATCAAGAATGCGTACGAGATCGCGAAAGTTCCGGGCGTGACCGCAGTCTTCGCGGCCAGCGGCGATTTGGGAAATTTCTCCGGATACGCACAAGGCTCCCCGGACTACGAGCGGCTGATCAACGTGGTGCATGATGCCGCGATTGAAGCCGGCAAGCGGCTGTGCGGCCCGTTCGCATGGCGTGACCGCGCGGATTTCACCTGCTTCCAGGCCGGCAGCGAGACGGCAGCCATCGCACGCGGCGTGGCAGCCGAGCTGGGGCCGCTAGCCAATACGCAGCCTAAGGTCGAAGTGGGTCCGCTGGCGGAGGCCCCAGCGGCCAGACGCTGAGCTACCGGATTCAGCGCTACAGCAGTCTATGCCTGAGGACCCGGGGGCATTTTCCCTGAAAGTATAAAATCTGTGAACTCTTTCAGGGCGCGCTCGTACTTCAGCCGAGCGTGGCGATGGAGCCGCATGGCTTGGCGTAATGCGAAAGTCCCGTCAACCAGCCCCGGGTCCTCAGGATGCTCCGTGGCAGCAGAAATACTCGTCAGTCGCCGGTACTCGGTCGTGGCGCGCTGATATGCGGCTTGAGCCTCCTCAAGCCGACGCCTTAAGGATAAGGAGATCTCTTCCCTCGGGGCATTCATATGGGCCTTCGGTTTTTCACGTGCCTAACCACACGATAGAACCGATCGTCAAGAGTCTAACAAATTCATTGAACCACCTGCCTCGGACAAAGATCCGGCTCACAGCACACTCGATCCGTTCGCGAGCCACGCTGTATAATGCGTTATCCGCCCAAAACTGAGCGACCGCTGATGAACCGCCTCGTGCTGCTGGCCCTCGCCGTCTCTACGGTGGCCGGCCAATCCACCATCCCCCGCACTCTGCGGTTCGATTACGTCCACTCGGGCAGCGCCACCGAAGAACACTTCGCCGTCGATAGCATCATCCTGGAAGGCGCGTGGCCGGGGCCGCTTAATCGCTGGATCGATGAGACCAATCTAGGCAAATATTACTTCCAGGTTTTCGACCGCGCCACCAACCGCCTGCTCTATTCCCGCGGCTTCGCCAGTATCTACGGCGAATGGGAAACCACAGATGAAGCCAAACAGCAGAGCCGCGCGTTCCAGGAAAGCGTACGCTTCCCCGCCCCGGCCGCCCCGGTCCAAGTGGTCATCAAGAAGCGCGGGCTGCGTAACGAATTCCGCGAGGTCTGGTCCGCGGTAATCGACCCCGCCGATGCCGCGATCGATCGCAGCAGTGCACCCAAATTCAACGTCTGGGCCGTGATGCAGAACGGCTCGCCGCAGGATAAGGTTGACCTGTTGCTGCTGGGCGATGGCTATACCGCGGCCGAAATGGAAAAGTGGCATCGCGACGCCCGCCGCACCGCCGACCTGCTGTTCGCGGTCTCGCCTTTCAAAGAGCATCGGCTCGAATTCAATGTTTGGGCCATCGATACCCCCGCCGAAGAGAGCGGCGTATCGCGCCCCTCCGATGGTGTCTATCGCCGGTCTCCGCTGCGCGCAAGCTACGATGCGTTCGGCTCCGAACGCTACGTGCTGAGCTTTGATAACCGGCGCATTCGGGAGATTGCCGCCGCGGCCCCTTATGAATTCGTCGAAATCGTGGTCAACGACCGCAAATACGGTGGCGGAGGCATCTTCAATCTGTTTGCTACAGTCTCGGCCGATAATGCATTCACGCCATATGTCTTTGTTCACGAATTCGGGCACCATTTCGCCGGCCTGGCGGACGAATATTACACTTCCGATGTCTCCTACCTCAGCCCCACCGAAAGACCCGAGCCCTGGGAACCCAACGTGACCGCCGACGCGCACGCGGCCAAGTGGAAGGATCTGCTCAGCCCCGGAATCGACCTGCCCTCTCCCTGGCCTAAGGCCGATTTCGAGACCATGGAAGTCGAGATTCAGAAGCGCCGCCGCGAGATCCGCGCCGCCCACCGGCCCGAAACAGAAATGGGGGCGCTGTTTCGCCAAGAGCGCGACCGCGATACCAAACTGCTGTCTTCGGGAACGAACGCCGGTAGAGTGGGAGCCTTCGAAGGAGCCCTCTACGAGGCCAAGGGCTATTACCGCCCCCAGCAGGACTGCATTATGTTTACGCGCGATGAGGCCGGTTTCTGCGCCGCATGCCGCCGGGCTATCGAACGTATGATTCGCATGTACGCCAAATAAAACACCATGCAATTCACCACACTCGGGAAAACGGGAACCACGGTTTCGCGGCTCTGCCTGGGCTGCATGAGCTATGGTGGAGCTCCGGTGCCCAACTGGGCGCTCGGTACCCGCGGCTGGCACGTCAATAAGGAAGACGCCCGCGAACACTTCAAAATCGCCCTGGATGCCGGCATAAACTTCTTCGACACTGCCGATGTGTACTCCGCCGGGCAGAGCGAAGAGATCACCGGCTATTATCTGAACGAAATGGCCCGCCGCGACCACATCGTGGTCGCCACCAAGGTCCAGGGCGTGATGGGCCCGGGTCCGAACGACCGCGGTCTCAGCCGCAAGCACATCATCGCAGGCTGCGAGAACTCGCTGCGCCGTCTTCAGATGGATTATGTGGATCTCTACCAGATCCACCGCTGGGATTTCAACGCCCCCGTCGAAGAAACACTCGAAGCGCTCGATTCCCTGGTCCGTGCGGGCAAGGTACGCTACCTCGGGGCCAGCAGCATGGCTGCCTGGCAGTTCTCCAAAGCCCTTTACATGGCAAAAGAAAATGGTTGGCACCGCTTCCGCGCGATGCAAAACCACTACAATCTCACCTACCGTGAAGAAGAGCGGGAAATGATCCCGCTATGCATCGATCAGGGCGTGGCCTTGATCCCCTGGAGTCCGCTGGCGCGCGGATTTCTCACCGGCACGCGGAAGCGCGAAGGCGGACTCACCCAACGCTCGCAGGTCGACACGTTTGCGAAGGACCTCTACTACACTGAGAACGACTTCCAGATTGCCGATGCGGTGGTGGCCGTGGCGGAGAATCGCGGCGTATCCGCCGCGCAGGTCGCCCTGGCCTGGGTGTTGCAGGCGCCCGGAATGACCTCGCCGATCGTGGGCGCCACCAAGACCGAGCAGCTCAAGGACCTGATCGCGGCGGTGGATCTCAAGCTCACGGGCGACGAAATCGCGGCGGTCGAAAAACCCTATCAGCCTCACGCCATCCGCGGGCATGTGCAGCCGAGCGCCCGATCGATGCTCGGTTCATGACCGCTTCGTATCCACGCCTACACTTGACGCGGGCTGCCGGATCACCCGATCCGCTAGACTTGGGAGAGAATGCGTAACCTCGAACGGGCCCTGCACGAAGCGCGGCACAACACCGATGAGTTGTTCCGCATCCTTGATCCTGATGCGCTCGATGCGCGGCCGATCCCCGAACGCCACCGCATTGTCTTCTACCTGGGTCATCTGGAGGCCTTCGATTGGAATCTGATCGCTCGCTATGCGCTCGACATCCCGTCCTTCCACGCGACATTTGATCGCCTGTTCGCCTTCGGCATCGATCCTCCGGAAGGGCAACTCCCCAGCGATCAGCCGTCCGACTGGCCGGATGTCCCCGAAATCGAGCGCTACAATCAGCGCACGCGCGAGATCATCGATCACGCCCTGCCCGACGTGTCACCCGAGTTGCTTCATGCGGCAATCGAACACCGGCTCATGCACGCCGAGACACTCGCCTATATCTTCCACAACCTGCCCTATCATCAAAAGCGGGGCTGTCCGGATCGGCAGGTTGCTGGCGGACCGCCTCCCCAGCCGCGCATGATCGAGATCCCCGCGGGCGAAGTGCGGCTGGGCCGCGACGCCGAACAGCCGTTCGCTTGGGATAACGAGTGTGAACCGCACACTCTTGAGGTCCCCGCGTTTTCCATCGGCAAATACAAAGTAACCAACGGCGAGTATCTGGAATTCGTTCGTGAGGGCGGCCCAGCGCCATCCTTCTGGGTAGAAGGCGGTTCTTGGCATTACCGCGGAATGTTCTCGGAGATGCCTCTGCCGCTCGATGCTCCGGTCTATGTTACGAAGTGCCAGGCGGAAGCCTATGCCCGGTGGCGCGGCGCCTCGCTGCCCACCGAAGCCCAGTTCCACCGCGCCTCTGAAGGCGTCCCGCCTTCGCAAAACGTCGACTTCCGGTTCTGGGATCCGCTGCCGGTGACCGCCGATGACGCTCTCGTCAACGGCGGGCCTGCCCAGTTGACCGGCAACGGATGGGAGTGGACCAGCACTGTCTTTGCACCCTTTCCTGGATTCCGGCCGTTGCCGTATTACAGCAACTACTCCGAGCCCTTCTTCGATGGCCAGCACTTCGTGCTCAAAGGAGCTTCGCCGCGCACCGCCGCCTGCTTCCTGCGGCCCGCGTTCCGCAACTGGTTCCGTCCGTCATATCCTTACATTTACGCCACGTTCCGGTTGGTGGAATCCTGATGTTCGCGCGGGCGCTTGCCAATGAATTCGCGCGCGACGTGAGAACGGGCCTCACGCGTGCGGGCCAGAAGACTCTCTCCTGCCGGTATCTCTACGATGACATCGGCTCTGCGCTCTTCGATGCCATCACCTATCTACCCGAGTATGGCCTGACGCGCGCGGATGCCCGAATCATTCAGGCACACGCTTGCGAGCTGGTGGCTTCGCTTCCGGCCAACGTCATCGTAGCGGAACTGGGCAGCGGCACGGGCTCGAAGACGCGGCCGATCCTGGAGCACCTGCGCACACGCCAGGTGGTGGCTTACTACCCCATCGACGTCTCGCGCGCGGCCCTGCAGCGCTGCGCACGCGAGTTGGACTCCTTCGGAATGGTGGCTCCCATCGAGTCGAGCTATTTGGAAGGCATCCGCCAGGTAGCCGAGCGGCGCGATGCCGGTCAGACTCTTCTGGTCCTGTTTCTCGGCAGCACGATCGGCAATTTCGAGCCGGAAGCCGCCATCGATTTCCTCCTCGCCTTGCGGCTCTGCCTGGCCCCCGGCGACGTCCTGCTGTTGGGCACGGATCTCGTGAAACCAATTGAGCAGATGACCCTGGCGTATGACGACCCCACCGGCGTCACTGCCGCCTTCAACCTCAATTTGCTGGGCCGCATCAATCGTGAGTTGGATGCCGACTTCGACCTGCGCCAGTTCGAGCATGTAGTCCGCTACACCGAAGAAGCGCAGCGCATTGAAATGCACCTGCGCTCCCGCATGTATCAGATCGTGAGCATCCGCCGGGCCGATCTAATTGTCGATTTCGTGCCCAACGAGACCATTTGCACTGAAGCCAGCCACAAGTTCCGCCCCGAACAGATCGCCAGGCTGGCGCGGACGGCGGGGTTCCGTCTCCAAGAGCAATGGATGGACACGCAATGGGCCTTCGCTGAGAACGTATTGATCGCGGAATAAATCTCAGACGATGGCAGCCGCGGCTTGTGCTGCGTCCATACGGGGCTGCCTCAACATTGTTCCGATCCACCCTTCGACGCGCACGGCCATGGCCTCAATGCTGAAGACCTCTGCCCGGCGGCGCGCATCTGCGCGCCGGATCTCGCCAATCCTGCTAATTGCAGCGGCCATCGCGCCTACATCCCCTGGTGGCACAATGAATCCGCAATCAGCGCCTGCCAGAATCTCCGGCGGGCCTCCGCGGTCGTAGGCAATCACCGGCGTACCGCAGGCGAGCGCTTCCAGCACCACCAGCCCGAATGCCTCCACCCATTTCGGGGTCACCAGCATTGCCTGGGCCCTCCCCAGCAGTGCGGCCAGCCGCTCATGGGAAAGCAGTCCATGATAGACGAGTTCGCCAGGCGCGGCTGCCCGCCAGGTTTTTTCCCAATAGGCGGAATCCTGTACCTTGCCGCATACATGAAGGGGAACTCCCGCCATCTGTGCGGCGCGCAGTGCGTCTTCGAGCCCCTTCTCCGGTGAGATCCTGGCCACCCAGATCAGCATCCGGTCAGGGTCGGAAGAGAACCGGAATTGATGGATATCTACCGCGCCGGGAATGATCCGGGCGCGGGCCACATCGACGAACGGAAAAGTAGCCGCCTGCGCGCGGGAGACGAAGGCAAATGACTCCGGCGCCGTTTGGTAGTGGTGGCGAATGGCCCGGTCGACCGCGTCGACACAGGACGGCAACGAGATCCAATGCAGCACCGGCGCGGCGAGGAACGGCGTCAAATGGTACGACAGCCAATCGTAGGTCAGTGCGACAATGATGTCGTACTGTCGACTCACCGCGGCGGCCTGCCGCCACATTTGTTCGAGGACACCGGCACTGGTTCCTGCGGCCGGTCCAAACCGGTCGCTGACGGCCGCGCTCCTCGGCGGTGTGCCGTCAGCTTCATATACGCTGACTCCCGCCGGCAGGGAGCTTCCCGCGGGTGCGACCACGGCCACCTTGTGGCCGCGCGCCATCAACGCGGGTGCGATCTGATGGAGAGTCGTTTCGACCCCGCCTCCATCGCCGGAACCCACAGGGGAAACAGGCGTAGACACAAACAGTATTCGCCAGGGCACTGTACCGTGATTACCTCTGTTTCGCCTGAACTGGCGTCAATCGTTCCAAAACTCTCTTTCGCATGGGACCGGCCCCCAGTATACACTGGGGCCTCCCGCTTCGACGGAACGGAGATTGCACTCATCCTGTTCCGGGAGGAACTATGAAACGACTCGCCCGAAATGTCGGGATTCTTACAGCCACGGTAATACTTTCCGCGGGCTTACTGCCGGCCAAAAAAGATAAGGATAAATACAAAGACACGTCATCGGCCAACCGCTCCGAAGCCAACATCACCCAGCGTGGAGCCATTGGCGAGAATCGCGTCACGCGGGAAGTGCGCCATGAACTCGTGATGCTTCCCTATTACGGTGTGTTTGATAATCTGGCGTATCGCGTGGATGGCCCCACCGTGACTCTGCTGGGCCAGGTGACCCGCCCTACCCTTAAGGACGATGCCGCCAAAGTGGTCAAAAACATCGAGGGGGTCGAACGGGTCAACAATGAGATCCAGGTGCTTCCCCTTTCCACCGCGGACGACCAGATCCGCCTGGCCGAGTATAGAGCGATTTACGGGCAGACAGGCCTGGATCGATACGCTCTGCAAGCCGTCCCGCCGATTCATATCATCGTGAGCGGCGGTCATGTGACTTTGGAGGGAGTGGTAGCCAGTCAGGCGGATAAAGACCTGGCAGGCATCCGTGCCAACGGCGTGCCCGGAGTATTCTCCGTTATGAACAATTTGAGAGTGGAGAACCGCTAGTTACCGGGTTTGCCCGCCAGCCAGTATCCGGGGCGCGTCTGGATCTTCTTTACTTCAGGGTGCCCCGTCACCTCCACGGTGATTTCGTGGAAGCCGCCCTCCTCCTTGTTATTGGGGCTGTAGCTGATCAGATATTGGCTATGCAATTCCTCGCCAATGCGGGCGATAGCCTCCTCCAGGCCGCGCTGCTTCATGAAGCCGAACTCGCTACCGCCGGTTCCTTTGGTGAACAGCTCAACGGGATTGTCTTTGAAGATGTACTTCACATCTTTGAGCAGCTCGACCATCAACGGCAGGAATTCGGCGCGCCCGCCGTTCGAGCCGAACGTTTGTGCGACTGTGGTGGGCGTTGCGACGACATTAGGAGGCAGCACACCGGCCCGGGCCGCGGGAGGGACCGGATCGGGGCGTGGCTGGTTGGGCGGTGCGCTTAAAGTGGACACGAACCGGGACATGTCCACCGAATAGAACACGATGTTCGACAACTGCAGGTCTATCAAGGCCTCGCGCGCCCGGCTTTCGCTCGCCAGATCACGGGTTTCGCCGATCATCAGCAGGATCCGCCGCCGGGTCTGCGGGCGATGGCTTAACATGCGAGCGCCTTCCACGGCAGCATCCACCAGGCGGTTCGCATTGCTGCCTGGCTGAATCTTCTTCACCGCTTGCGCAATCAAATCGGCGTTCGATGTGAAATCCTGCAGCGTGCGAATGCGCGAATCGTACGCCAGCACAGCCGCCTCGCCCTGCTCGCCGATAACCAGAGGAGCGATCAGGTTGCCGATCTTGTTCACCTGCGGCAGAATGCTTTCAACGTGCGAGCTGGACTCAATCGCGATGACGATCGAAATCGGCTGATACGTGATATCCACCTCGATGTTCTGTTCCTTATTGTTGTCGAACAAGTGGAATTGGTTGGGTTGGATCCCGTTTACATAGCCGCCGTCCCGGTCAAATACGGTGACCGGAGCCACAACGCGTTCCGTAGTGACCACGAAGGGAGGCGGGACCTCCGGGTTCTGCGCCTGTGGTTGTGCGACGAGACCGGCGCACAGAAACGGTAGAATCCATGTTTTCGACATGTCACTCCTGCCGGGATGCCGCATGTTCGGTAAACCCGCGAAGCAATTCAAGCACGTGCGGCACCAATTCTACGATAGCATCCAGGGACTCGACGGCACCCTTAGGAGAACCCGGAAGGTTCACAATCAGCACACTCCCGCGCGTTCCGGCCACGGAACGCGAGAGCGCCGCAAGGGGTGTGGCTTGGCGTCCCCGGGCACGCATAAGCTCCGGCAAGCCTGGGATTTCGCGATCGATTGCCGCGCGCGTAGCTTCCGGTGTTACATCCCGAAGGGCCACACCGGTGCCGCCGGTTGTGAAAATCGCCGAAACCTGCCCGCCATCGGCCAGCGTACCCAATCGGGAAGTGATCTCTGGAGCCTCATCGGGCAGAGTCTCCATCACTGTCACTCTCCAGCCCAGTTGTTCCAGGCGTTCCCGCAAAGCGGGACCCGATCGATCGACCCGCGTGCCCGCGGAGACCGAGTCGCTGATGGTGAGCACTGCCGCATTGATCATAGAGCGCCCTTGCGGTGAAAATCGCCGCTCTTGCCGCCGGTCTTTTCCAAGAGATAGAGGTCTTGGATTTCGATCGATTTATCGAGCGCTTTAGTCATGTCGTAAACCGTGAGGGCGGCGACGGAAGCGGCCGTGAGCGCTTCCATTTCGACACCCGTCGCCGCGGTGGTGGTCGCGCTGGAAACGATTCGTACGCCCTCCGCTTCCACTGTCACATCGACATCGGCATGGGAGAGCATCAAGGGGTGACAGAGGGGGATCAGCTCCGCTGTGCGCTTGGCCGCCGAGATGCCGGCAATGCGCGCAATCTCCAGGGGGTTGCCCTTAGGATTTTCCGGCAGCCTCTTCAGGGCCGCAGCGCCGATACGCACGAACGCGTGGGCCCGGGCCGTACGCCTTGTATCCGGCTTGGCGCTCACATCCACCATGCGGGGGCTGCCGGCGGAATCATAATGCGAAAGTTTTTTCATTTGAGCAGAACGCGAATGAGTTCACCGCGCGCATATTCCCCGCGTTCCGGATCGGCCACCAGGTAGGCGTTGGCGCGCGTAAGCGAAGGAACATCACCCGAGCCATGCCAGCCGATCGGAGTCACTTCGGTTCCATCGGCGCTCAGCCTGGCGGGCAGAAAGCGAGTCAGCCCCGTCTTGTGGCGGAAGTCGCTGGTCAGCCGCGCAAACGGCATGAACAACGACACCTCCGCCTGGCCGGCGAGAGACTCGACGGCCGCACGGGCAAAGATCTCGAAAGTAACCATGGTCGAAGCGGGGTTACCCGGCAAGCCGAAAAAGAATTTGCCCTGGACGCGTCCGAAGACCAGCGGCTGCCCGGGTTGAATGAGGACGCGATCGAAGAAGAACTCGGCGCCCAGATCGGAGAGCACCCGCTCGACCACATCGTATTTGCCCGCCGATACGCCGCCTGAGAGCAACAGTAGGTCGGCAGCGAGCCCCTGCTCGATCATCATGCGGGTGTGCGCCTCGGTATCGCGCGCTATGGGCAGCAGCCGCGGAATGCCGCCCGCACGTTCCACTTGCGCGGCGAGCGAGTATATGTTCGAGTTGCGAATCTGGAATTCGGCGGGCGTTTCATTCACTTCGACGATCTCATCGCCGGTGGGAATCAGCGAAACGACCGGCCGCCGGTAGACGGCGGCGTGCTCGCGGCCGAACGCCGCCAGCATGGCGGCGTCGGTGTAGTCCAGCCTTTTGCCGGCACGCAGAACCACCTCGTTAACGGCGGCTTCGCAGCCTTGCGGATTAATGAATTGGCGCGGCTCGGTGGAGCGATCGATGCGCACACGGCCGTTGACGCGCTCCGTATGCTCCACCATGACCACCGCATCCGCTCCGTCGGGAACCGGCGCACCGGTCATGATCTCGACCGCCTGCCCCGGTTGTACTTCGCCTTGAAAACGTTCCCCGGCGCGCACCTCGCCGATGATTTCGAGTTCCCCGGGAACATCGCCGGTTCGAATGGCATATCCGTCGCGCACCGAACGGGAGAGCGCTGGCACGTCACGGTCCGCGGTGATGTCTTCCGCAAGCACGCGTCCCGCGGCGCAAGACAGATGAACCTGTTCCGTGCCAAACATGTGGCGCTCGCCACGAACATGCAAGAGGACGCTCTCGCGCGCTTCGGAAAATGTCAGCGCCGGCACATGGTCATTTTACCGTGCTCTGAACCTCGCGGCCCGCGTTACACTGGCCTCGTGCCGTACCGCGCTTCGTTGTGCCTCATGGCTGCCATGGTCCGTGAGCGCGCTATTTCGCCGGTGGAGCTGGTGGAAGCGCACCTCAAGCAAATCGAGAACCGCAATCCCTCGCTGAATGCATTTGTCACCGTGCTAGCCGACGAAGCGTTGCGGGAAGCGCGCGAACACGAGGCGGCACTCATGCGCGGCGCGCCGTCAGGCCTTTTGCATGGCGTGCCCGTAACCATCAAGGACAGCTTCGACGTAGCGGGCTACCCAACCGCAGTAGGCAGTCGTCTGAGAACGGGGCGCCGTGCCAGTCACGATGCGTCCGCCGTTCGCCGCCTGCGCGCCGAAGGCGCGGTCATCCTGGGAAAGACCAACACGCCGGAATTGCTGGCCTGCTACGAAACCGACAACTACCTCACGGGCCGGACCAATCATCCGCTGGATGCAGAGCGTACGCCGGGCGGGTCGAGCGGCGGCGAGGCTGCGGCTATCGCCGCGTGTTGTTCGGCCGGGGGAATCGGAAGCGATGGCGGCGGTTCGATTCGAATCCCGGCGCACTTTTGCGGGATCGCTGGTCTAAAACCTACGCCGGGCCGCATCTCGACTACCGGTCACTTTCCTTCGCTGGGATATCCGGGGGGCCTTACCGGGGTCGCCGGGCCGATGGCACGCAGGGTAGAGGATTTGCGACTGCTGTTTTCGGCAATGGCAGGCTTTGATGCCTCCGATCCTTTCTCCAGCCCAGTGCCGCTGCGTGTTGCTGACACACGCGGCGCCCGCATCGGCGTGTGGGAGCAGTTCTACGACGTGCCTGTAGTTCCCGAGGTTCGAGCGGCGGTAAAGAAAGCGGCTGGGATTTTGGCAGGTCTCGGATTTGAACTCGATTCGTTTGCACCTCAGGGCTTGGAACGCGCTCCCAACATTTGGGCTTTTCTGTTCAGCGACTGGCCCTCTGCTGCAATCCGCCAACTGACACAAGGACGCGAATCGGATCTGCATTGGACCCTGGCCGAAAACCTGAGCCGCGCCGAACCAACGGGTCAACAGGTGTTGCAAAACCTGGCGGCTCGCGATCATATGCGTGCCTCTCTGCTCCGCCAGATGGAGAATACTCCCGTGCTCTTGATGCCGGTCTGCGGAATTCTGGCCTTCCGGCACCGCGAGCGGAAATGGATGATCGAAGGCCGGGAAATCGGAATGTTCCGGGCAATGATGCCGGCCCTCATCGCCAATGTGCTGGGTTTGCCGGCCGTGACGGTGCCAATGAGTACTTCGGATACTGGACTGCCTTGCGGCGTGCAGTTACTCGGACGGCCGTACGAAGATGAACGATTGCTGGAATTCGCGGTGCTGCTGGACAATGGTAGTAGCGATGCCTAAATTCCTGCTGACTTGCTGCTGTGCAATTGCACTGTTCGCGGCGGATGCGCCTCGCAAGATTTTTCCGTATAGCTACGCCCAGGAAGATCTCGCCAACGGCCTGCGTCTGATTACGGTCCCCACGGACTATCCCAATATTGTTGCCCTTTACATCGTGGTGCAGGCCGGATCGCGAAACGAGGTGGAACCGGGACACACGGGTTTCGCCCACCTGTTTGAACACCTCATGTTCAAAGGCACGGAAACCTATCCGCAAGCCAGGTACGATTCCATTTTGAAACAGGCCGGCGCATCCTCGAATGCGTTTACCACCGACGATTTCACCTGCTATCACACCACCTTTTCCAAAGAGGACCTGGAAAAGGTGCTCGCCATGGAAGCGGACCGGTTTCAGCATCTGAAATACAACGAGGCAGAGTTCAAGACCGAGACACTGGCCGTATTGGGCGAATACAACAAAAACAGCGCCAATCCGGAAGCGAAACTCGACGAGGTGATTGCCGACACGGCGTTCGACCGCCACACCTACAAGCACACCACCATGGGCTTCCTCAAAGACATTCAGGATATGCCCAACCAATATGATTACAGCCTGCGCTTCTTCGACCGGTATTACCGGCCCGAGTACACCACCATTGTCGCGGTCGGCGATGTGAAACCGAAGGCGGTACACGACCTGGTGGAAAAGTATTGGAGCGCCTGGAAGCGTGGCGACTACAAGGCGGAGATCCCCGCGGAACCGGTGCAGGATAAGCCGCGCAGGAATCAGGTTGACTGGCCCGCGCCAACGCTTCCGATCGTGACGATCTCTTACAAGGCGCCGGCTTACAGCGAAGCAAGCAGGGATACCGCGGCGCTCGAAGCCATCGCATTTTTGGCGTTTTCCCCTACGTCCGAGCTGTATCAGAAACTGGTGATTCGGGAACAGAAGGCGGACCGGCTCAGCGCGGACAGTCCGCACAACGTCGATCCGTCGCTGTTCACGGTTACGGCAAGAGTAAAGAACGCGGCTGACATCGATTACGTCCGGGATCAGATCCTGGAAACCATCGCTGGTCTTCGGGAGAAGCCCGTGGATGGCGCGCGGCTCGATGCCGTGCGCAACCACCTGCGCTACTCGTTCGCACAGCGGATGGACAACAGTGACACGATCGCCCTGATCCTGGCCCGGTACATCGCCCTGCGCCGCACTCCGGAAACGATCGAACGGCTGTATACGCAACTGGCGCAGGTCACGCCCGAAGATATACAGAAGAGTGCCGCAATGTACCTGGTGGACAATGGCAGGACGATCGTGACGGTAACCGGTCCGGGGGCTGGCCAATGAGACTGCTTACCGGTCTGCTTCTACTGGCCACCAGCGCCATGGCGCAGATGCGCGTGGAATCGCTGCCGGGCAAGTCGCCGCTCGTGACTTTTCGAATCGTGTTTACGGCTGGTTCCGCTGTCGACCCGCCGGGCCAACCCGGCGTCGCCTATCTGACCGCGATGATGCTGGCCCATGGTGGCACTAGGGATTTGACGTACCGCCAGGTGCTCGACGCCCTCTTTCCCATGGCAGCGTCCGTAAACGCGCAAGTCGATAAGGAGATGGTCACGTTCTCCGGCTCCGCCCACGCGGACAATCTGGAGGCATATTACAAGCTGTTGCGCGGTGTGTTGCTGGAGCCCGGCTGGAGAGAAGAGGACTTCCGGCGCGTGAAGGACGACGCGATCAACTTCCTGCGCGTAAACCTGCGCGGCAACAACGATGAGGAACTCGCCAAGGAAGTTCTGGAACGGGCGATCTTTCAGGGCACACCCTACGACAACTACGCCGTGGGCACAGTTTCCTCCCTGGAAAGAATCTCGCTGGATGATGTGAAGCGTTTCTACCGGACGCGTTACAGCCAATCCAATCTCATCCTGGGGGTAGCGGGCGGATATTCGCCGGCGTTTCTCGAGAGAATGAAAAAGGACTTCCGCGGTTTGCCGGAAGGAGCCGGCTTCCGGCCGCGGGAAAAAGCGCCCCCGCTGATCCAACACAACCGCGCAGTCATTGTCCAAAAGGAAACGCGGTCCGTCGCGATTTCGCTCGGATACCCCACTCTGGGCACGCGCGCCAATCCGGACTTTCCGGCGCTGCTGCTCGCAACCTCGTACCTGGGGCAGCACCGCTCCAGCAACGGCCGCCTGTATGACCGCATGCGCGAAAAACGCGGGCTAAACTACGGCGACTATGCTTACATCGAGTATTTCCCGCGAGGAATGTTTCAATTCGAGCCGAGCCCCAACCTGGCCCGGCATTACCAGGTCTTTCAACTTTGGATCCGGCCGGTGGAACCGCCGACCACGAAATTCGCGCTGCGCCTGGCGCTCTATGAATTGGACAAGCTCTGCCGGGAAGGAATCTCGCAGGAAGCATTCGAAAACACGCGTGATTTTCTCAGCAAGTATGTCAACCTGCTGACCCGCACCAAAAGCGCGGAGCTCGGCTACGCCATCGACAGCCTGTACTACGGAGTTCCGAATTATGCCTTCTATCTCAAGTCACACCTGGCCAAACTGACACGCGACGATGTAAACCGCGTTATCCACCAGTATTTCCGTTCCGAACGATTGATCATCGTGGTTGTGGGAAAAGACGGCGAAGATCTCAGAAAGCAACTCGCCAGTGAGGAGCCATCGCCGATGATCTACAACTCGCCCAAACCCGCCGAGATCACCGAAGAGGATAAGATTGTCGCAAAGTTCCCGCTGGGCCTTCGGCCGGAGGATATCACGGTAGTGCCGGCCGAGCAGGTCTTCGAGTAAGATTGCCGTTCCGTCGCGCGCAGTCCGCTATACTTTTCTCTTATGTCCCTTGTCGTAGTCGGTTCGGTCGCGTACGATGGCGTCGAAACGCCGCATGGAAAAATTGATCGCATGCTTGGGGGCGCGGCGACGTATATCGCATTGGCGGCCAGCTACTTCACGCCCGTGAAGATCGTCGCGGTCGTGGGTGATGATTTCGCGCAGGAGGACATGGACCTGCTCACTTCGCGTGACATCGATGTGGAAGGCGTCGAGCGCGTCGCGGGCGGGAAGACCTTTTTCTGGGCGGGCGTTTATTCCGCCGACATGAACGACCGCACCACGCTGCGCACCGATCTCAACGTGTTCGCCGATTTCAATCCCAAGCTTCCCGAGGGCTATCGTTCCTCACCTTTCCTGTTGCTGGGCAATATCCAGCCTGCGTTGCAGCGCGGTGTCCGCGGACAAATGAACGGCGTGAAGTTCACCGGGGGCGACACCATGAACTATTGGATCAACGACTTCCGGGGCGAACTGCTCGAAACCTTGAAGGACTGGGATTTCCTGTTAATCAACGATAGCGAGGCGCGTCTTCTGTCAGGTGAACACAACCTCCGTCGCGCCACGGCGAAGATTCTCGAGATGGGCCCCAAGATTCTGGTGGTGAAGCGCGGCGAGTACGGAGCGGTGCTGTTTACCCGCGATTGCCACTTCATGGCTCCGGGCTATTTGCTGGAGGATGTGTTCGACCCGACCGGGGCGGGCGACTGCTTCGCCGGCGGATTCATGGGTTATCTGGCGGGCCGTGGAATCGAGCCGCAAAGCGGCAACATGGATTTTTCCGAGTTGCGCAAGGCGGTAATCTACGGCTCGGTCATGGGCAGCTTCTGCTGCGAAAAGTTCGGCGTCGATCGCTTCCGTACCCTGACGCGCGAGGAAATCGAAGCGCGGTACCAGGAGTTCAAGAGCTGCACGGCGTTTTAAAACGGCATCGTCACGGTTTCCCGGCTCTGTGCCTGCTGCTCCTGGCGGCGTGGAGCGCGGCGGCCGTATGGTACGTCTATTCGCACGGCTGGCTGCTTTACTACGGGGATGCCGAGGCCCACCTGAATATCGCGCGCCGGATCGTCGATTCCCAAACTCCCGGATACGACCAACTCGGCACCGTGTGGCTCCCACTGCCGCACGTGCTTATGCTGCCGTTGGTGCGCGTCGATCGCCTGTGGCGCACCGGTCTGGCAGGCTCGATTCCGTCCGCGCTCTCATTCCTCTGCGCGGGCGTCTTCCTGTTTGCGGCCGCGCGCCGAGTTTTCGATGCCGCCGCGGCGTCCGCGGCAACCGGATTATTCGCGGTGAACCCCAATCTGCTGTACCTGCAGTCCACGGCTATGGGTGAAGCGGTCTTCTACGCATGCATGATGGCGCTGCTGTACTGCACCATCCGCTTCCGCGAGACACAGGGATGGGCCTTGGCGGCAGGCGCGGGTGCCGCCTGCGCTCTGGGCAGTCTGACGCGTTACGAAGCCTGGTTCCTGATTCCGTTCGCGGCCGCTTATTTCGTCATCACGGCGCACCGGCGCCGCGCGGCTGTGGCAGCGCTGTTTGCAGTGGTAGCCGTACTTGGGCCGGCATACTGGATGGTGCACAACTGGTGGCTCACCGGAGACGCTCTGGATTTCTATCGCGGACCCTACTCCGCGAAAGCAATTCAAGGTTCGGCGCCCTATCCCGGCCATGGCGATTGGCGCCTGGCGTGGCTGTATTTTCGGACGGCCGTGCAACTCAGCGCGGGCCCGGGCCTGCTCTGGGCCGGCCTGGCGGGCATCGCCGCCACTCTTCTGAAGCGCGTGTTCTGGCCCGTTCTGCTCCTGTCCTTGCCGGGCGCTTTTTACATCTGGAGCATGCACTCGGCTGCAACTCCGATCTTCGTGCCCGGTTTGTGGCCGAACTCGTACTACAACACGCGATATGGGCTTGCCGCTCTGCCTTTGCTGGCTCTCGCCGCCGGCGGCCTGGTGGCCCTCGTACCGCAGCGGGCGCGCATCCTGACAGCGGTTCTTGTCCTTGTAGCCGGGAACATCCATTGGGCTCTACATCGCAACGCGGAAAACTGGATTACCTGGAAGGAATCGCAAGTGAACTCCGAAGGGCGCCGCCAATGGATTCGCGAAGCCGCGGAATTCCTCGGGCCCCGCTACCAACCAGGCTCCGGTATACTCACCTCCTTCGGCGACGTGACGGCCATCTACCGGGAAGCGGGAATTCCCTTGCGGGAGACTTTCACAGGTGACAATGGCGTAATCTGGCAGGCTACGGTCACGCGCCCGGACCTATTCCTGCGGCAGCAATGGGCGGTGGTCATGGGCGGCGACGCCGCGCAGAGCGCCATCAACCGCGCCGGCCGTTTTGGAATCCGCTACCGTTTGGAGAAAACGATCGTCGCGCCGAAATCCCCGGTGATCGAAATCTACCGCCGCATATGAGAATTCCATTCACGAAAGCGCACGGCGCCAAAAACGACTTTCTCTTGACGTGGCAGGACGAGGCCCCGGAAGGCGATTTTTCCGCGATTGCCCGCGCGATCTGCGACCGCCACACCGGCATCGGAGCCGATGGCTGGCTGCTCGTGGCGCGTGCCGCCGATAGCGAAGCCGACGCCGGGATTCAGCTCTACAATTCCGACGGCAGCGTCGCCGAGATCTCAGGTAACGGCACCCGCTGCGCCGCGGCTCTCCTTATCAAACACGGGTATGCTCCAGGCGTAGTACGGGTTCGCACCGGCGCCGGCGTTAAGACGCTGCGCCTCTTACGCCGCGGCGACCGGCATTTCGATCTCGAAATGAACATGGGCCGGCCCGAGATCACCGCGGAACGGTTCGACCTGCCGCTCTCGGGCGGGCCGCGCGATGTGACTCTGCTCTGGGTAGGCAATCCCCAGTGCGCCGTTCCGGTGGAGCATTTCGATTTCGATTGGCGCGCCATGGGCGCCGAGATCGAAGCCCACCCTCATTTCCCCGACCGCACCAATGTGTCGTTTTTGAAGCGCGTCGACGCGCATTCCATTGAGACTCGGTTCTTTGAACGCGGGGCGGGTGAAACTTTGAGTTCCGGCACCGGTTCCACCGCCGCGGCAGTAACGGCCGTGAGCCGAGGGCTGGCCGCCTCTCCTGTACGTGTGATCACCCCCGCCGGACCCATGGATATCCGTCTGGAAGAGAACGCATACTTGATTGGTCCGGCTGAGATCATCGCGGAAGGCCAATTTTTCATGTGAGAATTACGGGTAATGTCGGAAGCCCAAATCGCCATGCCGGCCACGGCACAAATTCTGGAGGAAAAGATTCGCTCGCGGCACGCCCGGGTCGGAATCGTCGGCCTCGGTTATGTGGGATTGCCGCTGGCGGTGGAGTACGCCAAGGCCGGCTACTCCGTTACCGGGATCGACGTTAGCGAGGGCAAGACCCAGCGCGTCAACACCGGCGATTCTTATGTCGGCGATATCGCAAGCGCAACACTGGCGCCCCTGGTAGATTCCGGCAAGCTGCGCGCCACTACCGATTTTTCTGCCATTCTCGACCTCGATACCATCAACATCTGTGTTCCAACCCCGCTACGGAAGACCAAAGACCCGGACATGAGTTATATCGTGTCGGCATGCCAGGAAATCGCGAAACATTTTCATGCGGGCATGTTGGTGATCCTGGAATCGACCACCTATCCCGGCACGACCGACGAGCTGGTGCTTCCGATGCTTTCGAAGTCCGGCCTGGAAGTGGGCCGCGACTTCTTCCTCTGCTTTTCGCCGGAGCGGGTTGATCCAGGCAATCCCCGCTATCAGACCGCCAACATACCCAAAGTCGTGGGCGGCTGCACACCGGAGTGTACTCAAATGGGGAGCCTGTTCTACTCCCAGGCGCTGGAGCGGGTGATTCCTGTGAGCTCCACGCAAGTGGCCGAGATGGTCAAGCTTCTCGAGAACACCTTCCGCATGATCAACATCGGTCTGGTGAACGAAGTCGCGCTGATGTGCGATCGAATGGGAATCAATGTCTGGGAGGTAATCGACGCGGCGGCAACCAAACCATTCGGCTTTATGCCGTTCTATCCGGGTCCTGGGCTGGGCGGCCATTGCATTCCAATTGACCCGTGGTATCTTTCCTGGAAAACCAAGCAGACAGGCATTGAAGCGCGCTTTATCGAGCTCGCGGGATACATCAACGGACAAATGCCGCACTTCGTTGTGGAAAAAGTGCAGAACGCGCTGAATGACGTCAGTAAGCCTGTGAAAGGCTCCCGCGTTCACGTCTTCGGAGTCGCTTACAAGCGCAACATAGATGACGTACGCGAATCTCCGGCTCTCGATCTCCTGCTGCTTTTGAAACAGCGCGGCGCGGTTCTGAGCTACAGCGATCCGTACGTCCCGCTGCTACGGCTGGACGGAGTCGACTTAACGGCTCAGCCGGAAGAGGCCGTCGCTTCCGCTGACTGCGTGGTCGTCGTCACGGATCATTCCGCGTTCGATTACGAAGCGCTGGTGCAGCGGGCCCGGCTCATTGTCGACACACGGAATGCGCTGCGCGCGTTCACGTCGCCTAAGATCGTGCGATTGTAGATTTGTCATGGCCTTTCAACTATTCTCCAGTGCCTTTGCCGAAGGGAGCTGGATTCCGGATTTGCACACCTGTCAGGGAGCGGATCTGTCGCCCTCGCTCGAGTGGTCGGGCGAGCCCTCCGGCACGCTCAGCTTTACGCTGATCGTCGACGATCCGGATGCACCGGGAAAGGTGTGGAATCACTGGCTGCTCTACGATATCCCGCCGAAAATACACAACCTTGCCCAAGGCTATAAACCGTCCAGCCTCGGTGTGGGTGGCCAGAACGATTTCGGCAAGAACGGTTATGGAGGGCCGTGTCCTCCCAAGGGTCATGGCCCGCACCGATATTTTTTCAAGCTATATGCGTTAGACGTGCAGAATCTCGCCGTCCCCAAGGGAGCGAAACGGGCCGAGTTGGATCACGCGATCCAGGGCCACGTGCTGGCCGAGACGCAGTACATGGGACGTTACGAGCGGAAGTAAATCCTCAACACCGTTCCAGCACAGTGGCGATTCCCTGCCCCACACCGATGCACATAGTACATAGGGCATAGCGGCCGCCGGTCTTTTCCAACTGATACATCGCCGTGGTGGCCAGGCGCGCGCCGCTGGCGCCCAGCGGATGGCCGATGGCAACCGCCCCGCCGTTCCGATTCACATGTTCCGCGTCGTCCGGCAGGCCCAGATCGCGCATCACGGCCAGCGCCTGCGCGGCGAAGGCTTCATTCAGCTCGATGACATCCACGGAGGCAAGCGCCAAGCCAGCCTTCGCCAGCACCTTACGGGTAGCGGGGGCCGGCGCGAAACCCATGATGCGTGGCGCGACGCCAGCCGCGGCGGACGCCACCACGCGCGCCCGCGGCCGCAGCCCGAATTTCCGGGCCGCGCTTTCCGACGCCAGCAGCAACGCGCATGACCCATCGTTGACCCCCGACGCGTTACCCGCCGTCACTGTCCCGTTCGGTCTCACCACCGGCTTCAATTTCGCCAGCGTTTCGAGTGTGGTGTCGGGACGCGGGTGCTCGTCCGTATCGAACTTCTTCGGGTCGCCTTTCTTCTGCGGAATCATGACCGGCGCGATCTCGCATTGGAAGAATCCGGCCGCGTGCGCCTTGGCCCATCGCTGCTGCGTACGCAGCGCAAACTGATCCTGGTCCTCGCGCGAAACCCCAAAATCCTCCGCCACGTTCTCAGCCGTTTCCGGCATCGAATCGGTTCCGTACTTGCTCTTCATGGCCGGATTGACAAACCGCCACCCGATGGTGGTATCGAAGATCTCGGCGCTGCGGCTGAATGCCGTGTCCGCCTTCCCCATCACGAATGGGGCGCGCGACATACTCTCCACACCTCCGGCGACAATCAAATCGGCCTCACCGGACTTGATAGCCCGCGCGGCAATCGCCACGGCATCCAGGCTCGAACCGCAAAGACGATTGACCGTGGTGCCCGAGACCTCTTTGGGCAGCCCGGCCAGCAGCAGCGCCATGCGCGCCACGTTGCGGTTGTCCTCACCAGCTTGATTCGCGCACCCGAAGATCACGTCGTCCACCGCTCCCCAATCGACTCCGGGGTTCCGCTCAACCAGGGCACGCAGGGGTAAAGCGGCGAGATCGTCCGTACGAATGGCCGCCAGGCTGCCGGCGTACCGTCCGAAAGGCGTGCGCACCGCATCACAAATAAAGGCTTCGGTCATAAACTCCCTATTTTAGACCCCCGGTTGTAACGAATCAGGGGAATGCTTGACTTGCTCTCCGCAAACAGAACATAATCGCGCTAACGCGTAGCTCGCTTGGAGGGGGACCATGAAGTCTTTTCGGTTTTTGGCTGCTACTTTTGCGCTGGCAGTGTGTAGTACCGCAGCCTGGGGGCAAGGCATCTCCTCTGCCCAGATTCAGGGAACGGTGCAAGATGCCTCCGGCCTGGCCGTGCCCGGAGCCGAGATCAAGGCCACACAGACCGAAACAGGCATCAGCCGGACGACGACCACCGGAGCCGATGGCGGCTACGTGCTCCCCAATCTGCCAGTAGGCCCTTATTCGCTGGAAGTAACGAAACAGGGATTCGCGAAGTACGTGCAGACCGGTATTGTGCTGCAGGTCGCCGCGAATCCCACGATCGACATCGCCCTCAAGGTTGGAGCCGTGAGCGAACAGGTTTCGGTCGAAGCCAATGCGGCCATGGTGGAAACGCAAAACACCGCCGTCGGCCAGATCATGGAGAACCAGCGCATCCTGGAACTCCCGCTGAATGGGCGCAACCCCGCCGACCTCATCCAGCTTTCCGGCGCGGCAGTCGGCGGATCGATTGCCGGACCAGCTTACAACGCCTCCAGCCGAAGCTTTCAAGGCGTGCTCGGCGGAGAAGGCTTCTCCGTGGCCGGCGGACAATCCTCGGGAATCGCCTACCTGCTCGACGGCACGCTCCACAACAATGCCTACGACAACCTGAACCTCCCGCTTCCCTTCCCCGACGCGCTTCAGGAATTCAAGCTTGAGACCAGCGCGCTCACCGCGCAGAACGGAATTCATGGCGGCGCTACGGTCAACGCGGTTACGAAGTCGGGAACCAACGAGTTTCATGGCGATGTTTTTGAGTTCCTCCGCAATAACAAATTCAACGCCACGAATCCCTTCGCAGGCCGGGGCCCCGACGGCCGCCGCCTCACAGACGGCCTGAAACGCAACCAGTTCGGCGGCACCATCGGCGGCCCCATTAAGAAAAACAAACTGTTCTTTTTCGGTGGATGGCAGGAGACGCTGACCCGCATCACTCCAGCCGACACGCTCTCTTTCATACCAACGGCCCAAATGCTCGCGGGTGATTTCACCACGTTCGCCTCGCCGGCCTGCAACGCCGGACGGCAAGTCAACCTGGGTGCTCCGTTCTCCGGTAACCGCATTGCTCCCTCGCTGTTCAGTCCGGCCGCATTGAAGATCGTCAGCCGCCTTCCGACCACCGCCGATCCCTGCGGCCAGATTCGCTACACGAATCCGCTCCACCAGAATGAGTATCAAGCGGTCGGTAAAGGCGATTATCAGGTCAGCGCGAAGAACTCGCTGTTCGGCCGTTACATGGCCACTACGCTGACTCAGGTGCCGCCCTACGCGCTGGGAAACAACATTCTGCAAACCACGGTGGGCGGCCGCGATAACCTGGCGCAGTCGGTTACGCTCGGCGATACGCACCTGATCGGCGCCAGCATGGTGAATTCCTTCCGCATGGCCATGAACCGCACGGCCATCCACCGCACCAGCAAAGATTTCTTCTCGGCGCCTGAGGTCGGTATCAATGTATTCAGCTACATGCCGCATTACATGCTGCTAACGATCACGGGCGGCTTCGCTCTCGGCGGCGGCACGGAGAGCGAATCGACCTTCCGTACCACGACGTTCCAGCTTGGAGACGATTTCAGTTGGGTCCGTGGATCGCACCAGATCTCCTTCGGCGCGAGCGGCGCCCGCTGGCAATCCAGTTCACAAGCCAACGTGCGCTCGCCGGGGCCGTTCACTTTTGACGGCTCCGCTACCGGCCTGGGCCTGGCGGATTTTCTGGTGGGCCGTCCCAGCCTCTACGACCCGGCCGCTCCCAACACGCTCTTCATGGCGCAATGGTATCTCGGCCTCTACGCGCAGGATACCTGGAAGATTTCGCCGCGCGTGACCCTTAACTACGGGCTGCGATGGGAGCCCTGGTTCCCGCAGATCATCACCAACGGCAACATCTACAACTTCAGCTTTGACCGCTTCACGCAGGGCAACAAGAGTGCGGTCTACAAGAACGCTCCGGCCGGCTTGTATTATCCCGGCGACCCCGGGTTTCCCGGAAAATCCGGCCAGTATCGCAAGATGCTCGATTTCCAGCCGCGCGTGGGAATTGCCTGGGACCCGCTGGGCGACGGCAAGATGTCGATCCGCGCCTCTTACGGGCTCTTCTACGACTTCGCCAATGGCCAGTTCTTCATCAACAGCACGATCGCGCCGCCGTTCGGCGATGAGGTTCGCGTGCCCAGCCCCGCCGGTGGGCTGGACGATCCCTGGCGCGGCGTGCCGGGAGGAAATCCGTTTCCCATCCAATTCAATTCGGCCAACGCATTGTTCCCGTTCGGTTCGCCGTACCTGACCGTGAACTACGACATGCCCGCCACGGCTCTCCACTCGTGGAATCTCAGCATCCAGCGGCAGATCGCGTCCAACTGGCTGGTGTCGGCCAGTTACATCGCTAATGAGACGCAGCACCTGTGGGCTTCCACGCAGCTCAATCCCGGAGTGTATATCCCGGGCAACTGTACCGCCGGGCAGTACGGCCTGACGGCGCCCGGGCTTTGCTCAACCACGACCAACCTCAATCAACGGCGTGTGCTCAGCCTGTTGAACCCGGCCGTCGGGCAGTATTACGGATACGTCGACGTTTTCGATCCCGGCGGCACCCAAAGTTATAACGGGTTGTTGGTGGCCGTGCAGCACCGCCTCAGCCACGGATTGACGATTAGCGGTAACTACACCTGGTCGCACTGCATCGGCGATTACAGCCAGGAGTTCACCACGCCCAATGTCGGTTCCGGTTACCAGGTTCCCAATAATCGGCGTTACGACCGGGGCGATTGTGCCCTCGACCGCCGCCACAATTTCAATATGACGGGTGTGTATCAACTGCCCCGTTTCCGCAACGGCATCGTTCGGGCCGTGGTAACGGGCTGGAAGATTTCACCGATTTTCCGTTACATCTCCGGCGCCGCGCTTACGACAACCACGGGTGTGGATCGCGCGCTCAACGGCAACACAGCGACGCAAAGGCCCATGCAGTTACTCCCCGATCCGTATGCGCACGGTTTCCTGAATTACCTGAATTCCCGGGCTTTCACGCAGCCCGCTCTGGGGACTCTGGGCAACATGGGAACCTACAGCCTGCGCGGGCCGGGAGTATTCCAGATCGACACCTCTCTCGCCCGCGTTTTCCGCGTAACCGAGCGTAAGACTCTGGAAATCCGCGGCGAGGCCTTCAATCTGCCGAATTTCTTCCTGCGAAACAATCCGACGGTGGCGTTCAGCAGCCCGACCTTCGGCACCATTAACACGGCCCGCGACCCGCGAATCATCCAGCTAGCGGCGAAGTTCGTGTTCTGATAGCATGCTCCTCATGCGCGCAATCAGCATTACCTTCACTTTGGCAGTTTGGACTGTCGCGGCCGTGGCCCAGCAACCGGCCATGAAGACTTATACATCGGCGGCGGATATTCAGGCGCTTATCGCCAAATCCAAAAGCGAACGCAAGGAGAATCAGCCCACCGTGGCGCAGCCGATCCTGCGGCTGGCGCCCTACAATGCAAATCTGGAATACCGTGCGTCCGTAGGTCCGGCGGCGATCCATGAAAAAGAAGCGGAGATGTTCTACGTGATCGACGGAACCGCCACGTTGGTAACCGGCGGCAAACTGGCGGAGGAGAAGCGGACCAACGCCGAGAACCTCTCGGGCACCGGGATTGAAGGCGGCACGCCGCGAAATATCGGCAAGGGCGATTTCATTATCGTTCCCGAGAACACGGCGCACTGGTTCAGCAAAATCGACGGCACGCTGGTGCTGATGTCGTTTCACGTGCCGCGATCGGGCGCGGCTGCGCACTAAACGGAAATCGCGCTATTTCGGAAAAGGCGCGAGCGGCGGTTTGACACCTCCAGGAAGCGGGCTGCGGGCCGTGTTCATGACCATCGAAAGGTACACGTAATAGCCCTCGATATTGGCCGCTTCCACCACCCCGGCTTCTCCAAACTTTGCCAGGGCGCGGGCATAAGTCGCATCGCTGACGCTCTTGTTGTGCTGCAGCTCCGCGCAGAAATCGTAAATCAGCTCTTCGTCTTCCGCCATACGGTCGGGACGGCGCCCTTCCACTATCGCGGCTATTGTTTCCTTGCTTAGACCTGCTTGCAGGGCAGCATTGGCATGGGCGTTGAACTCGTAATTGTTGGTCCACTCGCGCGCCGCGATCAGGATCGCAAACTCCGTCAGCTTATTGCCGAGAACCGGGTGCTGCTGTACGTGCAAACGCATCTCCAGGGCCGGCACGACCCATTCCGGCGAACGCAGGATTACCGACCAGGGCGGGCCCACAAGTTCGGTCTTGCGAAGTTCCTTGTACTCGGCCGAGGCCTTTTTCTGCGCCTCGGTCTGTTTATCCAAAGGGATAGGAGGAAGCCGGTCCTGTGCAAATGCGGTCGCGGCCACCATGAAAATGCCGGCCAGCGGCGCGGCCCGGAGCAAGACTTTCGCGTATCTGCTGTAACTTTTCCACATTGCGGCTTACCTTTTATTAAAATGGTTTGGCCTGGAGTTTGGAGACTATCGCAGCAAAGAAGGAAATGCAAGTCTGATATGCGTAGAGCAATGCTTTTGAAGGGAACCCCGAGCTGGATCGTCGCCGTTCTGTGTCTTCTCACAGGAGGCGCCCTTTCCAGCCGAGCTGCGGAAGCGGATTCCGGCGGACTCGATGTGATCCAGGTCCGGCCGAATTTCTACATGATCGCCGGGGCGGGCGGAAACATCGCCGTGCAGGTCGGAATGGATGGCGTGGTGCTGATCGATTCCGGCTCGGAAGGCGCATCCGACCGCGTCCTGGCCGCCCTCAAGAAAATTACACCGCTGCCGCCGCGCTACATCATCAACACCGGAGCTGAGGCCGATCACGTTGGCGGCAACGGCAACCTCTCTAAAGCGGGATTGACCATTTTCGTAAATCCGCTGGGGAATTCGAACTTCACCAATGCCATGACTAACGGCGGCGGCGCTTCGATCCTCGCGCACGATAGCATCCTGCGCCGGATGAGCGCTCCCACCGGCAAGAAGTCGGCGTTCCCCGTGGAGAGCTGGCCGAACGAAGCGTTCCGTCAGAAGAGGTGGTATGTCCGTATGAACGACGAAGGCATCGAAGTCCTTCATCAGCCCGCCGCCCACAGTGATGCTGATAGCTTCGTCTTCTTCCGCAAGTCCGATATCGTTGTGGCCGGTGATGTTCTGGATACCACGCGCTTCCCCGTCATCGACATTGAAAATGGCGGCAGCATCCAGGGTGAAATCGATGCCCTGAACAAGCTGATCGAATTAGCCATTCCGCCGGGGCCTTTTATTTATGAAGGAGTCGGCACGTACGTCATCCCCGGCCACGGCCGGCCGTGCGAGCAGTTGGATGTTGTGGATTACCGGGATATGGTGGTGATCGTCCGCGACGTCGTCGCCGACATGATCAAGCAGGGCATGACCCTCGAACAAATCAAGGCAGCGCATCCGGCGCGGCCCTATGAGACCGAGTACGGGACGCAAGAGGGTTCCGCCAGCGCTTTCGTCGAGTCCATATACAAAAGCTTGACGGCCAGGAAATAACTCCGTGAGACGGGAAGAGAGAAACTGCATGCGATACCGAGTTTCGAGCGGGTTGTTGGCGCTGGCGATTGGCGCAGCCCTTCCACTGGCGGCGCAGCCTCCGGCGGGCGGCCGGGGCGGGCCGCCGCCAACTGCCAAGGCTGCGGCGCCAATCGATCTGACTGGTTATTGGGTTTCCATCGTGAACGAAGACTGGCGCTATCGCATGGTCATGCCCGCGCCCGGCGACTACCAGGGAGTGCCGATGAACGTCGAATCCCGCAAGGTCGCCGATACCTGGGATCCCGCCAAGGATGAAGCGGCCGGCGAACTCTGCAAAGCATACGGCGCGCCGGCTATTCTTCGCGTTCCGGGGCACCTCCGCTTCACCTGGCAGGACGACCAGACCATGCGCATGGAGACCGATGCCGGTACGCAGACCCGTCTGTTTCATTTCGGAAACTGGAAGGCCCCCGCAGGCCCGCCCACCTTGCAGGGAGATTCACTGGCCTCCTGGGAAGTTCGCGGTGGGGGACGCGGCGGCCCGGCGCCCGATCCCAATGCTCCGCCCCAGGGCAAGGGCTCACTCAAGGTCACCACCACACACCTTAAGGCCGGTTACCTCCGGAAAAACGGAGTCCCCTACAGCGAAAACGCCCTTCTCACCGAATATTACGACATGCTCAAAGAGCAGAATGGCGACGTGATGCTTGTGGTCACGAGTGTTGTGGCCGATCCTCAGTATCTGCGCGAGCCGTTTATCGTGACTTCGCACTTCAAAAAGCAGGCTAATGACGCCGGGTGGAAGCCCACGCCGTGCTCCGTCCGATGGTAAGGAGAGGAATCAGAATGACACGCAATCGAATCGCTTGGCAGGCAGCGCTCTTCCTTTGCGCGGGCTTTCCCGCGCTGGCGCAGATCGATCTGTCGGGGTCCTGGGCTTCTAAGAATCACGAGGACGCGCTGGAACGCGGCGCCGGTCCCAATCCCGTAGATTTCACCGGAATCCCGTTCAATGAATCCGGCCGCGCCAAAGCTCTGAGTTATTCGCAATCGCAGATTTCGATGCCGGAGCGCATCTGCGCCTTCTACTCGCAGTGGCACATGATGGTCGGAACGTTCGGCCTGAAGATCTGGAACGAACCGGACCCGTTGCGCGGCGGAACTGCGGCGTGGGTGGTTGGTGAGTGGGAAGATCGGGCAGCCATGAGAATCTGGATGGACGGGCGTGCGCATCCCTCCAAGAACGCACCGCACAGCCAGGAGGGCTTCACTACCGGCACCTGGGATGGCGACGTGCTGACCGCCGTCACCACGCACATGTTAACCGGGTACTTGCGTCGCAACGGCGTGATGACCAGCGACCAGGCCACCATGATCACGCATTTCATTCGCCATGGCGATATGCTGACGCTGGCCTCGGAAATCGTCGACCCGATTTACCTAACTGAACCGTACTACATCACCCGAACGTTTGTGAGCAATCCCGCCGGCATGAGTATCGGGGGCCCGCCATGCATTATTGGAGACGAGGGGGTGCCGGTGGGGACGGTGCCTCACTACCTTCCGGGGAAGAATCCGTTCCTCGATGAGATGACCAAGCTCTACGGAATCCCGCGCGAGGCGGCGCTGGGCGGAGCGGAAACCATGTATCCGGCCTACCGCGACAAGATCAAGGATAAGTTCGTGATGCCGGCCAAGTGCTTGCGGAATTGCGGCGGGCCGCCGCCCGGAGCGAACTGAGGGGGCAGCAAGACATGAAACGCTATGCCACGCTTTGTTGGCTGTTTTGTACCACCGCGCTGGCGGCTGACAGCCCCGTCCCGATACCGAACTCCACGCAGCTTCCGCTGAACGTCAACAGCGATCACGGGCCTTACTATTACTACCCGACGTTTATGTTTCTAAGAGCCAGCCGCAATCTGGTTCCGATGGATCTGGCCAAGTCGGGTTACACGGAGGACGAGTACCTCCTCAGCGGCGCCGCTAACGTTTACGACTGGACCGCCGACGGGTCTCTCAACGTGAAGACACCCAACGCGCCCTACGCGACTCGGATTCTGGTGCGGCATCCCATGGACCCCTCTAAATTCAGCGGCACGGTGGTCGTCGAAATCATGAATGCCGCCCGCCAGTGGGACTGGTCCATGATGTGGGGCTATCTCTCGCCGCAGCTCCTGGAACACGGCGATGCCTGGGTGGGAGTGACCATGCCCGGCGCGGTGCCCGGACTAAAAAAATACGACGCCGTGCGTTATGCGGCAGTCTCCTTCAAGAACCCGGTAACCGGGGCCTGCCCCAATGGGAATCCCATGGCGCCGAACGAAGACGGTCTCAAGTGGGACATGCTCAGCCAGGTCGGCGCGGCATTAAAAAGCGATATGCCTTCGCGGCCGTTGGCCGGGTTCAAAGTGGATTACGTTTACATGACGACTCAGGGCGGCGACGTTGTCACGTACCTCAACGCCATCCATCCTCACGCAAAGTTGGCCAGCGGCAAGCCCGTTTATGACGGATACCTGATCAAGAGCATCGGCGGTCCGGGCAGGATCAATCAATGCGCTGCCCCGCCGGCCAGGAGCGATTCGCGTTATGTCATCCACAATGTGGGCGTTCCGGTAGTCAGCGTCTCTTCGCAGAGCGAGGTGCCCGGTGGATTGGGCGCGCGGCGGCCCGATAGCGACGACCCCGCCGACCGCTACCGGCTTTACGAGATCGCGGGAGCGCAGCACCTTGACGTTTACCCCTATCAGACGTTCCCTTCGTTCGTGGATCAGGCGGTGGCGGGGAACGCGCAGGGCACGCCCGAGTGGCCTTTTGCCGCTCGCTGCACTCCCGAAATCCTTATGAATGAAAACCCGTTGCTCAGTTATGAGTATCACGCCGCCTTGGCCAACCTCGATCAGTGGGTCCGGAAAGGAACGCCGCCGCCGAAAGCGGAACGTATCAAGGTGAATGGCGCCGATACCGACCAGCCGAGCGTGGCGCTCGATCAATACGGCAACGGGTTGGGCGGGGTGCGTACCTTCTATGTCGACTACCCGGTCGCGACCTATTACATGAGCAGCCCGGGACCCGGCAATTGTCCGGAATTCGGCCGGACGGCGCCTTTCGACTGGGGCCGTTTGGAATCGCTCTACGGCAACTACAAGAACTGGTCGAACAAAGTTTCCCAGTCCGTCGACCGCTCGGTGAAGGAGCGCTGGTTTACTGACTACGATGGCCGGAAGATCAAGGCTGACTTGAAAGTGAAGGCGGAGCCGATCACGGTAGTCGCACCGACGCGGCCAAGCAACGGGCGGTAGGCGAGATTTCTGGGACCGATGCCGGCATCTTCGCCCACGCCTGCATACGAGACGTGGTCCCACAGGTTCAGTAGCCCGTCGCGGATATGGGCGCGTGGTGCGTGTCGGAGCCAAATACTGGTATGGGTGGGCGAGGCAGGCGTTCCTCCGCGTCCGGATGTTCGAAAAGTTCGCGAATTAGATAAGAAGTGAACCGCTCCGCTGGAAGGCGCCCGATGGTGCGGATCAACGCGCGGAATTCGCCCGGTGCGACGTACTCGCCGAAAGTGGCGCCGGCTGCTTTGGAGATGCTTTCTTCCATTAGCGTGCCGCCGAAATCGTTCGCTCCGGCTTCCATACACGCCAAGGAATCTTCGAACCCGAGCTTGACCCAGGAAACCTGAATGTTGCGGATGTAATTGTTCAGGAGAAGGCGCGAAAGGGCGTGAACGATCAGATCCTCGTGAATCGCGTGGCCGGGGCGGGCATGTCCGCTCTTGAAAAGCTTGGTTTGTGAGTGGATGAATCCCAGGGGAACGAACTCCGTGAATCCGCCCGTGTCCTTTTGAATCTCACGAAGCAAAAGCAAATGCCGGACCCAATGTTCGGGAAGCTCGGTGTGGCCATACATCATGGTAGAGGTGGTTGGAATTCCGAGACTGTGCGCGGTCCGAATGATTTCGATCCACTGCTGCACTTTCAGCTTGTTGGGACTTAAGGACCGGCG
>PSRJ01000246.1 GCA_003175985.1 Terriglobia bacterium
CGGTCACTCAATTCTCAGGACAATTCCTTAAAGGATTTCAGTGATTTATGCCCGAAACCATCCAAACCCCGCCTCCCCGCCCGCTACCCTATACCTGCCAGCACGTCATCCGCGCTCCACTCCCACTCGCGGCCCATCATCAATGGGCTGATGCCAAATCGTAGTGCCCTTCGTCGGACTTCGACTACGCCTGTCAAGTCATTTAACCAAGTGACCGAACTGGGGGTTGTTGGGTCATTTGAGAATATGACCCAAAGCGCTACGTTCCCTCTAATAGGTGTTTGCGATATAATCCCCGCTGATCTTCACAAGAGGGAGGGGACTCGATGCATACCTTGTCTCGTGGCGCTGTGCGGCTTATCGTATTAGCCTGCCTGGGCTTTGGCGGAATACTTCCCATCGCGGCGCAGTCCGGCGCGAAAAATGGCGAGTGGACGACTTATGGCGGGGATCTGGGCAACACCCGCTATTCGCCTCTCGATCAGATCAACGCGTCCAATTTCAGCAAGCTGGAAGTGGCGTGGCGCTTTAAGACCGACAACCTCGGCCCGCGTCCCGAAGCTAATCTGGAGGCCACTCCGCTGATGGCGAGGGGTGTGCTGTATTCCGTGGTGGGCACACGGCGGTCGGTAGTTGCGTTGGATGCCGCGACCGGCGAGTTGCTTTGGGTTCATGGCGAGAATGAAGGCGAGCGTGGAACGGTAGCGCCGCGGCAGCTCTCCGGCCGCGGGTTGGCGTATTGGGCCAACGGCAACGACGAGCGCATCATTTATGTGACGCCCGGCTACCGCATGTTCGCTCTGGATGCGAAGACGGGCAGGACCATTACGAGTTTTGGAAAGAACGGCGTGGTCGACCTGAAAGAGGATGACGACCAGCCAATCGACCCATTGAGCCCCGATATCGGGCTGCATTCGGCGCCGATCATCGGCAGGGATGTGATCGTGGTGGGCGCTGCCCATAAGCCGGGCGGCGTGCCGAAGAGCAGGAACAATGTAAAGGGCTACGTGCGCGGCTTCGATGTGCGCACCGGGAAACGGCTGTGGACGTTCCACACCATCCCGAAGGCCGGCGAATTCGGCCTCGACACCTGGCAAAACGATTCATGGTCCTACACCGGCAATACAGGCTCGTGGGGCCAGGCCGCCATCGACGAAGAACTGGGGATGGCCTACCTGGGCGTCGAAATGCCGACGGGCGATTATTACGGCGGGCATCGGCCGGGCAACGGTCTGTTTGGCGAGAGCCTCGTGGCGGTGGATCTGCGAACCGGGCAGCGCAAATGGCATTACCAGTTCGTGCATCACGGGATCTGGGACATGGACAATCCGTGCCCGCCGATTCTGGCCGATCTGAACGTAAACGGCCGGGCGATCAAGGCCGTAGCGCAGTGTTCGAAGCAGGCGTTCACGTACGTCCTGGACCGCGCCACGGGCCAGCCGGTCTGGCCCATCGAGGAGCGGCCGGTGGCCAAAGGCGATGTGCCCGGCGAATGGTATGCGCCGACTCAGCCATTTCCCACCAAGCCGCCCGCTTTCGACCGCCAGGGCATCCTGATCGACGATCTGATCGACTTCACCCCCGAGTTGCGGGCCGAGGCCGTGAAGCTGGTTTCGCGCTATAAGCTTGGCCCGATGTTCACGCCGCCGGTCGTCAGCAAGTTGGAGGGGCCTTTGGCCACGCTAACGGCGGCCACCGCGGGCGGCGGGGCCAACTGGCCGGGTGGTTCTTACGATCCGGAGACGCACGTCTTCTATGTCTCTTCGCAAAGCATCGTGACTCCCATCGGCTTGATCCCGCCCCCGGCGGACCGTTCGGATATGAATTTCATTTCGGGCCAGGCACGTCCGCCGGCGGCTCCCGCCGGGAGAGGCGGAGCGGAAGGCGGTGAAGGCGGCGGCCCCGGCGCGGCGCTCAACGTCCAAGGCTTGCCTCTGATCAAACCGCCATACGGACGGCTTACGGCATACGATCTCAATAAAGGCGACATACTGTGGCAGGCAGCGCACGGCGATACGCCCGATAACATCAAGAACCATCCGGCGCTCAAGGGCCTGAACATCCCGCGTACCGGAAGGCCAGGTCAGGCGGGCACGCTGGTGACCAAGACGCTCCTGATCGCCGGTGAAAAAGGCATGGCCACGCAGGAGAATGGCCAGCGCGGCGCCAAGCTGCGCGCTTATGACAAGGCCACCGGCAAGGATGCCGGCTGGGTTTCCATGCCCGCGCCGCAGAGCGGTTCGCCGATGACTTACATGATCAACGGAAAGCAGTATGTCGTCGTGGCGATCAGCGGCGGCGGCTACAATGCCGAGCTCGTGGCGTACCGGTTGCCGAACTGACGTTTTCGGGAAACAAGGTACAATCAAGCGAATGAAATACGCAGCGCTACTATTCGTCTGCCTGGCGCCGGCGGCATGGGCTCAGTTTGAGCGTGTTCCCGCGAACCGCGAGGCTCCCGTTACCGACGTTCCGTTTGAGCGCATTCTGCGCGCCGGCCAGGAACCGCAAAACTGGCTCAGCTATTCGGGCGGCGTAATGAGCCAGCGGCACAGCGGTCTTACGCAGGTCACTCCCGACAATGCGAAAGATCTGACGCTCAAGTGGGTATTCCAGTCGAAATCGCTGGAGAAGCACGAAGTGACGCCGCTGGTGGTCGATGGCGTCATGTACACGGTGCAGGGGATCAACGACGTCATGGCGCTGGATGCCGCGACGGGGAAAGTGCTGTGGCGCTATCTCTATAAGCCCGACGCGGCCGCCCGCAACTGCTGCGGCCAGGAGACCCGCGGACTGGCGATTGCCGGAGACAAGATCTTTCTGGCGGCACTCGATACCAACGTCATCGCGCTCAATGCCAAAACGGGCAAGGAGATCTGGAAGACGCAAGCGGCCGATCCCAAGCAGCGCTATTCGATGACGCATGCGCCCCTGGTGATCAAAGACAAGGTGCTCGCGGGCGTAGCCGGCGGAGAGTACGGAATCCGCGGCTTCATCGCCGCGTTCGACGTGAACACGGGCAAAGAAGTCTGGCGCTTCTACACCATTCCCGGGCCCGGGGAGACGGGCCACGAAACCTGGTCGGGCGATTCGTGGATGCACGGAGGCGCTCCGGTCTGGGTTACCGGTTCTTACGATCCGCAAACCAATCTTACATTCTGGGGAACGGGCAATGCCGGCCCGGACTGGAACGGCGATGGGCGCCTCGGCGATAACCTGTACAGCAGTTCGGTAGTGGCGCTCGATGCCGATACCGGCAAGCTGAAGTGGCATTATCAGTTTTCGCCGCACAACGAATTCGATTGGGACGCCACGCAAGTCCCGGTGCTGGCCGATATCCAGTTCCGCGGCCAGCCGCGGAAAGTGATGCTGTGGGCCAACCGCAACGGCATGTTTTACGTCCTCGATCGCGTCAATGGCAATTTCCTGCTGGGCAAACCGTTTGTCAAGGTCAACTGGGCCACCGGTTTCGATGAGAAAGGCCGGCCCATACGGGCTCCGGGCATCGAACCGACGAAGGAAGGCACGCTGGTTTATCCGGGAAATCAGGGCGGCACGAACTGGTATAACCCGTCCTACAGTCCTCACACGGGACTCTTCTACATTCCGACATGGGAAAACAGTTCGTCGATTTACAGTAAAGCCGACAAGCCACCCGAGTACGACGCAAGCAAGACTTTTGCCGGCGAATTTCCGAGGCCGGGTAAAGAGGACGACGATGTCTACAGCGCGGTTCGCGCAATCGATCCGCAGACTGGCGAAAAGAAATGGGACCACCGGCTCTCGGCGATGAACACCGAGGCCGGCATCCTGACGACTGCGTCCGATGTGCTGTTTAGCGGCGGCCGCGACGGAGCGTTCTACGCTCTTGATGCCCGCGATGGCAAGCTGCTGTGGGAAACCAATTTGGGACCCTCGGTGGCCGCCGGGCCCATGACCTACATGGTAAACGGCAGGCAGTACGTCAGCATTCAGGCAGGCAGCGCATTGTTCACGTTCGGGTTGCGGTAAGCGCCGGAGGCGGAGCGCTTTGTGACGCCCAATCTGCGGCTCGCTTATACCATAGAGTTCCTCATCGCTTTGTTCACGGCGTTCGAAGTGTGGAGCCAGGTGGGCGGGCAGAGTCACCTCGACCTGATGCCGTGGTATCTCAAGCTGGTGCTCGGAAGCGGGACTGCATGGGCCGCCGTGCGGGCCACTATGGCTGCCGCTTCCCACGACCGTGCCTGGAATGCGCAGACATTGCGGTGGATCGGAATTTTGCTGGCTCTCCTGGTCGGGTGCGGCCTCGCCAGTTATTACTACCACTTGTACGAGGAGCAGGAGGAACACCAGGAGGAATCGACAGCCCAAACTAAAATGCCCGTTCTGCCGATAAGGGTCAAGGGGCTATGCTCACTGACGGACGAGGAATCTCTGCGGGGGGAACAGGAGATCCGCGCCAGCGCACAGCCCTGGTGGAACAGGCGAATCTCGAGCTAAGATCCCGTCTTTTGAAGGGGTTATATACTTACCTCGGGCTTGTGACGATGCTCGCATTCGGCACTGCCTCCTTCCGCGAGCACCCCCGCCTGATGTGGTCGATCGCCACAGTGTTGGTGGGCGCGCTGGTTTTTCGGGCAAGCCTCGTGCTGGGACCGCCGCGGCTTCTTCGGGCCGAACCCGCTCTTTGGCGGCGCCGCATCGCGGACAGTGTGGTTCTCATTGCCGGTGCGTGTGGTGTCACGCAAGCGGCCTTCGCGCTCCTGTACGGCTTCGGAAGCTGGCCGTTTACCGCCTGCATCATATGGATCGTCGGCTTGGCGACGGGAGGAACCATCACCTTCGTCCCCTGCCTGAATTTGGTCTATCTTCACGTCCTGCTGCTGGAAGTGCCGGTCTTCCTGGCAAGCCTGTGGATCGGCGGACTGGAAGGATATACCTTCGCCCTTACGGCTGGGCTGTTCGTGGTGTTTCTGCTGACCCAGGCTCGAGGCCTGCACAACTCCTACTGGACCGGGTTGGCCGATCGGGCGCTGGAAGCGGATCGGCTCAGCGAATTGGAAGCGCTCAGCCTGGCCAAGAGCCAGTTCCTGGCCAACATGAGCCACGAGATTCGCACGCCGATGCACGGAATCCTGGGCATGGCCCAACTACTGCAATCGGCCGAGTGCCGCCCCGAGCAGCGCGATTTCTATCTGGACACCCTGTACAGCTCCGCCAAGGGTTTGCTGCACGTGCTCAACGATGTGCTTGATTTCTCCAAAATCGGAGCCGGCAAGCTCCAACTCGAGACAAGTTCCTTCGATATGCGGGCCATCGTCGAGCAGACGCGCGAAATCCTGAGCGCGCAGGCGGAGGCCAAAAAACTGCGTTTGCGCAGCTCCGTGGCTCCCGAAGTTCCCTCATCGCTGCGCGGCGATCCGGTCCGTCTGCGGCAGGTCCTGCTGAATCTCGCCGGAAACGCCATCAAGTTCACGGAAGCCGGTTTGGTGAGCATTCAGGTGGAGACCGGCGAGCGAACGGACGAGTCCGTGGAACTGCGTTTTCTGGTGGCGGACACCGGGATCGGAATTCCGAAAGACCAGCAAACCCACATCTTCGATGCCTTTTCGCAGGGGGATGCCTCCATCACGCGCCGTTTCGGCGGGACCGGCCTGGGCCTTGCCATCTCTTCCGAGCTGGTGCAACTCATGGGCGGCCGGATCGAGTTGGACAGTGCCCCTGGTCAGGGCAGCCGTTTTTCCTTCTCCTGCCGGTTTGGCATCTGCACAGAAGGTGTTAGGCGAGTGGATACCTCAGCCGAAACCAGGCATCCGCCACTCCGTATCCTGCTTGTCGAAGACAACCTGGTGAACCAGACGGTGGCGGCCCGCCTCCTCGAGAAGCAGGGGCATTATGTGAGGATTGCATCGACCGGACGGCAGGCAATCGAGCGCGTGACGGCCGAAATCTTCGACTTGATTTTGATGGATAATCAAATGCCCGAAATGAGCGGAATCGAAGCCGCTCAAGCCATGCGCGTCGCGGGCGTCACGATCCCGATTGTGGGATTATCCGCGGAGACTGTCAATGGAGCACAAGAACGCTTTCTAGAAGCGGGCATGAACGGATATCTTGCCAAGCCGTTTCGCGCCGACGAGTTGTACGATGTGATTCACCGTTTCACGCCGGCGGAAGGCGCGGCCCGTCATTGACCCTTCCCCCGGGCGCGCGCCAAGGTCTGGGGTAATTTGGGCTTCGGCGGCTTCAATAGCTTGAGCGCTTTCGCTTTTTCCAGAAACTCGCGGCGGTCCACAATATAGTAGAACCGCAGCGAGCTCTCACCGCCGCTCAAGTGCGCTACCAGCGCTTCCAGCGCATCGGCTGGAGTATGAGCCTCCACGCCCATGGCGCGCAGATATCCCGCTTTGCGCAGTCTCGCAAACAGCTCAGGAAGGGTGTAGCGGCCTTCCAGAGTGAGGCCGCCCGCCTTTTGCGAACGGCTCACCAGGTATTGCACCAGGAGCAATTCGTCGAACCAAAGCGGCGCCAGAAAGAGGCGGCCCGCGTCCACTTCCCACCCGCTATCTAAGCGGCGCGAACGGCGAATGGCGTGGATCGGGCCGAACAGGGCCTGCCAATCGACCTTGGGTTCCTTGCGGCTGAGGTAGTGTTTGGATACTTCGCGAAGCCAGCCCGGTTGATCGAGGTCGAAATCCCCGCTGATCTTCTCCAGCCACTCGAAAAAGGCATGCTGCTGCGTGGCTTTCTCTTCGAGAATGAGGAACTGGTCTTCCGATTTCGGCAGTGATTTCACGAGTTCCCGGCGCAACGCATCGGTGGCCTTTCCACTCTCGATCCGGTAAACACGAAGCTGCGCGTGCCACTTTGGGGGAGCCGCGCAGTAGGGGCAGGCGCCGGGAGTGGTACTCGCCGGGAAATAGGGACGCACGTGATCGGGACCTTGCAACTCGGCAAGCGGCGGGGCATGGCGCCGGATTTCGAGGTGGGCGGTTTTGAGGGCTAACCCCAGGTGCCGCGTGAAGACGTCCAAAACGCAGGCCAGACAGATCCGCCTTTCAAAAGACGTAAGCGATTCGGCCGGGAATGCGGATAGATCCAAGGGCTGCGCTTTGGCGGGACGTTTCGGCTTTGGCCGGGGAGCCGGCTGAGCCTTCTTCTTCGATTTCGCCTTCGCCGGGGCGGGCTTCTTTTTCGTCGCCGCCATCAGAGCGCCTTGCGAAATGTGAGGTTAAACCGGTACGGTCCCGTCAGCGGGTGCTCTCCTTCAGGCAGAGGAGCGACGCCGTGGTAGGTGAGCCGCGCGGGCCCGCCCCACACAACGACATCCCCGCTCTCCAGGCGATACCGCCGCGGCCGGTCCCGTCTGCGGAGGCCGCCGAACAGAAACACCGCCGGTAACCCCAGCGAAACCGAGACGATGGGCGCGGTGAAATCCCGTTCGTCTTTATCCTGGTGCAGCGAGAGCTTGGTGCCGGCTTCATAGCGGTTGATCAGGCAGGCGTCGGGCACATATTCGGCGAAACCCGTCGCGCCGGCCGCATCGTTCGCCAGGCGGCGGAACGATTCGGGCATCGCCGGCCAGGCCATTCCCGTGCCGGGATCGGCCGCGTCGTAGCGGTAACCGCGCGGGTCGGAAACCCACCCTGCTGCGCCGCAGTTCGTCATCGACACCGACATCCGGTAGCCGCCCGGAGTGACCATTTGGCGGAACGGCGCGGCTGCGGCGACCCGCTGGATTTCTTCCAATAGGGTTGCTTCGTCTGCTACAAATCCACGGAGGATGGCCGCTCCTTCAGCCAGCGGCTCGACGCCGCCCTGGACATCGGCAAACAAATCTCCCGTTGAAGCCGAAGGTTTCATCGCGCGTCGTGAAAGATAATCCCGAGTGTGTAGCGATGGCCCGAGCGCAGGCGGCTTACGCCATGCCGCATGCGCACGCGGTAGACTCCGCGCGTGCCGGAGACCGGGCGTTCGCGCACAGGGAAGATCACTGCGTCCCCTTGTTCCAACGGTACCACTTCCGCCCGCGACTGCATGCGCGGCCGCTGTTCGGTCAACACAAACTCTCCGCCCGTGAAGTCGCGGCCGGGTACCGAGAGCAGCACCGTAACCTGTAACGGAAAAACATGCTCGCCATAAACATCCTGGTGGAGGCAGTTATAATCGCCCTCCTTGTATTCGAGAAGCAGGGGGGTCGGTTTGGTCTGCCCCGCGCGGTGGCAGAGGTCGAGGTACTGCCGGTGTTCCTCCGGGTAGCGGAATGCAACTCCCAGGGCATCATTCCAGCGGTTGGCGATGGCTGCAAGATGTGGATACAGCGACGCGCGCAACCCGGCAATCGGGGCTGGCAGAGGATAGGAAAAGTACTTATACTCGCCGCGGCCGAATCCGTGCTGGGCCATGACCACCCGGCTGCGAAAGAGCCGGTCATCGTGATAGCTGCGGGCGATGGAGGCGCATTGCCGCGGCGTCACCAGCCGTTTCCAAACGGCGCAGCCGAACGCATCGAGCTCGGCGCCGAGCTTCGGCACTCGGCCTGTTGCGGTCTCAGGGATTCGTGATGTCTCCCGTCATCATCAGGACCTCGCCGTCCGGCCGCTTCGCCGAGATCCACGAACCGCCCTTGGAACCGTCTTTGGCCGGGTGAACGGTGATGGTGAGCTTGTCGCCCGGTTTGATCGTAGTGCGGCTCCAGCCGCGCCGCGCCAGGTAATTGGGGCTCATGCCTTCCACACCCCATGTGTCCATTGCACCCTGCTCGTTGGGCACGTCCAGCCAGACCCAGGTATGGGGGTTGGTCCAGTTGACCTTGACCACGGTTCCCGTAATGACTTTCTGGGCCGTCATGTCGAAGGCCGCGTACGAGTGGTGGGCCAACGCGAGGCCCGATGCGCCGGCGATCAGCGCGACCGTCACCGCGGCGCGCCGAACGGTTTGGTTCATGCGGATTTTCATAAGCACGTGTTCGTTAACACTCCTACCTGGGAGAGGCATTGGGGTTGGCCAGCCTGAGTCCTGCCTTCCCCTTTTCATCCACAAAATTGCGATTGTTTTCCTCGCAGACATACTCTGCAAGCGTCCAGTTCCGGTGCCGCACAAAGGTGCGGACCGGCATGACAAAAGGCGTCGCCAGCGCCTCGGGATCGATGATCGTGGTCTCGAGCGTGAGGGTGTCGGGATCGGTCAGGCGGAATCGTTCCGCGATCTTCATCTTCTCGCTGTAGGGGAAGGAGAGTCCGCGGGGAACGTCGGCAAGCCCCACCGTCTCCACCACAAGACTGTTGTCCTCCCAGCGGCCAACCGAGACGCCGTAGAAAGTCGGATCGGGATCTTGCGGCAGAGGCCGCCCGTCGGTATAAATATGGCGGACCTGGGTGTAGGCCTCGCTGATAATGGTCACGCGCCCCGGCGTCACCAGAATTTCATACGGGTAGGGCTGCGTCATGATACCCGGCAGCCCTGGCGGGAGGCAGTTGGCGGTTTCGTTATCCTCCGCCCTGGTGGCGCTGGCCAAGGCTTTCGCCTTGGCGGCGTAGGCTGGTGTCAGCGAGGGAGCGGCGGGAGTTCCGCGGCCCGCGCGCCCCGCGGGTGCGCCGCCTCGTCCGGCAGCGTTTCGACCCCCGCCGAGCGGCGTCTCCCACACACCTGTAAGATCGGGGAGTTTCGCTACCGCGGCCCAATCCTCGGCGGTGGGCGCCGGGCGGGCTGCGGTTTGGGCGTCCGCTCGCGGCGTGAGCGCCAGAAACGCGGCCACCATTTCCGGCAAAAGCAGGGCTGCAATCCTCATGTATCCGTTATGCTCTCGCCCATATTCTAGCCGATTCGCGGCGCGGGTTTCTTTGTATAATTCCCGAAGGCATGGAAGGAGACTGGCGGTGAGGATGGCACGAATTTTCCGCGGCTTGCTGCTGGCGGTCGCATGTGTGTTCGTCGTGGATGCCCAGTGGTTGAATTACCCCACCAAGGGCACGCCGCGCACTGCCGGCGGTAAGGCCGATCTCACCGCGCCGGCTCCGCGCCGGTCCGACGGCAAGCCCGACCTCACGGGTGTCTGGATGGGAATCACCAAGTACATGATCAACATTGCCGCCGATCTGAAACCCGAAGAGGTGCCCTTCCAGCCCTGGGCGGCCGCGGAATACAAGCGGCGCAGGGACACGGAGAGCAGAGACGACCCGAGCGCGCGCTGTCTGCCACTCAGCCCGCCTTTGAAGCAGACCATCACTTCGCCGTTTAAGCTGATCGATGTCCCGGGCAAAGAAGAAGTGATCATGCTCTACGAGGGGCAGCGTCATCGGGAGATCTTCATGGATGGACGCCCGCTTCCCAAGGACCCCGAGCCTTCCTGGCACGGATACTCAGTGGGGCGGTGGGACGGAGACGACCTGGTGGTGGACTCCATCGGTTTCAACGGCAAAATCTGGTTGGATATTAACGGCCACCCCACCACGGAAGCGTTGCATGTGATCGAGCGTTATCACCGAATCGATTTCGGCCACATGTCGCTCGAAATTACGATCGACGATCCCAAGGCATATACCCGGATGTGGAAGGTCAAGGAATCGCCGCGGCTCCTGCCCGACACGGAATTATTGGAAGCCGTGTGCGAGAACAACCTCGATCTGGCCCACATGGGCGATAAATAAGTAACCTATTATCAGCCTCTTAGTTTGCTACATCATTTGACCGATTTAGGATACTCGCACTAAGTGGTATTTCTAATAACCTGATGACGTCCTTTTTTGAAAGGGCACGGATCAGAATGCCCAATGGTCCACCGCCGGTTAATCGATATGATTTGGAGGACCTTTGGCGAAGTCGCGTGCAAGCGGCCCATGGTCGCTACCGTGCCGCGTTGGAGCGCTACAGAAGCGCCCTCGCAAAACAGGAGAGCGTCTCGCCGCCGCCCCCGGATGCAGAACTCGCCGTGATGTGCGCCATGCGGGAGCAGTCTCGCTCGATTGAGGAATACATGCGGGTTCTGCGTATTTTTACCGACCTGACGCTGTACGGCAAAATCCCGGAAGATCAGTCATAGTTGTTGGTTCGCGACTTCACGTGGGATCGCGAGTGGATGCTCGTACGAGCACTATGCACTTGCTCCTACGCTCTCGGCTGTCGATATCCTTGGAGGGACTGCGAACCAAGCGCGATATCTTCGTCGTGGGTGCTTCAACCGAAGGAGTAACTGCGCTACAGGAGCTCGTAACCGGCCTCGCGCCGGATTTTCCCGGCTGCCTGCTCGTGGTCGTTCACTTTCCGCCATGGCATCGGTCGGAACTGCCGGCAGTCCTCAATCGTAGCGGCAGGCTTCCGGCCTTGCAAGCCGAAGAAGCGCAGCGAATCGAGGCAGGGCATATCTACGTAGCGCCGCCCGATTACCATCTCCTCGTGGAACAGGACGAGCTCCATTTATGGCGCGGGCCAAAGGAGAATATGCACCGCCCCGCCATCAATGCATTGTTCCGGTCTGCCGCAGTAAGTTATAAGGAACGTGTAGCAGGCATCATTCTCAGCGGCGCCCAGGATGACGGCGCTACGGGATTATGGTGGATCAAGCACTTCAACGGTGTCGCCATTGTGCAGGACCCCGGGACCGCGGCGTTCCCGGATATGCCTCTCAGCGCGCTGGACCATGTGCCGGTAGATTACGTTATGGACGTTAAAGCCATGGGGCCGCTGCTGACAAGCCTCGCTATCAACGGGCGTGTCCAGTGGACGGGCGAGAAAAGTAGGGAGTAGGACAATGAAGACTAAGGAACTGCTGGAGGCAACGTGCCCAGAGTGCCGCGGCCCGTTGTCTGAAGTCCGCGAAACGACCGAAATGCCAGGCCTTCGCCAGTACAAGTGTCTGGTCGGACACGTCTATTCCGCACGAACATTGCTGCAGGGGCACTCCGAAGCGCAGGAGAAGGCCCTCTGGTCCGCCGTGGTGGCGCTGGAAGAATCCGCGGTGCTGGCTGAGAAAGTAGCCTCCCAACTGCCGCGGGAAGTTGCGCGGCGAGTCCGAATGCAGGCATCGGTGAAGGTATCGCAAGCGGCCGAAATCCGCAAGATTCTCGAACGGCTGGAACCCTTCCAAACGGATTAGAACGTCGCCTTTGGAATTGTTCGCATACGCACGTACGGCTGAACCCGTGGACCTGAAGCTGCTCCTGAAAGCCGAGGTCTAAATTTGAATTCCGCTAAAATGTTATTTTCGATGACGCACTCCGGCGATTCGGGAATTCTGGAGAATTCCCATCCGGAGGAGGCAATGGCCCACCTGGCGGCCATAGTCGAATCCTCCGAGGACGCAATCATCAGCAAAACCCTGGACGGGATCATTCTCTCCTGGAATTCCGGCGCGGAACGGATTTACGGTTACACGTCCGGCGAAGCGATCGGCAAGCCAATGACGCTGGTGCTGCCCGATGATCGCCCGAACGAGGAGACCGAAATTCTGGAGCGCATCCAGCGCGGCGAGCGTGTGGAGCACTTCGAGACGGTTCGTAAGACAAAGTCCGGCGATCTGATCGATGTTTCGCTGACTATTTCCCCGATCCGCGACAAACACGGCCGCCTGATCGGCGCTTCGCATGTGGCGCGCAACGTTACGGACCGAAAACAGATTGAGCTGCGGTTGGAGCAGCTCGCGGCCATCGTCTCCTTCGCGGAGGATGCGATCATCAGCAAGACCCTGGAAGGCATCATCCTCACCTGGAACCTCGGCGCGGAGCGGGTTTACGGCTATAGCGCCAGCGAGGTGGCAGGCAAGCCAATGACTCTGCTGTTGCCGGAAGACCGGCCGAACGAGGAGACGGAGATCCTGGGGCGCATCCGGCGCGGTGAACGCGTGGAACATTTCGAGACGGTTCGCAAGACGAAGTCCGGCGACTTGATCGATGTCTCGCTTACCATCTCGCCGATTCGGGATAGTGGCGGCCGCATCATCGGGGCCTCCCATGTCGCGCGCAACGTCACCGAGCGCAGACAACTCGAAGATCAATTACGCCACACGCAGAAGCTCGAAAGTCTTGGAGTGCTTGCCGGCGGCGTGGCCCACGACTTCAACAATCTTCTGACGGGAATCCTGGGAAATGCATCGCTGGCACTCGAGAGTGTTTCGGGTCATCACCCCATACGCAGTCTGCTCCGCGACGTCATCAGCGCCAGCGAGCGGGCCTCCCATCTTACGCGCCAGTTGCTCGCCTATGCGGGGAAGGGCCGGTTCGTGATTGAGGCCCTGAACGTCTCCGCGCTGGTGCGCGAGATCAGTACCCTCGTGCAAACGTCCATTCCCAAAAACGTGCAATTGCGGCTCGAGCTGCGCGACGATATTCCCCTGGTCCATGGGGATGCGAGTCAGATCCAGCAAATCGTAATGAACCTGGTAATTAACGGCGCCGAAGCGATTGCGCCGAACGAGAATGGCACGGTTCTGGTGACTACCGGCCTTCAGAATGTGGACGACCACTACATGCTGAGCACGCTTGGCGGCTCGACGGAGCTGGTGGCAGGAACGTATGTCAGCCTCGAAGTGCATGACACGGGCTGCGGCATGGATGAGGAAACGCTGAATCGTATTTTCGATCCTTTTTTCACGACTAAGTTCCTCGGGCGCGGACTTGGGCTGGCGGCGGTGCAGGGAATCGTGCGCGGGCACAAAGGCACCATGAAGGTTTACAGCCGGCCGGGCAAGGGCACTACCTTCAAGGTGCTGTTTCCCGCAACAGCCGAGACCGCCAAAATCAAGAAAACGGGTCTTCCTTCACTGGACACGGCGAAGGGTGAACTCGTCCTCGTGATCGATGACGAGGCGATTATCCGGCGCACTGCGAAATCGATGCTGGAGCGTTATGGTTACACGATTGTCTTCGCGGAAAACGGGAAGGAGGGGGTGGAACTCTTTCAGGTCCTGGCGGACAAAGTCTCGGTGGTGCTGCTCGATATGACGATGCCCGTGATGAATGGCGAGGAAGCATTCCGGCAGTTGAAGGCGGTCAAGCCAGATGTACGAGTGATTCTCTCCAGCGGCTATAACGAAGTAGAAGCCGTGCGCCGCTTCACCGGCAAGGGACTGGCTGGTTTCATTCAAAAGCCGTATTCCGCGATTGCTCTTGCCGAAAAAGTCCGTGCGGTCGTCGAAAATCCCCTCCTGTGAGCAGGATTCGATAGAATTCATCAAGGACGGCCGGTCCAAAAGGAGCTTCCATGACTCTATCGGCAATGGTGATCCTGACAGCCGTGTGGAGCAGCGCGCCGCTCGGAGCGCAGTGGTTGAATCATCCCACGCCCGGGATTCCGCGCACACCGGACGGCAAGCCGAATCTCGCGGCGCCGGCGCCCCGCACACCCGATGGCAAGCCGGATCTTTCGGGGCTGTGGGGCAAGATTTCGCCCAAGTATTCCCGCAACATCGCGGCCGATCTGAAGTCCGGCGATGTTCCCCCCTGGGTGGAAGCGCTGGTCGAGCAGCGCAGAGAGAACCTGGGCAAAGATTACATGAATGTCCTCTGCCTGCCGCTGGGACCGGGGTACAGCACCGGGGCCGATAGCACCGGCACAGAGATGGTGAAGATTATCCAGACTCCCGCGCTGATTGTCATGTTGAATCCGGATCTCACCTACCGGCAGATCTTCATGGACGGCCGCACTCTGGAGAAGTCTCCCAATCCGAACTGGATGGGGTACTCGGTGGGGCATTGGGAGGGCGACACCCTGGTGGTGGAGAGTGCCGGGTTCAACGACCGCACGTGGCTCGATCATGACGGCCACCCGCACTCGGAAGCGCTGCGTATGACCGAACGCTACCGCCGCCGCGATTTCGGCAACCTCGATGTCGAAGTGACGCTTTCCGACCCCAAGGTGTACGCCAAGCCCTGGACCGTAGCGGTGCGCGCGGAATTCGCCGCCGACACGGAATTGCTCGAATGGGTCTGCAATGAGAAGGGCAGCTCGCTGGAGCACTGGGTGGGGAAGGCTTCCGATGAAAAGAAGGCCGAGGTAAAGGTCGCACCCGCCATTCTCACGAAATACATAGGCGTCTACGAAGAGGGCCCGAAGCTCTGGAGCAGGACACTGGTTCCGCGGGTGGTCGAAATCAGTGTTTCTGGCGGCACGCTTTTCGGCGATATGGACGGGCGGGGAAAAACGCCGCTCGTGGCAGTGTCGGAGAGCGAATTTTCCGGCCTGTACGGGCTCGGCATCGAGTTCCGCAAGGGCGAAGGCGGCGCCCAGGAACTGTACGTAAAACACGTCTCCGGCGACTACCGGTTCGCGCGGAAGAAGTAGCGCCCTGGCGGCCGGCGGGGCAGGCAGTTTCAAAAACCGGCACGGCGTGCCGGTTTTAATCTGTAAGTCGTTCGTTTTGAGAGCACCGGCCGGCACGCCGTGCCGGTCTCGGGCGCTGATCTAAATCAGCGCTGTGGGGCGGCGGCCCCAGTCCCGGCCTTTTTCTTTGGAGACGGTTTCGATGTCTTTTACATAGGCGCCGGCCTGCGTCAGGATGTGATGCAGGTCGTTACCGATGCTGATGAAGGGGAAACCCTTTTCCAGAAACTCACCTACGCGCGAAGTACCAAACAGGAACAGGCCGAGAATTACGTTATTCCGTTTCGCAGCGGCGCGCAGACTATCCGTGGCGGCGCCCAATTCCGGCGAGGTGTACATGTGCGGGAACTCGTATTTTTCATAGAGGCCCATGGACATGCACAGGTCGTTCTGGCCGAGGAACAGGATGTCCACGCCCGGCACGCCGGCGATTTCGTCGATGTTCTCGATGCAGGAAGCAGTTTCCACCTGCAGGGCCACAATAGTGTTGGCATTGGCCGCGCCGGCGTAACCCAACAGGCCTTCGCGGTTCATGCTGCGCTGCGGAAAATACACCGATCGTGTTCCCGCGGTCGGGTAGCGCGCGCAACTTACTGCCTGGCGGGCTTCTTCGGCCGTATTGATATAGGGCACCAGAACGCCGTCGGCTCCCATATCGAGCGCCTGCTGAATGCCGGGACGATCCTGGTAACTGCCTACACGCACCAGAGATTTTGCTCCCCCGTTGGCGATTCCCGCCAGCATCCCCGAAAGACTCTCATATCCCATGGGCCCGTGCTGCGTATCCACCAGCAGCCAATCGTAGCCGCTGTGCGCCAGTTGTTCGGCCACCGTGGGACTGCTCGAATTCAGGAAGAGCCCGATCTTCGGCTTTCCGTCGCGCAATTGTCTCTTAAACTCAGCTCCACTGAGCACATCACTCATGCGATCTTTTCTCCTGGTCCGGACGAGAAGTCCGGTATGAAAGTATACACAACGGCTCTTTCCTTAGTCGAGGAAGAACGGCGTTTCTTGCTGGCCTCGCAAGATCACGTCGAAGCGGTAGGCAGGGAAGCCGTCCGCATCGAGCGCGGGTTCCCGCGCCGCGAACAGCCGCCGGCGCGCCGCATGCGGCACGGATTCGAGGACGGGATCGTCAGCAGAGTCGGGCGCATCTGAAAAGAAGACAGTGGTCACCAGCCGTCGCGTGAGGCCGATGGCGAGAATCATAAGATTGGCATGGGCGCAGCGGAGACGGCCGCCGGCTTCCCGCGGGCGGCCCGGCAGCACCGTCGGGAAACGATACCATCCATCGCGATCGGTGCGCGCGCGGCCCCATCCGAAGAACCCCGGATCCACTTCCTGGAACCGCGGATCGAGAGGATGACGGAACACGCCATTGGCGTCCGGCTGCCAGATCTCGAGAATGGTGTTGGCCGTGGGTACGCCGCCCTCCTCCAGCACACGCCCGGTGAGCAGAATATGCTGGCCGCGCGCCTTGCGTCCGGCGAACTTCGTCAGGTCGTTACAATCGTCCACAAATTCGAAGGGAAAGAACGGTCCGATGGTGGAGTACGGTGACGGGGTGCTCATCTCAACCTAATGCAGGCGTACTGTTCTTTCCACGCAGGACAAAATCCAAGCGAAAGCTGAGCATATTCGTCCCGGACTCCACTTTGGTCGGCTGCGGTTGAAAGATCAGGCGCTGACGCGCTTCCGGGTCGAGGACACCGTTTAGCAGCAGATCGGTTTCGTTGAGTGGTTCACCGGGAAAGAAGATCTGCGTCACGTAGCGGTTCATCCAGCTCGGGCCGAAGATCGAGAAATGAATATGCGGCGGCCGCCACCACCAGTCCGATTCCATCACGGGATAACCGCCGGGCTTGATGGTCCGAAACTGGTAACTCCCATCGGCGCCGGTGCGGAAGCGGCCCTGGCCGGTAAAGTTGGCGTCGAGCGGCGCCTGGTGCCGGTCCAACTGGTGGATGTACTTGCCGGCGGAGTTCGCCTGCCAGACCTCGACGAGCGCGCAGGTGAGCGGCGCGCCATCCTCGTCCGTCACGCGGCCGGAAACAGAGATGAGCTGGCCGATGGCGCGGGGGCCGCCCGGTGTGAGGCAGGAGAAATCGCCGTTACCGAGGTTGAGCTTCTCTTCCAGGCCTGTAGGTCCGGTGAGTTCGGAGAGGGTCAGCGGGCGTTCGATCAGCGGCTGCGCCGGAGTGCGCGTCCAACTTCGCGGATAGCCTTTGATTTGCCGGAGCGTTTGCGTCCGGTCATCGTAGGGCAGATAGGCAGTTTGGGGAAGCGATCCGGCAGCCATGGAATCGTTGATTCTATCATCGTGGCGTCTCGGTCGAAGAACCGTCCGGCCGGCAAGGCAGGATGGCGTAAAACCGGCTTCCGGAGCCCGGCACGCTTTCCGCGCCGACGCGGCCGCCTTGCGCCTCGACGATGCGTTTAGTGATCGCCAGGCCCAGGCCTGTCCCGGTTTGCGCTTTCGAACTGCTGCCCAACTGGCTGAATTCGGCGAACAGAAAACCCATCTCCCCCGGCGCGATCCCCATTCCTTTGTCTTGGACCTCAAGGCGGTAGAATGCGCCATTTTCCGGGCACACGCGAATGCGGATTCCGCTCTCCTCCGCGGAGAACTTAATGGCATTCGACACGAAGTTGTAGAGCACCTGCTTGATGCGCACCGGGTCGGCGCGCACCACCCCCATCCCGGTGTCCAGGTCGAACGCGATTTTGATCCGCTTGGCCGAGGCCATACCCCGGAGGCTGGCCACAGCTTCGGGAACTACCCGCTCCAACAAAACATCCTCGTAGCGGAACGTTATCTTCCCAGCTTCGATTGCGGTGACGTCGAGGATCTGGTTCACCAAGGTGAGCAGGTGGCGCGAGCAGGCCAGCAGATCGGCGACGCACTCTTTTTGATCCGCGTTGAGAGGGCCGACGGCTCCATCCTGTAGGAGTTCGGAAAAACCGATGATCCCGTTCAACGGAGTGCGGAATTCATGGGAAACGCTGGCCAGAAAACGATTCTTGACGGTGCTCGCCTCGCAGGCCAGATCGAGCGCCTCGCGGAGTTCGGCGTTCTTGGATTCGAGCGCCGCGGCGTAAGCGACCAATTCCTGTTCCGCCTGCTTCTTGCGTGTGATGTCGGTATTCGTCGCCATGATGCCGGTGGGGTTGCCCTGGCTGTCGCGGCGGAGAGCCCAGCGGCTGGCGACGAAGATGCGAGCCCCATCTTTACGCCGCTGCTCCAGTTCCCCTTCCCAGCGCCCGTTGTCGAGCAGTTCCTGCCGGGCGCGCTCGAGCGACTCGGGAAAGTTGCCCTGTACCAGCGAGCGGAGTTTGCGGCCCACGGCTTCGGCCTTCGTCCAACCGTACATGCGTTCGGCGCCGGAATTCCAGAACAGAATCTCTCCGGTCATGGCGGTCACGACGATGGTGTCGTAGGTGAGGTCGAGCAGGTCGGCCTGGTCCTTCAGGATGGCTGCGTGCCGCTCCAGATCGCGATTGGAGGCCCGCAACTCCTCTGATTGCCAGGCCAGCACCTCGTCAACCAGAGATTCCCAGGGTGACGACAGCTCGATGCCGACACGGAAGCCGATTTCGTCCGCACGTTGATAGCGGATGATGCCGGCGATCTCGCGGCTGTTCCAGTCGACGCGCACGTCTGGCCCACCGGTGACCGGATTGTCGATGAGGAGCTGCATGCCGCCCCGCGAGACGTCCTGGATGCGCGCATTCCACGAAGCACCCGGGGTTCCGGCCGTGCGCAGGGTCGCCGCCTGGCTGACACTGAAGCGCCGCTGGGTGCGGCTTTCCGCATTCACGGCTGTCCTCGCTCGATCTTGCGATGCCTCTCCAAGCGCTCGAGCCGTTCGCGCTCGCGCTGCTTCACGCCAAAATCCCAGTACAGAAACCGAAGGCCCGTCAGAATGCAATTGAATGCCAGGAAGGTAGGAAGAATGAGAGAGAAATTCCGCCGCCAGTCGAGCCAGAGAAGCAGCGGGACCGCCAGCAACAACGCCGCGGCAATCAGCTTCCTGCGGCGCGAGCCGGAAGGACTCTCGTCGCGGGGGCCGCAGTCGGGATGTTCGATTACCAGCAACGGAGGATGGGCGCGGCCACCGGCGTCCAGCACCTCGCAGCAGATATTCGGATATTCGATCACCTGAGCCTCACAGAACTGCTGCGCCTCGGCAATGGTGTCGAACAGGATACATGTGGTTTCCAGGGACGAGCGAAACGGCCGGCCTTCGCGCGATAGTGGAATCGAGGTCTGGCGATCTTTCAGAAACACGGCGCACTGCGACGGCCGAATGACCTCGGTCCAATCGGCCGGAGCGCGGCGCTGGTCAAACAGACGGATCTCGACGCCCGTGTTCCCGATGCACGAAAGTGTAGCGCGTTTTGCAAACGGGATCGAACGAGCTACGATGCCTGCGTGTTGGCGGCGGCGAGCTGGCTATTGCTCGTCGTCCAGATACCGGAAATGCTCCCTCCGGCGCCCAAAAACAACGCGGCGGAAGCCAGCGCCACAAAGGCCATCAGCAGCGTGTATTCGATCAAGTCTTGACCGGCATCTTCGTTCCAAAATTGAACTAATAAGCTTCGCATGAGTTGTGCCCCCGAACTAAAGTAATGCCACTTATGTTCTGGAACAAGACTCTCGAAGGTTAGCTACCGCGGGGATTGTTAATGTTGACCGCGGCGGATTACCAGTTCGTTTCGAACTCCTGCAGGCATTTCCAGCAGCGGTATTTGCCGTGTACCGGACGCGAAATGGACCGGTGAATCAGCCGGCAACGGGATTTCGCTACACGCTTGCGTAGTGTCTTCCAAAAGCTGCCTGTCATTGAACGAGACGGCATTACTGTTTCCAGACACGCCTCACCCGCCACCGATTTCACCATGTTTCCAATCCTCCGATTCCAGTCTCGAGCTTGTGTTGCAGCCCCTGCGAGAATTATTCCCCGGAATGGGGCGTTGACAAAAGTACCGTAAGTAACGGATTCGGTACCAAAAAGGCATTATCCCCGGGGGTAGTAAGTTACCGTTCGATAGTACCGATAGATAGCGGGGATGCATTTATCCACGGAGAACTTTATCCAAACGCAGATTTGTGTTTATGTTTCAACAGGATTACCGGTTCACTGTTAAGGAGTGATTGCAATGGTTGCACGATCGTTTTTCAGTATGCTGTCGACCGATCTGGCGATTGACCTGGGCACCGCCAACACGCTCGTCTTCGCGCAGAACAAAGGAATTGTGGTGAATGAGCCGTCCATCGTGGCCTTGCGCAAGGACTCCGGCGCCGTTGAAGCGGTAGGCAGCGAAGCCAAGGAAATGCTCGGGCGAACACCGGATCAAATCACCGCGGTGCGGCCGATGAAGAATGGCGTGATCGCCGATTTCAAAGCGACTTCACAGATGTTGTGCCACTTCGTGCAGAAGGCGCACTCGCGGAAGAGACTGGTCCACCCGCGGATCGTGATTGGCGTTCCGAGCGAGATTACGCCCGTCGAACGGCGGGCGGTAGTGGACGCCGCGTTTGGAGCGAAGGCCAGCGAAGTGCACCTGGTGCAACAACCGGTGATGGCGGCTGTCGGGGCTGGCTTGCCGATTGCGGAACCGCTGGGCAACATGGTGGTGGACATCGGCGGCGGCACGACGGACGTAGCCATCATCTCTCTTGCCGGCATCGTCTACTCGCATTCCGTGAGGGTGGCTGGCAATGCCATGGACGAGGTGATCATCGATCACTGCAAACGCAAACACAACCTGATGATCGGCGAACGCACCGCGGAGGCTGCCAAAATCGAAATCGGTTCCGCCTTCCCACTGGCAAAGCCGCTCAGCATGGAAGTACGAGGCCGCGATCTGGTGGGCGGCGTTCCCCGGGCCGTCACGATCACCGATGCGGAGATCCGCGAAGCGCTGTCGGGTTGCATATCGGCAATCGTGGAAGCCATCCGGCTGGCGCTGGAACGTACACCGCCTGAACTGAGCGGCGATATTGTGGATCGCGGAATCGTGTTGACGGGCGGGGGCGCTCTGCTAAAGAATCTGGATGTCCGCATCCGCCGTGACACCGGATTGTGCGTCTCCGTCGCCGATGAACCGCTCACCTCGGTAGCGCTGGGCGCGGGACAGATGCTCAGCGATTTCAAACTTCTGCGCAAGATGTCGATGAACTAAGGCGCCCGCAAGGCTATTCAAGACTTTCCCCGTTTCAAGGCCTCAGCAGCGCACTCATGTTATCCTTTTCTCTTGCTAAGAGGAGGCCCAAAAAGGAAGATATGAGTTCACCAACGAAGAGTTCCCCAAGTTTGGAAACTCTGTTACAGAGTGCCGGGAATCCGGTGGATATGCTCCGAAATTCTCAAATTGGAGCGTATGTGTATCCGGTGGTCCCTGCCGAATACTCGAACTGGCGCGACGAGCAGCGGGCGTGGCGGGAAAGCTGCGTTCTGTTCGACCAGTCCCACCACATGGTGAATGTCTATATCGAGGGCCCCGATGCCCTCAAACTGGTAACGCATCTCGGGTTTAACAGCTTCAGCAAATTTCCGGTAGACCGGGCGAAACAACTCGCGCCATGCGGCTACAGCGGGCATGTAATCGGCGATGGCATTCTCTTTCATCTGGAAGAGAACCGGCTGGTGTTCGTGGGCCGCGCACCGGCTGCCAGTTGGATTCTATTTCACGCGGAAACCGGTGGGTATGACGTCAAGACCGAGAAAGACGACCGGTCGCCTTCGAACCCCGGCGGCAAACCGGTAATTCGCTCGTGTTACCGCTATCAGATTCAGGGGCCGAATGCCTGGCAGGTAATCGAAAAACTGAATGGCGGACCAGTCGCCGAGATCAAATTCTTCAACATGGGTGCAATCCAGATCGCGGGGCAGAAAGTCCGCGCGCTGCGACATGGAATGGCTGGAGCGCCGGGCCTGGAAATCTGGGGTCCGTACGAAGAACGCGAGGAGATCCGCGCCAGGATTGTCGAGGCGGGCAAGGAATTCGGCATCGTGCAGGTGGGCGCCCGGGCGTACGCCACCAACACCTTGGAATCGGGCTGGATTCCATCGCCGCTGCCGGCAGTTTATACCGGCGAGAAGATGAAAGCGTACCGGCAGTGGCTGCCGGCGGCCAGCTACGAGGGCACGGGTTCCCTGGGCGGCAGCTTCTATTCCAGCAACATCGAAGACTACTACATGACGCCGTACGAGTTGGGCTACGGGTCGTTTGTGAAATTCGATCATGACTTCATCGGACGGGAAGCTCTGGAAAAAATAGCGAGCCAGCCGCAGCGCAAGAAGGTGACCTTCGCCTGGAACAAGAGCGATGTAATGAAGGTGTTCGAGTCACTGTTCGAGACTGGCGATATTTACAAGTTCATCGATCTTCCGCTTTCGAATTACACCTCCGCGTCCTATGACAAGGTGCTGATTCGCGGGAAAATGGCCGGGCTCTCGATGTTCAGCGGCTACAGCTACAACGAGCGTTCGATGCTTTCCCTGGGTGTGGTGGAGCCGGACGTCGAGATTGGCACAGAAGTCACGCTGGTCTGGGGCGAAGAAGGCGGCGGCTCAAAGAAGACCACGGTGGAGCGCCACAAACAATTGGAAATCCGCGCGGTGGTGAGCCCCGTGCCTTATTCCAAGGTGGTTCGCGAGACGTACCACGAGGGCTGGCGCAGTCATTAGGGCTCGGGCAACTCGAGAACGAGTTCCGTAGTGATTTCGATAGCGGCCTTCAGGCTGCGGTAAACGGGACATTTGTCCGCGAAGAATCCGTGCACACGCCTGGCGGTCTCCCATTGACCCTGCTCGGCTTTCAACTTCAGCCTGGTATGAATGCGCCGGATGATCAGTACGTGATCTTCGGTTTCGATCTCGCCCACGGTTTCCGAGACCAGCCGGTCGTTGGAAGCCGGAATTTGACGCGCCTCCAGCGCGCCTCCGAAGGTACCCGTCAGTCAGCCTCCGGCGGCGGCGACGATGTAATCCAAAGTCGTGGCGTGAGGCTCGAGCACGTCCGGAGGCACCTTGTAGTGCTCGGCAACAGCCCCGTGCACGCCGAAGGTCACCGGCTCGGTTTCCGCTGGCAGATACGCGCGGCGGATAGGTCCTTTCACGCGCTCGATGCGAACTTGGGAGCGATAAACAACGGATGACATGAGCGCCGCCCGACTTACCCGACTACCGAACGCCTCGCCACCAGCACGCTATCGACGATTTCCCGGAACTCGGTCTGATCGAGCAGACCCCGCTTGGCGATGCCTTTCTCTTTGACACGGCGCAACATTTCGGTAACGGCCTCGTCATCGGCGTCGGTAATGCCCATTTTCTCCAGATTGTAGGTAATCGATGCTTTGCCGCTCTTCTTGCCAAGGACGACCTCGCCGGTGCGTCCGGTGAGCGCGGGATGCGTTCCGAACATGGCGAGCGGTTCTTTGACCACCAGGTCTACCCCAATGCCCGATTCGCGGGTGAAGTTGCGGGCCCCCAGAATGGGCTTGTTTACGGCAATGGGCAGGTCGCTAATGCGCCGGACGAGTTCTCCCAGTTCCGGCAGTTTGGCCAGGTTGTACTGCGTTTCGTAACCGTAGAGGACGTGCAGGGCTACGATCAACTCCTCCAGAGCGGCGTTGCCGGTGCGTTCACCGAGGCCGTTGGCGCAACTGTGAACTACTTCCGCGCCGGCTTCGACTCCGGCCAACTCAGTGGCTACGGCCATACCGAAATCGTTGTGCGTATGCACTTCGACCGGCAGGCGGGTCCACGATTTTACCAGGCGGACCATGTGCTTGATGGCTTCGGGGAGCGCGCAACCCATGGTATCGACCACGCCGATCGAATCCGGCGGCGCGTCCTGGACGATGCGGGACAGCAGATTTTTCAGATCCTCTTCGCGTGCCCGGGTGGTGTCGTACGGGAAATAGACCGTGTGCAGGCCGCGCGATTTGGCGTAATTAATGACGCCCACGCTTTTCTTCAAAACATCTTCCCAAGTCCACTTGAATTGATATTTGAGCTTGGGATAGCCGATTGGCACTTCGATAATGACGCCGTGACAACCGCATTCCAGAGCTTTGTCGATGTCCGCATTGATGGCACGGGCGAATGTATAAATACGGGATTTCAGCCCGAGGCGCGAGATCTGCTTGATGGATTCGAAATCCTGCTCGGATACAGCGGGCATGCCGGCTTCGATCCGGTCCACGCCGATCTCATCCAGTTTTTCCGCAATGGCGATCTTGTCGGCGACGCTCATCACCACGCCAGGCGTCTGCTCGCCGTCGCGGAGAGTAGCATCGTGGATGCTGACGCGCTGAGGAAGATCGAATGCGGCCCGGACTTCCGGTGCGTAATTATAAGGGCTGACCCACCACTGATCCTGCTGGAAATATTTGTCCATGATAGAGAATCCCATCCTATCAGAACCGCCGCTGACCAAAGACAGGAAACCGGCCGGCTACGAGGATGCTGAAAAGGGCCAAAACCGCTTGCTGGCGCGCGCGGCTCAGAAACGCATTCACCTGTTTGCAGGAGCTTACCGAGCCGCGACCGTTAGGGAGCGGTAGTCTCACGGCCCTTTTCAGCATCTACTAGAGAAAGGCCTGGAGCAGACGTTTTTGCACGTTCTTTAAGCTGGAGTGGGCCGAATCCAATTCTTCCACTTTCTGGCGTAACTCGCGAAAGAGGTTCGCGCGCTCGACCCCGCTTTGAATTACCAGCAGCAGTTGCGAGTTGTCCCATGGCTTTTCCAGATACTGGAAGAGCGACACCTGGTTGATCGCCTGAATGGCGCTCTGTTTGTCGGAATGGCCGGTGAGCAACACGCGGCTGGCTTCGGGCTGGGCTTCTTTCAGGCGCGCCAACAGTTGAATACCATTCATTTTGGGCATGAGATAGTCGGAAACGGCCACGTCTACCCTGTTGGAATCGGCAAAACGCGCGGCTACCTCGGGGTCGGTGAAGCCGTGCACGTCATAGTCGGTTTCCAGTTGGAGAAAGGCCTTGAGGCTGGTGATGACCATGTCTTCGTCGTCCACGATCAAGACCGAAGGGTTAAGCCCGTTCTGAGTCACAGTGGGAAGCTCCTTGCCGCACGGGAATGCGGATATGAAATGTGGTGCCAAGGCCGGGCTCGCTCTCGAAATCAATGGAGCCCCCGTGCTGTTTTTCGATAATCTCCCGGGATATCGAAAGCCCCAACCCGGTCCCTTCTCCCAGAGGCTTGGTAGTAAAGCCTTCGTCGAACGCTCTGGCTTTTTGCTCCCTTGTCATGCCGCGGCCGTTATCGGCAATGGAAATATGGACGCACCCCTCCTCGAGCCGCGTACGTACGGCGATTTTGCCATCGCCTACGATGGCCTGTCCCGCGTTCACCAGCAGATTGAGGAAGACCTGGTTCAGCATTTGCGGATAGCACTCCACCTCCGGTAAATCCGCCAGGCCGGTTTCCACAGTGATCCGCTTTCGGAACTCCGCCTGGGTGAGCTTTAGAGTGTCGAGCAATTGCTGGTTGAGATCAACCTTCCGGAGTTCGCTGCCATCCGTTCGGGAGAAGCTCTTCAGCCCCCGGATGATGGAGCGGATGCGCTCACAGGCGATCTTATCCACGGCCGCGAGATTATGGCAGGTCTCGACGACGCGCCGGGCCTTGGCGAGAGACTCCGGCGTGGGGTTGTCCAGCAGCCCGGGCAGCATTTCGAGCGAGCGCAGGATGACGTCGTTATTCGAAAAAATGCTGCCGAGCGGCGTGTTGATCTCGTGGACGATGCCGGTCAGCAACCGGCCGATGGCAGCCAGTTGATGCAGTTCGGCCGTGGGGGACGTCATTGCTCCACCAATTTGCGAAACCGCTTCACCAGGGTTGAGAAGATGGCCGATGTGATCTCACTGTTATCCGCCAGCAGATCGTAAAAGTCGTCGCGACCGATGGATAACAGCCGAGTGTCTTCCACAGTGCGGGCGCTCACCGGCATGGAATCGTTTTCTTCGAACAATGCCCAGGCCCCCAAGACCTCGTTTTGGTGAGCCGTATGCAGCACTTCGCCGTTGCGGCTCAGTTCCACCGCGCCATCCACAATCACGTAGAGTGCGTCCAGCGGCTTGGCGGGATCGACAATCACGCGATTGGGGGGAAACTTCTCTTCGTGGGCAATGGTTGCGATGCGCGCCAGTTGCTCGGGAGTGAGACTGCTCAGTAACTCCACGCCTTCCAGCGCGATCACCTTTTCGACAATGTTCAGCTCCGGCATAGATCACTCAAGCGGCCAGGACGGCTTCGGCGGAGCGCGCCACCTCCGAGACTTCCTCGGCGGCCTCGGCGGCGGCCCGGGCGATATCCGTTGCCAGATTGCGGAGGTGCAACTCGGCGGCGGCCGCCATGGCGCAGGCTACCAGCCAGGGATCGCGGCAGCCGATCAAATCGCGGATCGCCTCTTCGGCTCCCTTTACTTCCACGCCGAAGAGTTCCCGCCCGCGTTCGAGCAGATGCTCGGGGGCATCGAGCAGCGGCAGCAGAATGCGTTTGAGATCCCGCTCGAGAATGCTGTCGAGGAACTCCAGGGCCGCGGCGGAATCGCCGCTGTGAGAACGCGAGACTGCCAGGTATGCGGAATAGATCTCGCGCGGCGGGTAACGCAGCCCCAGCAGGCGAAACAGGCGTTCCAGGCTTTCCCGGAGCCGCTGTTCGATGCTGCGCGCCAGCAATCGCGAGGCAGCGCGGCGCCCGTCCCGATATTCCAGAAAAGGGGCCAGGGCCGCATTGAGTTCGAAATAGTACCGAGCCTCGCCCAAGATCTGCTCCGTAACAAAGACACTGTCGAAGCGCAACTCCGGCGCCGCCAGGCGTATATGATTCAGGGCTTTCAACACCGCCGCGCGGACCGAGAGGTCCGGATGTTTCAGCAGGCCCAACAACGCATCGACGGACTGCTGGTCGGGAATCCGCTTTAGCACGCGGGGAATGTGGCGGCGGACACGCAAGGGCATCCCTTCATCCCATACAAAACCGGCAAGCACACCGGTGATATAGGGCCCGAAAGCGGCCAGTGCCGTAATAGCATCGCCGCGCAGCCGAGGGTTCCCGAGGGCCTGCACTACCGCGAACAGGTACGACCGGTTGTGCAGGATGCCGGCCGCGCGGCACGCGGCAGCGGCCACGGTAGTGTCCGCGTCCTGCAGGAGGCGGTGCAATGCCTCAGTACCCTGATCGCCCCGTACCCCAATAGCCACCGCTGCCAGAGCGCGCTTCCGCGGATCCTCCTCCGCTGCCATCCGGTCCAGCCATTCCTTACTGATTAACGTCTCGGCTAATTCCCGGTCGGACCGGATTCCTTCCAAAGCCGCATCCACCAGCAACGGGTTGGAATCTTCGAGCAGCTCTTCCGCCAGTCGCGCGCGATCGGGCGCCAGTGCCAGCGCATAAACGACAGCAGCGCGCGCGGCCCCGCCGGCCGCTTGCGCGGCTCGGATTTCGTACATCGCCGTTTCCAACAGGTCGTCGAGGCGTCGCCGGGCCGCAACCAGGTAGACCTTGTCGCGGATTTCCGGGAGCGGGCTGCCGGAGAGGTCTTTCAGCATGGGCCGCATGTCGTAGGCATCCGTGTCGGCCAGAAGTTCCAAGGCGTAGACCGCCTGGCGCGGGTTATCGGACCGGGCCGCCGATTCGAGCATCCGTATCGTAGCCGTATCGGTAACGCTGACGCGAGTCGTTTGAAGGTCCAACCGCCGGGACGACAGCCTCCGGCGCACGGACGCGACATATTCTTTGCGGGCCATGTAGGACAGCAGCATCCAGGGAATACATAGTCCGATTACGACAATCGCGATGCCCTTGACGCCCAGATTAAGAGAGGTCGTAGTCAGCACGACGAGCAACACGCCGCCCACACCCCGCGACAGGCGATCGACGCATATATCGATGAAGGCCTTGATGCGGTTGCGCAGTTCCAGGGGGAGCGGCATGTACAACAGCTCCATCCCGGTCTTATTGAGCGTGTAGCGCGTCGAAGCTTCGGCAAGCCGCACCGCGCTAGCAGAAGTCACGCCGGGAGCCGCCACCGTAGCGATGGAAGAGAGGGCCACGGCGATCGGGGCGATCTGTAATGTTCCTCCCACCCCGAACCAACGGACGACGAGCGAGGTCACGAAAAGCTGAAACAGGAACTCCACCCCGTTCAGATAAATGCCATAGAATTGGCCGAAGAAAGCCGTGAGCCGGTCGCCCGTGTAATCCATGCGGGCGGTCGCCTGGAATTGGTACTCCACCAGGGTATCCACGAGGTACATTACAACCATCATTCCGACGATGATTTGCAGATGGCGCACCCGAACAATGTCGCGGATCAATTCCGAAAACGAGAAGTCGGTGTCCGTTTCTCCGGCTGCGCGGGCGTGTACAACCGGGGCCGCCACCCGCCAGATTGCCAGGCGGAAGGATATGTATGCCAAAACAACCATGAAGGCACTCGCGAGCAATAGGTTTTCTGTGCCGACAAGCTGGGCGGTGCGGTTGGTGAACTCGCCGCCGAAGGCCGCGCCCATAACCATGCCCATGCCTAACAGCGGGTACAGGCGCTTTGCCTCGCGCGTGTCAAACAGATTACTCGCCACCAGCCAGCCCTGGGAAACCGACACTACGCTGAAGAGGCTCACCCAGATATTGAGCACGTAAATCATGAAAGGCAGGCGCATGCGGATGAACCACCACATGACCACCAGCGATGCCACAGAAAGCGACATCGCCCAGAGGACGGCGTTCCGCAGCGATGTCTTGGCCGCAAGCTTGCTATAGAGGTACGCGAGAGCGCCCCCGAAAATGGCGATCAGGATGTACAGCGACGGCAGCTTATCGATATCAAACTTGGTTAGGAACATGGCCCGCGAAACGGGCTTTACGATGTAATACGCAAAAAGGACGAACAGCAGGTAAGAAAACATTGCCCAAGCGCGCAAATGTTCGCCGGAGCGAATATCGAACAGATGCCTGCGCAGTGCGTTGAACCGTGTCATTTGCCAGACGGGCCCTTGCAATTCGGAAACCAAAATCAGGTCGCAAGCGTTCTGAAGATCAGGCGCCGCACATGCAGTCCGTTCGCATTTCCGATCGCCTCCTGCCCAGGTGGGAAAAAGACCGGAAGTTTCGCGACTTCATCGGACGGCTCAGTTGGACCGGGCTAAGAACAGTTGCCGCCGTCGAAATCGTAGCGCCAATGCTCATGTTTCTGGGGCGGTTGGCGGCCGAGCCACGCACGACAGCGATTCTCGCCCACTTTTGGCAGATGATTGCGGTATCGGCGATAGGCGCCGGGACGCTGCTGCTGTCGAACCGTCTCCGGAGGCATTCCCGGCTGCTCTGCGGCGTGTCGGTCTGGTCCGCCTGTTTTGTTCTGATTTGCACGAACTTGTGGAAACTCCGAGCATCGTTCGGCCAGGATGATTACATCCTGGGGGTGGTCGCACTAATCGTAGTAACTGCGGCGGTAAGTGTCCCTTTTCGCACGCTGGATATGCTGGCTCTTGGGTTCGGGGTGGAAGCGACAGATATTCTGGCGACGTGGCTCACAGTCCATGGACAGATTTCGGCGGTCGCTCTCTCCGGCGCGGCGCATCACTTATTTCTGCTGATGCTCATCGTCCTCGCCACCGCGGTGGTTACTGTCAATTACGAACACCGCAAGGCGGAGTACAACGCGCAGCAGGAGACGATCCGAGTCGTAGAAACACTGACGGCGGCACAATTGCGCGCGCAGTTAGCAGAGAATGCAATTTCCATCGGAAAGCTGGCAGCGGCTCTGAGTCACGAGATCAATACACCGCTCGGCACGATGCGCAGCTCGATTGAAACACTTCTTGCGCTAACCGCCCGTCAGACGGAATCTGCCCCCGCGAAACGGGAAATTGTCACCAGGATGCGGGACGAACTATGCCGGTCGATTACCGAGTCTACAGCTCGCATTGAAGACGTGATGCTGCGCCTGCGCAGGCTGGTCAGCCTGGAGGAAGCCGAGTTGAAATCGGCCGATGTCAACGATTTGCTATCCGACGTGACGTTGCTGTATCAGGCACAGATTGACGGCCGGTCCATTCGAGTCGATTTCGACCTGGAACCGCACCTGCCGCGCATCACCTGCAGGCCCCAATTGTTGAGCGCAGTGTTTTCCAACTTGCTCAGCAACGCGATCAACGCCGTGAATGGGGATGGCAGGATCCGGATTATCACTCGAATGGAGGATTCTACCGTGGAGGTGACAGTGAGCGACAACGGCCGCGGTATGAGCGCGGAGGAAGCCGAAAACGCATTCAACCCAAGTCTGAAGGTGGCCGAAGGGCGCGTTGCGAGCGCAAACTGGAGCCTGTTCAATACGCGGCAGATGGTTTACGAGCACGGGGGCGAAATTCGCATCGATACGGCGGAAGGGAAGGGTACTACGGTACGCGTGCTCTTACCGCTGGCGTAACGATGAACGCCCTGCTGGATGCGGTCACCACTTCCGATCGATACCCAAAACCTGATCGCCGCGTAAATACACTGTAAGGCTCTTTTGCGAATCGGAGCCGCGGATTTCGGCGGCGTGCATTTGAGCTGCAGAATGAGGCAGTTCGTACCCCGCGGCTCCCGCGATCGGAGCCTTTTCTCCGCTCGAGTTTTCGAAGTCAAACCACTGTACGGAGTAATTCCCCGGCCCGCGAAAGCTGTACTTCACCGCGAGGTCCTCGAACGACAGTTTTCCGTCGCGCACGGCAAAGCTGTCCAGCGGCAGCACCCGGTCGAAGAACGCGCGCCCGATTCTGTTGCGCCGCTCGATCAGACATTTCACGATCCAATCGGCGGCACGCGGATCGCTGAATTGGGCTGTGGCGACGATCGCCCGAATAGCATCGTCACTGAACGACATGACCTTCTTCGCCGCCCAGTAAGTATCGCCGGGCGTGCGCTCGTCGAACGCCGGATTAGGATAATTGTTCCGCCAGTTTACGGGGTCGAAACTCTCATATTCCAGATGGCCTACCGCAGGAATATCGGGGTAATGCGCCAGCATCCAGCCTGGAACGTAAAAGCCGAGTGAGACGAACTGCCAATAAGCCGGCTTGGCATCAAACAGGTAAACATTCCCGGCCCGCGGGCTCTTGGCTTCGAAGCTGTCGCTCCCCAGAATGGCGCCAAAATCGAGGAGGTAGTGCTTGATGAACTTGACCCCGTCTTCCTCTATGACAGTATCGATGCTGTTGATGGATTTCGAATCGGTGTGATTCAACCAGGCAGAGAAAACATAGAGGCCGCGCAGGTCGCGCCGGTTTTGATGAGGCACCACGTCGTTGGGATCATCGGTGCGCGATCCGTAATAGCGGAAGGGGCCGATGAGATCTCCGGCCACGGCGAGGCTGGCCATGCCGCGATAACGGCCCTCGCGGTCGCGCGGCACTTTTTCCAGGACATCATCCACGTCGTGACGCGTCATTGGCCGCTGCCGTCCAGCGGGGTTGGTATAGACAGAATCCTGATTCACCGAGAGCTGACCGCGGCTGAAATACACTATGTAGTTTTCGGGCGTGTTGTAGCCCAGGTCGTAGAAGAACTTGCTTCCAAGCACGTCGGCCGTGCTGGCCAACTCCGGGTTGCTCTTGGGATCAAACTTCAGAAAATATTTTCTATTGGCTGCGTCGCGAATCACCAGGCCCGGTGTGACACCTTCGTTCTTTCCGGAAACGACGGTCCAGGGCCGATCCATCACGGGGGCGTGTTCGTCGCCGGGGCCGCGTACCAGTTCGTCAATCGTCATGGGCCGGGAGCCGATCCGGTTGGTGAACCAAGCGCTGTCCGGTACCTCTCCCAGCGTATTCACCGCCTGCGAGGGCTGTGGGCGGTGCTGCTTAATCTGCTCCTTATCCGGCTCGAAGAATGTTTCCTGGAAGAAATCGTAGTAGTCGTTGATTTTGCGGTTCAAGGGCTTCGTAACCGGGCGGGGTTTCGGCTCTTTCCACAACGGATCGTCGGGGTAGAACTTTTGGGCAGTCCGGGCCGGAAACACTGCTGCCATGGCGCCGAGAACGATCGGAATATACAGTCTCAAAAGACGTTGTTGAACTTGAACCATACCTGGAACCCCTCGCGGCTGAACCCGGTATCGATGCGCAGAAATACGTTATTCCTCACATTGAATCGGAAGCCGAAGCCGTAATCCGTTTCCAGTTCACGGAAATTGATCTGATGCCAATCGTGAAAAACGCGCCCCGCGTCCACAAATAGCGCCATGTCGAGACCGCTGAAAACTTCCCAGCGGTACTCGCCGTTCAATACGGCAGCATTGTTATCGTAGAAACGGAATGGCCGAAAGCCTCGCAGATCCTCGGACCCCCCCAGAGTCGGCTGAAGATAAAACGGGACCTGCTGCCCGGCGTGCGGGTCGGTGGCCTCCACCCTGCCGCGCAGCGCCAACACGCGCCGCTGGTTGAAGAAGCCAAAGTACTGTTGGACCTCCAGATCCAGGCGGCTGAAGGAGAACAGCCCGCGTTCGATGTCATCGTAGGAAGTGAACCGGGCCAGGTATTTCCCGCCGCGCCGCGGCTCCCCCGGGTAATCCCTCCAGTCATACTCTACGAAACCGCCGCCTTCCAAGAAATTGGTTTGGACTTGAATGCCGGGCGTTGTGGCTTCCGAGAAGACCCCGTCGGCGGATATGAACCGGCTGTCGCGGCCCGGGCCGACATTGACCAGCAGATAGTTTCCCTGAACCCCTAAGCGAAGGTGCTCCACCGGCTTCACGCCCGCGGTCGTCTGAAATGCCGTATCCTCCAGGGTGAAGGCGCTGCGCCCGCTCTTGGCTGAGCCGGCGCCCGGTCCGTAATAATCGATGTGCGGGTAATCACGGTGGACCGCGTAGAGATCAACGAATACCCGATTATCCGCCAGGCGCGGAAAATTGAGTTCCATGTCGGTCAACGTGAACTTGCGCAGCGACCCGCGCACCGAACCGCGAAATCTCATTTGCCCGTAGAGCAGATCGGGGCGGTAATATTCCGGGCCGGCGGCAAAACCCGAGCCGGTGATCAGACCACCCAGCTTCAGACGTAAGCCGCCCGCACTACCAATTACTCGTTCGACGATCTTTTTCTCTTCGATGACGTTCAGTACGTGCTCGATTCCTGTTGGAGTATCGGGCCGAAGCTGACCGGCTTTCTGCTCCCTTTCGAGATCGATCTCTTCGGCGCGCGTTTGGGGCGCCAAACGCTCCGCCGCCGAAGCGGGCTCCTTCTGGGCTGGAAGCGCACATGCTGTCAGGAGTCCCAGGAGTAGCAACTTCCCCGGGCTGATCTGCGTCGTAGAGCGCATCGGCTGAACCAGAGCAACACATCGACCAAACTCGGGTTGTGTGCTGCGCGTGACTGTGGTCTGCCGCATGCTTTCCACCGATCGGAGGTATCCAAATGAACTGGGATCAAATGGAAGGCCAGTGGAAGCAGATAAAGGGAAAGATGAAACAGCGGTGGGGGAAACTGACCGACAGCGACTGGGACATGATCGCGGGCAAGCGCGATGAATTCCTGGGCCGTTTGCAGGAGCGCTACGGTTACTCCCGTGAACAGGCGGAGCGCGAGCTCACGGATTGGGAACGCAGTCAGTCAAAAGTGGCCTGATATCTCTTGGGCGGGACGTTTTATAGTCCCGCCTTTTTCTTAAAAAAGAGGGTGCTGAAAAATCCGCTCCCTTACGGTTGCGGCTCGGTAGGCGCCTGTTTTGAAAATGGGAGGGCCCGTCATGCTAAGACAGGCCCTTGGTTAGCAAAAAGGATCTTGTTTGCAATCTAACACTCTCCACCAAACTCAGCCAACACTATCCACGTTAATTTTTTCCCGGAGGCCGACCCGGCAATTCACCTTAGTCCTACTCATCGGACTCGTGTTCGCAGTGCCTGGCCGGTCATCGGGTTCGGACTGGAGTTTGGCCGACCAGGAGCATTTTCTGCAAACGGCGAGTGTAATTCGGGAGGAGCCGGTCTCGTCGGGCCTCACGAAATCGCGGAAGGCGATCCTTTCCGACGGTCGTCGCACTCACGCCGCGCACATTCAGACCGTAGATATTTACATGCCGCTTTTCCGCGGCACCGACGGTTCCGAAGAGCAGGAATTTAAAGATAGCTGGAAGTTCAACGTGGCGGCGTACCGTCTGGCGAAGCTGCTGCGCTTGACCGACATGGTCCCAGTCTCCGTGGCCCGCGTTGTGGATCAGAAGCCGGCTGCCGTGACATGGTGGGTGGACGACGTCTTAATGGACGAGCGAAAGCGCGTGGCCGAAAATACTACCCCGCCTGATGCCGTGCGATGGCGCGACCAGATGGATAGCATCCGCACATTCGATCAACTGATTTACAACATGGACCGCAGCCGCGAAAACCTCCTGATCGGGACGGATTGGCGCGTCTTCATGATCGATCACACGCGCGCGTTTCGGAAATGGTCCACACTGAGGAACCCAGCCGCCATTACGCAATGCCGGCCCGACCTGTTGCGAGCGCTTAAAGCTCTGACCCGTTCCGCCGTCAGCCGGGAATTGGATCCCTATCTTACCGAAGACGAGATCTCGGCGATCATGGCGCGCCGTGACTTGATCGTGGACCTGCTGAATTCGCACGCGCGCAGGTAGAGGGCGCCGGCTACAGCAGCTTCAGAGCCGTCACTTTAATGACGTCTCCTTGAAGCTCTCCTGTCACTTCGACTTCGAGATCGTCCTCTTTTTTCGAAGCCTTGATGGCATCGAGTGCCTTGCGGCTGCCGGCCTCGTCGAACTTGAAAAACTTGTTATCCCAGGTGAAAATGCCGTAGCCGCTTTTTTGACAGGCCGGCATGAGAGCGCATTCGCGCGTGTGCGCTTCGGCTACGATCATGCCTCCTTGCAACGTTTGCGGAACTCCAGCCAAGCGCAGCTCCGCTTTAGCGGAGCAGGTCTGATCGATGATCACTCCTTTGAACTGCGCTGCCGAAGCTGTTGCCGCGAGACCAGTGAATAGAGCCGTAAGGCAAAAGCTGCGCAACAATGTCGTCATCGTTACTCCCCCAGGGCAGACCACCGTCCTACGTGAACGATCTGAAAAAATCACGGCGGCCGCCGGATTCTCTGAGAAATTATGTATCACCCGGCTGCACCGGGTGTCAAGTGGCGCGTTCGGGTACTAAATCCGCCGATGGGCCATCAATCGCTCCAGATCCAGCAGGTGCTGCGGCCGGTACATCTGTCTCGTCCAGCGCGATTCGGAATCGAACTGCACCCCCACAAAATAGCCGATCTCCCGGTAGGTGCAGTAGCGGACCTTGCCGGCAAACTGGGTCTTGGGCGTCCGCCAATGAACCGTCACACCTAAAGGGATAGGCGATTCCATCTGGAGGCACGCTCCGGCGGAGCAAATATCCTCTAAAATCCCCTGTGCGCGCCGCATTTTTCCCGACCGGTCCTTCCAGCGGATCTCGATCAGATCCGCGCATAACATTCGAACTTCTGAGCGCCGTTCCTGCATACTGCCTTTATCGGCCAGAACTGTCGAGGACTTTATGGAGTATGTTCGTCTCTATTTTAGGATCTCCCTCAGCCCCAAGGTTCGCACCAGGCGAAGAAGGGAATTGGGGTGGATATTGAGTTTGGCGGCAGCCTGCTTGTAATCGCCACGGCACTCCTCCCACGCCCGAATGATGAGTTGGCGTTTGACATCGGTGACGGAGCCCTGTAAAGCGCCCGGCGGCTGAACCGCGGCTGGGGCGTCGAGGACGGTCTCCGGCAGATCCTCGGGCAGCAGCAGATCCGATTGGCCCAGCACGACCCCGCGTTCGATGGCGTTTTCCAATTCACGCACATTCCCGGGCCAGGGATACGCCATAAGGTAGGCCATCGCTTCCGGGGCAATGCCTTGAAGACGGCGGCGGCAGCGCCCGGAAAAGATTTCCAGGAAGTGGGAGGCAAGCGCTGGAATATCTTCTTTACGTTCCCGGAGCGGCGGAACGTGAAACGCCACCACATTGAGACGATGATAGAGATCCTCGCGGAACGTCCCCTGTCGAACGGAGGCGGCCAGGTCCCGATTGGTCGCGGCGATCAGACGAACGTTCAGTTTCAGAGTGCGGGTGCCGCCCACGCGTTCGAACTCACGCTGCTGCAACACGCGTAAGAGCTTGGCCTGCATGGGCGCGGCAAGTTCGCCGATCTCATCCAGGAAGACCGTGCCGCCCTCCGCCAGTTCGAGTTTGCCTTTCTTCTGGGCGACCGCGCCAGTAAAAGCGCCCTTCTCGTGTCCGAAGAGCTCGCTTTCCAGCAGCGTTTCGGTCAGCGCCGCACAGTTGATAGCTACGAACGGATGTGCCGCCCGCGGGCTCTGGCGATGCAGTGCATTGGCCACCATTTCTTTGCCGGTGCCGCTCTCGCCCAGGATTAACACCGAAGTATCGGTGGTGGCGACGCGCGCCACCATTTCCATGAGCCGGCGCAGAGCGGAGCTTTCCCCGACGATTCCCAGGCGCGGCCCGTCCAGTCTCTCCTGCAAAAGAGCCTTCTCGGTGTTCAGAGTCTCCACTTCGCGGACCGCCTCGAGAGCGATGGCGCCGAGCGTCGCCACGGCGGCCAGGCTATCGCAATGCTCATTGAGGCTGGCGATTTCAGAGGACGGAAACTGTGCCGTAAGGATGCCGCCGATGGAGCCGCGAACGTAGAGCGGCACGCCCACCTCGCCCGTCTCATGATCGACGACCGCGCCGCCGCGGCAAACGCGATCCACCATATTCTGGAGCGCCGCCGTAGAGGCGCCGGCCCGCAGTTCCGCCGCATCGCCTCCCAGCAGTAACGACCCGCCGGAGGCGGGGACCAGGTCGCCGATGAGGCGAATGAGTTGCCCCTCAAGGATCTCCCGCGGCGCCGCGCTCTCGGCGCTGGCGACTGCGCGGAACAGAAACAACAGCGAGCAGGCGCGGAGTAACGTCTGCTGTGGCGAACCTGCCAGGTGCGCGCTATCCTCGTCGCGGTAAACGAAGACGGTGCTTCCCACTACGAGCTGATCGCCAGGCTCGAGCGGGTGCTGCGAGGTGCGCATTCCGTTGACATAGGTGCCGGTGCCGCTGCGCCGGTCGAGCACGCGGTAGCCGTTTCCCTCGCAGCTCACAACGCAATGCTCCCATGCCACGCCCGGCTCATCCAGGCGGATGGTGGATTTGGGATCGCGCCCGATACGCACTTCTCCGGAGCCGAGCGGAAAGCGTTCCCCGAGGCGTGGTCCGTTCACCACCAACAACTCTCCAGCCATGGACCGCCAGTTTAGCAGGCCCGGCGCCGCGCCGTGAACCGCAATGTTAGCGCCGGAAACGCAACGGTTCACCCGCGGCCCAGGCGAAGAGCGCCTCACATGAGTTTTCAATATTTTGCGCGTCATGGGCCGGGAAAAACGTCGTGGCCCGCGAAGTGCCATATTCCAGGCCGTTCCGCACTTTTGAGTTTCACATAGGGAGGAAACGAAAATGAAGAGCCTGAATTCGAAACTGTTCGCGCTGGCGGCGACGCTGGCAATCGCAGCAACCACTGCTTCGGCGCAGGTTACGGTGAAAGCGGCCGTCCCGTTTTCGTTCGAGACGAACGGCCACCGCACCATGCCGGCCGGCACCTACGTCATCACCCAGAATGCCGGCGTTTGGTTCTTCTCCGGTGAGGAGACGCGCCATAAGGGGATGGCGGTTCAGGTGGCGCGCACGGAAAGCAAGAAGACGGATACCGCCAAGTTGACGTTCGCATGCAAAGGCAATCACTGCGCGTTGCGCAGCGTGGAGCCCGGTGGCGGCGAGGCGGGCGGCTACTGGCCGGCGCCCAGGCGCAGCAAGTCGGATGCCGAGGAATTGGCCCGCATCGTGACGATCCCCGCGATTCTCTCCGCCGAGTAAGCTAACGGCGATCTCGAACTGCACCCCCGACCCCGCGTGAAATGCGGCGCGCTTCGCCCCCACGAAGCGGCGCCGCATTTTTTGTGATATCCCAGTGAGTATGTCACGCATGAACCGGAGAGAATTTGGCGGCCTGGTGATGGCTCTGGGCGCGCAGGCCAGACACCTGTGGGGAGCGGCGAGTATCGAACAGACTCTCCGCGAGGGACTGGGACGAAGAAGAATACCAGCCGCCACCGCGATGGTGGCCGCCACGGACCGGACGATTTATTCCGGTGCATTCGGCAAGCGCGACTCCGCTTCCGGAGTGGACGTCAAGCTCGACTCCATCTTCTTCATCGCATCGATGACCAAGGCGGTGACCTCCACCGCCGCAATGCAACTCGTGGAGCGCGGGACCTTGAAACTGGACGAGCCGGTTGGCAAGCGGCTTCCGGAACTGGCGAAACTCGACGTTCTGGAAGGGTTCGATGGGAGCGGAAAGCCGATCCTGCGTCCCGCCGCGAAGCCTGTGACGCTCCGCCATCTGCTGACGCATACATCCGGTTTCGCGTATGACACCTGGGAAGGCAATATGTTCCGGTATGCCCAGCAGGTAGGCGCCCCCGCCCCCAATGCCGCGCCCACTGTAACACCCCTGGCCTTCGAACCGGGCACGCGCTGGCAGTATGGCCAGAGTCTGGATTGGACTGGCCGGCTGGTGGAGACGGTTTCGGGGCAAACACTGGAGCAGTATTTTCAAGACAACATCTTTAAGCCTCTGGGGATGCCCGACACTTCGTTCATCGTGCCGGCTGAGAAATTCGACCGGCTGGTGAGCACCTATCGGCGGCAGACCGATGGCTCCCTGAAAGAAGACCCGCGGACGATGCCGCCGAAGCCGAAGTTCTTCAACGGAGGCGGCGGACTCTCTTCAACGGCCGGCGATTATGTCCGGTTCATGCAGATGATTCTGCGGCGGGGCCGCTCGGCCGAAAAGGACCAAATTCTGCGTCCCAAGACCGTCGACATGATGACGGTCAACCAGATTGGCGCGTTGACCGCCGGTAAATTGAAAACGTCCCGGCCCAACGTTTCCGACGATGTGGATCTGCATCCAGGCGCCATGGATAAGTGGGGCCTGGGATTCCTGATTAACACCACGCCATACGAAGGCGGCCGGTCGGCGGGCAGCCTCGCCTGGGCGGGCATCGAGAATACCTTTTACTGGATCGATCCGCGCCGCGGGATCTGCGCAGTCCTGCTGATGCAGTTCTTCCCGTTCGTCGACAAAGAAGCGGTAGCCATGCTGCGCGACTACGAACGAGCGGTCTACGCGAACCTGCCGGGCGCGTAAGAGTGCGGCGAGCGTTGTATTCGAGGGTAAGGATCTTTTATACTTAGAAATTCGGGTGATTGCTCCCATCTAGTACCGGTGCGCGACCGCGGAATGCCATTTTGCGGCTGCCCGGACAGTTCCCGACCTGGAGGATCTTTCGCGATGCGTTTCCTAGTAGAGAGGTTTTGTGCCGTGCGCCGCGCCCGCGCCGGACGGCTGCTGCTGCCTCTGATGCTCTGTCTGCTCGTTATGGCCGCGACAGTGTTGCCCACGATGGCCCAAGAGCAGGGTGGCGGCGAAGCCCAACTCGTTCTGCCTTCTCTCGATTCCGCGCCTCCGTTTCTGGGAGGTATCGGGGGCCGTTCGCTGCTAATGATGGGCCTCGTGGTGAGCGCTCTCGGTTTCCTGTTCGGGCTGATCATCGTCACGCGCCTGCGCAAAATGGCAGTGCATTCCTCGATGCGCGAAGTCTCCGAACTGATTTACGAGACCTGTAAAACGTATCTGATCACCCAAGGCAAGTTTCTAGTGATCCTCGAGCTTTTCATCGCCGTTATCATCGTGTTCTATTTCGGATACCTGCAGGGTATGGAGGCGTACCGGGTCGCGATCATTCTGTTGTTCAGTGTGATCGGAATCTCGGGTAGTTTCGCAGTGGCGGCTTTTGGGATGCGCGTCAACACCTTTGCAAACTCACGGGCGGCATTTGCGGCGCTCCGCGGCAAAGCATTTCCGTGCTACGCGATTCCGTTGCAGGCGGGGATGAGCATCGGGATGCTGCTGGTCTCGGTAGAGCTGCTGATCATGCTCTTCATTCTGCTGTTTGTTCCGGGCAACCTTGCCGGCCCGTGTTTCATCGGGTTCGCCATCGGCGAATCGCTGGGAGCCGCGGCATTGCGCGTAGCCGGCGGGATTTTCACGAAGATCGCCGACATCGGCTCGGACCTGATGAAGATCGTTTTTAAGATCAAGGAAGACGATGTGCGCAACCCCGGCGTCATCGCCGATTGTACGGGTGACAATGCCGGCGATTCGGTGGGACCCTCCGCCGACGGGTTCGAGACGTACGGCGTCACCGGCGTGGCGCTCATCACATTTATCCTGCTCGCGGTCAAACAGCCGGTTGTACAGGTTCAGCTACTGGTTTGGATCTTCACCATGCGCGTCATGATGGTGATTTCTTCCGGAGTCGGCTATTTCGTAAATGGAGCGATTGCGAGCGCGCGCTACGGCAATGCCCGCAAATTCAATTTTGAAGCGCCTCTTACCACGCTGGTTTGGCTGACATCAATCCTTTCCATCATTCTGACTTACATCATTAGCGCTGCGATGATTCCAAACCTGGCAGGCGACGATTCGCTGTGGTGGAAGCTGGCCACGGTGATCAGTTGCGGCACGCTGGCCGGCGCCATCATACCTGAGTTCGTCAAAGTGTTCACCTCGACCCATTCGCGGCACGTGCGGGAAATTGTCACCAGCTCGCGCGAAGGCGGCGCCTCGCTGAATATTCTTTCGGGTTTCGTGGCCGGCAACTTCAGTGGTTATTGGCTGGGCTTTACGATGCTGGCCCTGATGACGATCGGATTCGCGGTCAGCACCATGGGGTTCGCCAGCATCATGATAGCGCCGGCAGTGTTCGCTTTCGGGCTGGTAGCCTTCGGCTTTCTCGGGATGGGGCCAGTGACCATCGCGGTAGACAGCTACGGTCCCGTGACCGACAATGCGCAATCCGTTTACGAGCTTTCCACGATTGAGACCTTGCCCGGAATCAGCCAGGATATCGAGCGCGAATTCCACTTCAAACCGGATTTTGAAGTCGCGAAGGAAAACCTGGAAGAGAACGATGGCGCGGGAAATACGTTCAAGGCTACTTCCAAGCCCGTGCTTATCGGCACCGCGGTAGTGGGCGCCACTACGATGATCTTTTCCACGATCGTGCTCCTCACGAAGGGCCTTACGGTAAACCTGGAAAAGCTCTCTTTGATGCATGCACCGTTTTTGCTCGGGCTGATCGCAGGGGGCGGCGTGATCTACTGGTTTACGGGCGCCAGCGCCCAGGCCGTGACCACCGGCGCGTACCGGGCCGTCGAATTCATCAAACGCAATATCAAGCTGGAAAGCTCGGAGAAGGCCTCGGTCGCGGACTCGAAGAAGGTGGTGGAAATCTGCACGCAATACGCGCAAAAAGGCATGTTGAATATCTTTCTGACTGTCTTTTTCGCAACGCTGGCGTTTGCTTTTGTGGAACCGTTCTTTTTCGTGGGCTACCTGATTTCGATAGCGCTGTTCGGGCTCTACCAGGCGATTTTCATGGCTAACGCCGGCGGCGCCTGGGACAACGCCAAGAAGGTCGTCGAGACCGAGTTGCGCGCCAAGGGCACGGACCTGCACGCGGCTACAGTGGTAGGCGACACGGTAGGCGATCCGTTCAAGGACACCAGCTCCGTAGCGCTGAACCCGATCATCAAGTTCACCACTCTGTTCGGACTTCTGGCCGTCTCGCTGGCCGTCGATCTCAGCGCGAAGCAGGGCTCCGGGCTGACGACCACACTTTCCGCAGTTTTCTTCCTGATTTCCCTGTTCTTCATTTACCGGAGTTTTTACGGTATGCGTATCGAGAGCGGCTCCGGCGAATAGCGGCTACTCCGGTTCGCCGATATCTTCGTTCCAAAGCGCCGGCTGTTCGCGGATGAATTCTTCCATCATCCGGATGCAGCCGGAATTGTTGATGACACGAACGTGCACTCCGTGCGCCCGCAGGTACTCCTCAGGGCCGCGAAAGGTCCGATTCTCACCCACGATCACGGTGGGGATTTTGTAGAGCAGCACGGCGCCGCTGCACATCTGGCAGGGCGAGAGTGTGGAGTATAGAGTGGCGCGCTGGTATTGAGAGGCAGACAGCCTGCCGGCATTTTCCAGGCAATCCATCTCCGCATGCCGGATCGCGCTGCCGTCCTGAACCCGGCGATTGTGACCCCTGCCGACGATCTCA
>PSRJ01000194.1 GCA_003175985.1 Terriglobia bacterium
CAGGTTAAACTGGCTCGGAATATCCTGCAAGAAGGTCAGCATGGTTGTGTAGCTTACCCCGCCCGCCGAAAACTGCGCGGACCCGACGCTGTTCTGGTGAATCCGCTGCACCCAAGCGCCCATGCTCCAGGAATGCTTGCCTTTGATGATGTGCAGATCGTCGGCCCAGGTGTAGTATTCCCGTATTCCACGAACCGGGTTGATGCCCGGCGCGGCAGCTACAGACGAGGGCGCGACGGTGGTGGCGCCGCCACCGATGGTAATCGTGCCAGGATTGCCTCCGGGGAGAAAAATCAGGTTGGACGGAATCGCGACGGCGGGCGCCCTCACCAGGGTCGCATACGTGCGCGCGAAGCCGGCGGTCGCGGAGTTAACCACACTGGGCGAGAAGACGCGGGTCTCCTGGAGCCCGAGCGTGTGACTGCGTAAGGGCTCAATTTGCAAGAAATTCGGGTCCGGTTGCGGCGTCCTTCTCTCTCCGTCGTCGATGGTGTAGTTGGCCGACAAGGAGTCCTTGGCGGAGATCGTGTAATCGAAGCGGACCAAACCGAAATTCTCGCCGGCCCTCTGCCCGGCGTTGTTGTAGTTGTACGCGGTTCCGCTGGGGAGTCCGCCAACCAGGACCTCCGGGCCGTTGGGCACGGGCCAGAACGCATTGACGTATGGCAGGATGCCCTGTTTCAAATTGGGCACCGTGACATAACCGGAAGCGGGGCAGGGACTCGGCGCGGGTGTGATCAGATTGCAAGGCAACATTCCCTGGCGGGATTGCATATCCGGTACGATCGCGCGGCTGCTAAGTGCCAAGCGTTGCCGGAAGCCTTCGTAGTTGCCGAACAGGAACACCCGGTTCTTCTTGATCGGGCCTCCCAGCGCGCCTCCGAATTGATGCCTCTTGAAGGGTGGAGTGCCAATTGTCTGATCGAAGAAGTTCCGGGCATCCAGCGCGCTGTTCCGCAGGTATTCGAAAATGTCGCCATGCAGTTGGTTGGTGCCCGAGGTGGTTACGATGCTGATCTGGCCGCCGGCGCGCTTCCCGTATTCGGCGCCATACGTGTGCTCGATGACGTTGTATTCGCGCACTGCCTCGACGCCCAATAACTGTCCGCTGGCGCCTGTGGGAGTGATGAACTGCGCCGTCGCGTTGCCGCCCACCCAGTCCACGCCATTGATCAGGAAGCGGTTCGTTTCCTGCCTCTTGCCGGCCACCGAGAAACCGGTCCAGCCGTTCCCCTGGCCCATGTTAGAAGTATTGTTGGCGATACCGGTGTTGAGCGTGAGGAGCTGATCGAAGCTGCGTCCGTTGAGCGGCAGGTCTTTCACCTGCTGCTCACTGATCAGTCCCGCAGTAGAGCTCAGCGTCGTGTTGACCAGAGGGGCATCCGCGGTCACGGTAACTCTTTGTTCGACGTTTCCGACTTGTAACGTCAGATCCACTACGGAATGCTGTGCCACGACTAATTCAATGCCGCGCCGGACTTCGAGCTTGAACCCGACTTTTTCCACCGTGATCTCATACGCACCGACGGGGAGTGAGGGCAGATTGTAGCTGCCGTCTGCGTCACTGAGCGCCGCCCGCGTAAGCCCGCTTTCCGTATGCCGGGCGGTAATCGCAGCGCCCGGCAGGACAGCTCCTGTCGCGTCTCTTACTACGCCGGTGATTGTCGCGGTGAAGGTTTGAGCGAAAGCTATGCTGTCGCCCAGCAGGCTGCACGTGGCGAGTCCCAAAATCCAGAGAGGCAGCGCGCGCGCACCTCTCGCTCTGTTGCGGACCATAGTTCCCCCTTTGCGTTGTACTCCCCTTGCCGGAACCACGGTTGCAGCGCGGAGTCCGGCTGCCCTCAAACAAATACTATGGCGAATGTCTACTGCTTATAACGGCTCCCGGTTGCTATGTGTTTAATGCTTGTAAAATGGCACGATGCGCTCCCCAGCGCATCAGCGTCGCAGATCGTGCGGTATGTATTAATTCTCATCGCGCATCCCCTCGGCGATGAACTACGGAATAAAGATATCCCCTATAAGCCGCGAAATACTTCTACACGGATAAGTGGAGCGTACGCTCGTTTGTAGCCCTTGTCAAGGGCCTATGTACGTATAGTGATTGTGATGTTTCCGGCAAGACATGACCTTGCCCATCCACTAAAACATCAGCTTTAGCGCGAGCTGAAGTTGCCGCGAGGTCGCTGCCGCCGTAATCTGCCCCGCCGTGTCGCTATAGGAGTAGCTGGCGCTATTACCGGCAAAAACGACCTGATTCGGGTAGAAGAAATTGGAGTGATTCAGAAGGTTAAAGGCCTCCGCCCGGAACTGCAAATTGAATCGCTCGCTGATTCGGAATCTCTTGAAGAACGAGGTGTCGACATTGACAAGGCCCGGCCCACGCATCGACCCGCGCGAGACGTTCCCGAAGGTTCCAGGAGTCGGCATCACAAAGGCGCTGGGGTCGAACCAGTGATCCACATTTCCCAGGATCACCGGTCCGTGAAAGTTCGGATTCCAATTCGGCACGTCGGTGATATTGGTGTCGCCTGTACCCGAATTATTGAAGCCGATCACGGGCGTTTGAGGGAAGCCACCTTGAGCCGCGATAATTCCGTTCCATTGCCAGCCGCCGATCAAGTGGTTTTTCCACCCGCTGGCGCTGCCTCCGAAGTGCTGCCCGTTGCCGAACGGCAACTGGTAGCTGAAGTTCGTGCTAAATGTCTGCTTGAGGCTGAAAGACGCGGGACCCCGGTTCAGTTTGAGATTGTAGGGACTGAAAACATCGGCCGGCTCATTTTCGCCCGACGGCGCCAAGATGGCCGAATTCAAGTCAATCACCTTCGCCCAAGTGTAATTGGCCTTGAAGGCAAGTCCGTGGCTGACGCGCTTTTGCAGCGAAACATTGAGCGCGTGGTAGCTGGCGGTGCCCTGATCGACCCATTGCGTATTGTTGGACACATACGGGTTCGGGCGCTGGGTAAGTGTAACTCCGTTCACGACGATGGGAGGCGTAGACGGGAAGTAAGTGGTTCCCTGCGGAACCATGCGCGCTGAACTCGCCGCGAGCACACCGCCGCTGAGGCATCCTTGCGGGTTCTGGCAGACCTGGGGCGCGGGCGAATTGGTATCCATGGTGAGATTTGTGTGGTAGGACTGGCTGCCCGCGTAGCCCACCTCCAGCACTAAGTTCCTGGCGAGCTGCCGTTGCACGGTGAAGCTCCATTCCTGAATGGTGGGCGTGAACATGTTGGGGTCAACTCCGGCGGGTTGATAGATCGAGCAGGGTCTTTGCGGAATTCCCGGACTGCACGTGGGCGGGAGTGCTGCATTGACGTCCAGCGGAACCAGAGAAAGGAAGCCATCCGCCGGTATGGTCAACTGTTCGCGGGCGTTAAACGGTGGAGCGGAGTAGGTTCTGTTACCGAGATTATCCAGCAGATCGTTTACGATGGAAAAGCCGGCCCGGACCGACCAGCTCCCTGTTCCGGTGGGGTCCCAGGCCAGTCCAACGCGTGGCTGCCACAGCGCCGTGGCGTTATTCCGAGCCAGGCAGGAGCCGCCGATGTGCGGATTGATGCCGATCCCGTAGGTGGGGTCGTAGAAATAGTTGGCGCACCGGTTCGCTACTTCATTCCAGCCGTTGGTCATCTCGTCCCGCAAGCCGATGCGGAAGGTGAGATTCCGCCGCAACTTGATTTCGTCCTGCAAATACCACGCGGCTTCCAGCGACCGGTAGCCAAGCCGAACCGGGTTGCGGACCGCGATCGCCTGGCTCGGTTTGTCCTGAAGAAATGCCAACACCGTCGGATAGGCAACGTTGCCTGCCGAACCCTGTGCGGCACCATTCTGATCTTGCTGGATCCGCTGCACCCAAGCGCCTGCGCTAAACGAGTGCTTACCTTTGATAAGGTGCACATCATCGGCATAGGTGAAGTAATTCCTGACACCAACACTTGGGTTGTTGCCGGGCGCCGCCGCCACTGTGGAGGGTTGGGCAGTGATGACTCCGCCGCCGATAATGATCGAACCGGGATTGCCGCCGGGCATAAAGACCAGATTCGAGGGGATGGGCACGGCTGGCGCCTGTACGAGAGTCGCAAAGACGCGGCCATAACCTGCGGTAAAGACGTTCACCAGGCTGGGTGAGGCGACATGTGTTTCCTGCAGACTCAGGCTCTGGGAGGCGATTTCAGAGTTGGTGGAAAAATTTGGATCTACAAACGGAATGCTGCGATTCCCATTGTCATTGGTGTAGTTGGCTGAGAAGGAATCCTTGCTGGAGACCGTGTAGTCGAAGCGCGTCAGTCCAAAATGCTCCCGCCGGTGCTCCGCGGGATTCGAGAACGCGACAGCGGTTCCATCCGCTGCATCGGGAGTGCTGGGCGCGGGCCAGAAAGCATTGGCATAGGGTAACATCGCCGTCTTCAGATTGAGGACGGGCGAACCGTTCGGCATAAGACCCTTACGGGCGTTCGCACCAGGGACAACCGCCACACTGCTGCGCGCCAACTCCTGTCGGAACTCTTCGTAATTTCCGAACAGGAACATCTTATCCTTCTTGATCGGGCCTCCCAGGATTCCGCCGAATTGATGGCGTTTGAAAGGAGGCGTGCCGATGCTTGCGTCGAAGAAGTTCCGTGCGTCAAAGGCGCTATTGCGCAGATATTCGAACACGTCTCCGTGCAACTGGTTGGTCCCGGAGGCGGTCACGATGTTCACGGTGCCCCCCGCCCGCTTTCCATATTCGGCGCCGTAAGTATTCGAGACAAGATTGAATTCCCGCACCGCTTCCACTCCGAGTAACTGCCCACTGGCTCCATAGGGGGTGATGTATTGCCCGGTGGCGTTCCCACCGATCCAATCGATCCCATTGATCAGAAACCGGTTGGTTTCGGGCCGTTTGCCGGCGACGGAGAACCCGTTCCAGGAAGCGTTGTTGAGCGTATTCGAACTGTTGTTGGATGTGCCTACATTCAGCGTGATGAGCTGATCGAAGCTGCGCCCATTTAGCGGCAAATCCTTAACCTGTTGCTCGTTGACCAGTCCGGAAGTGGAGCTTAAAGTCGTGTTCACCAAAGGAGCTTCACCAACGACGGTCACCTGCTGCTCCAGATTTCCCACCTGTAGCGTCAAATCTACCGCCGCTTGCTGACCTACCGCCAAATCGATTCCACGCCTTACCTCCCGCCGGAATCCTTCTTTCACCACGGTAATCTCATAGGCGCCGACGGGCAGCGAGGGCAGATTGTAACTGCCATCCGTGTCGCTCAGCGCCGCGCGTGTGAGCCCGCTCTCGGTATGTCTAGCGGTAATCGCCGCGCTCGGTAAGATGGCTCCTGTCGCGTCTCTCACCACGCCGGTGATTGTCCCGGTAAATGTCTGAGCAAATGATAAGTTACCGCTGAGTAAGCCACATGCGACGAATGCCAGCATCCACAATGGCAGCGCACGCGCACCACTCCTTCTGTTGCCGACCATAGTTCCCCCTTCTGTTTTCGGACCGAGCCGGACCCGCGTTCGCACGCGGACTACGGCTGTTACAAACGAATACTATGGCGTGTAGCTACTAGTTACGACCCCTATCCGGTCAGTCCGTTTTTGATGTTTGTAAAATGGCGCAGCGCGCTCCCCAGCGCATCCGCGCTACAGATCGTGTGGCCGGTGGTAATTCTCATCGCACATCCCCTGGCGATGACGTTAGGGAATAAAGAAATCCCTTTAAAGCGCGCAATACTCCTGCGCGGATAAGTGGAGCGTACGCTCGTTTGTTTCCCTTGTCAAGGGGTCTTTGGCGCAGTGCGTCCGAAGTTTCAAGTGGCTGGCAATCGTGGCTGCAGCCGCCTTCCAGGCGGTTGGGCCCGCTGAAAGCGGGTCCGCGGGCAGAATTGCCCGGCCCCACACCAGGTTGAGAATCGGCACCCTGGCTTGAGAATTGCTTTGTTCAAGACGGAGGAACTATGCCTGCTACCCGCGGTGTGGCGAGCGAAATCTCGCAGGAAAACCGTCAAGATCATCCGGTGGTACAACACCTTCAACGAGAGGTGGCCAACGGTTTCGTTCTGTACGCCAACTACAAGCATTACCATTGGCAGACTTTCGGCCCTTTATTTCGCGACTTGCATTTGATGTTTGACGAATTCGCGAAGGAAGTCCTCGAAACCATCGACGACTTCGCTGAACGGATTCGGATGATCGGGCCGAATATCGAAAACGTGCAATTAAAGCAAATGCAGGAATCGGCGAAAATCCATTCCGCCGGAGCCGAACAATCGATGCGCGAGATGATCGAGGAGGCCGACGCGAATCTGATGATCGTGATCAAGGGCATGCGGGAAGGGGCCCGAATCGCCGACGAAAACGACGATCCCGGAACCGTGGACCTGTTCTCCAAAACCGTTCAGATCCATGAAAAGCATGAGTGGTTTCTGCGGCAGGTCCTGAAGAAGAAGGACGGGCTGGCTGGATAACTGATCGTCGCTTTTTGTTTCGCACCGCCGATGGTCGGACATCGGCGGTGCGGGGAAGCAGGTCAGAGGCTGGCGGCGAAACTCAGGGCCATGGAGGCCCAGGCCGTAGCCGCGGAGGAGATCCACTGATCGTGGCCATAGGGGAAGCCGCTTTCGAAATAGGGTTGGATGCGAGCGGCGCGGCTCCGGACGTGCCAGGAGCCATCTTCCTGTTGCGTGCGCAACAAGTAAGCAACGCCGCGGCGATACGCCGGATCGCTGGCGGGCACGCCCAGTTCGTGCAGCGTATATAGGACTTGGCCGGTAGCATAGGCATCGCTCGCCAGGTCGGCATTTTGGGCCCATCCGCCGTCTTCGCGCTGCTGGCGCTGCAGCTTGCGAATACCTTCCTGGCGGGTTTGACGATCGGCGCCGGCCCAATGCAGGCCCAGCAACTGCATGGTCTGGTCCTCAGTGGTGCGGGCGGTGCCGGAGGCCAGCCAGGCAGCGGCGCGGTCGATCTTCTTCTGCAAATCGGCTTTGCGGGCCGGTGGTCCGTAAACCTGGAGCGCGCGAACTGTCACGGCGGTGCGGGTGAAATCTCCATCGCCCATCGGCGGGCGGGCAATTCCCATGTGCCAATTACCGGCCTGGCGCTGTTGCGCGGCGAGATTGTAGACGATGGCATCCGTACCGCGATCGGCAGGCGCGCCGCCGGCGGCCATCTGGAGAAGGGCAAAGCTCAGGATCTCAGCGGTAGGCGGGTCCATACGCTGGAGCAGAGGCTGCTCGAGCGAGCCGAGTTGCAGGCGCGCTGCCTTGAGTTCCTCAGGCTGGCCTGCCAGGTCGGCGGGCACATGGTTGGCAACGGCTGCCTGCACCGCCATTGCAGTAAGGTTTTGCGCGTGGCATCCCATGCAGCCGCCTTCGCGGAAGAAGGTTTCCGAAGTGCGTTGCAGGAGGTTGACGGCCTTTGCGGCGGCTGCCTGGGCACCGGGCAGTGGAGTAGCGGCGATCTGTGAAAGCGTTTCTTTGCCGGAGACTCGTGTGAACTCCATGCCCAGTTCCTGCATGATGGCGGCGGAGTTGTATTTGGCCGCCCAAGCGCGCGCCGTGAGGCCCCTGCAATCGCGAATGGTGAGATCGGCGCCGCGCTTGACCAGCAGGCGCACGGATCGGGAATCAGCGTGATCGCTGGCTACAGCCAGCATCAATGGAGTCATGCCGCGGATATCCTGGGCGTCCATATTGGCGCCGGCATCGAGCAACGCATCGAGCATCGCCGGTCCGCCATAGGCAGCCGCCAACATCAGCGGGGTCAGATTACCCAGCGCGATGGGACCGTTTTTGACGGTTCCGTTGGCCTGCGCCGCAGTGACCGCATTCACGTCCGCGCCACGCGCCAGCAGAAGGCGCACCGCGGGAAGATTGCCGTTCACGGAGGCGTACATCAGCGGTGTGTAGCCGTCCGCATCCTTGTCATTGACGTGCGCGCCGCGCTCCAGCAGCAGGCGCAAGGTTGCAAAGTCGTTCGCATAGGCCGCGGCCAGCAGCGGCGTGACCTGCCGGTTGTCGCGAATGTCGAGGGTCGCGCCGCGGTCCAGCAGCAGTTTCACAGTTTGGGAAACGCCGTCAGTGGCGGCGGCCAGCAGCAACGGCGTGCGTCCCATTTTCGAGCGCGCATTGATGTCGGCGCCACGCCCGATGAGAAAAGCGGCCTTCTCCGGCTCGCCGATAGCCAGCATCAGCGGCGTGGCGCCAAAATCGTTGGCGGCGTTGACATCTGCGCCATTGACACAGAGCAGATGGACCGCATCGAGGCTGCCGATGGCTGCGGCATAAAGCAAAGGAGTGCCGCCCCGAGCGTCCTTTTGATTGACGCTGCCGCTCTTGAGAAGAGAGGTCAGTTCGGTGAGGTTGTTCTGGCGGATGGCCTGGTAGAAACGCTCGCTGGCCTCCTGGGCCACGAGCGAGGGGATGGCAAGCGTGGCCAGCGCTACCAAATTGAGAGTCAGTCGATTCATAAGTTTCTCCTGTTCAAGGGATCTTGCCGTCCGGGTGAAACGTCCCGGTGCGACTCATGAAGTAACGCGCAAGCGGCGGCGCGGAGGGCTCACCCGGGAATGCCGCCAGCCGTGAGCTCCGCAGCCGTGGAATTACGCGTTATATGGCATGGAAGCAATGGTGATTACGGTGACGTTGGCGGGCAGCTTCGCGGCAGCCCTGGTTCTTCAGAAAGCCGCGCTGGAGCTGTTGTTCCGCGCGTTGGCGCCGCGTCAATCCGCGTCGATCGAAGCCCCGGTCTCGATGCGGACGACATAAGCGTCCCGCATGCCGGCGACGTGCGCGCGAATCTCGCCCGCTAACGACTCGGCTTCGAGGCGCGTGGGGCATTCCCCGGCGAGGACGCTCCACAAATCGGTTTCTCCATGATGGGTGACGATGCGCGCGCTATAGTTCTGGGAGATAAGGACGCGCGTCCGGCGGGCGTTATCGAAGTTGCGGAACGTGCCGACCTGCACCGCGTAGAGCGCCTTGGAATTGGCAGAAGGCGCCTTCACCACTTCCAGAGCGACCGGCACCACGCCGGGTGTAACGATACCCAGTTCCTGGGCGGCCGCGCGCGAGAGGTCGATAATCCTCGATTCCGGTTCCGGACCGCGGTCATTGATGCGGACGACGACGCTGGCTCCGCTGTCGAGCCGCCGCACGCGGACGCTGGTGCCGAACGGAAGCGTGCGATGAGCCGCGGTCATCTGCTGCATGTCGTAGATTTCGCCGCTAGCTGCCCGCTGTCCGTGAAACGATTCGCCGTACCAACTGGCCAGGCCTTGTTCCAGATCGTTCGCCGCCAGCAAAGAACACGAAACGACAATGAGAAGCACCCGCTTCATGGTCGCGACCGGAATGGAAAAGTATAACAGCCCAGGGGCGCCCGCTAATCCCCGATTATCTTTGGTTAGCTTACGCTTGTGTGCGAATATCTACGATCCGCGAAGTGAGGATGGTGCGGTGCACGGGATGCTCAAATTCGAGATGCATGCCGAAGCCGAGGTAGCGGGTTTTGAGCATGGAACCGCCCCAGGTCGAGCCCAAGATCCGAACTTCGGCCGGTTCGGGGCACAATTCCGGGTGACCGGAAATAAGCACGGTTTCGGGGCCCAGCACTACCACACGGTAGACGTGGTTCATGGTGCGCAGGGAAAGCACCGAGCCGGGCGCCAGATCGCCGAGATGCACGCCGCCCTCGATTTCAGATCCGATGATGTTACGGTTTACGGAGTCGGAGAAGTGAGGATTGGCTACGAACAATGCCGGAAATCCGGCAGCCGTCGTGTCGGCGCTCATGAGAACTTCTATTGTACGCAAAAGCGGTCCGGCGCACCGGGCAATGGGCCCGACAAGAATTTGAGAAATTGCCTTCGGTCGAGACACTGTCTGGTCGTCCGGGACGTCTGCGGCGATGCAGGTATGGAAGGGGTATTGGGGGGCGGCGGCACTGGTGGTAGTGCTTACCCGCGCGGCTACGGCTCAAGTCGCAATTCTCCAGATACAAATTGTAGAGGGTGAAGGCGGAGTCCATGCGCCCGGCGCGCGCCTGGTACGGCCGCTTGCGGTCGTCGTTACGGATGAAACGGGCCGGCCCGTAGCGGGAGCGGCAGTCAGCTTCCATTTGCCCGACGATGGCCCCGGGGGCACTTTTCTCAACGGGCTTCGCACAGATGTATCGACCACCGACGAGCGCGGCCGGGCCAGCCTGCGCAGCATGCAACTGAACCGCATGCCAGGCCGGTTTCAGATTCGCGTGATCGCCTCCAAGGAACAGGCACGAGCCGGCACGATGTCCTTCCAATACATCGCGGAGGCCGGCAGCGGAGCGGCTAAACCGCAGGGTGTGGCGGTGCGGAGCGCGTCACATAGCCGCGGGAAGTGGATTGCAGCGGCAGTGGCCATGGCTGGCGGTGGGGCCGCCGCAGGCGTTTTTGCGCTGAGGCCGAAGAACACCGCCGCGCCGGCCGCGGCCCCAGCCCTTACCCTTACAATCGGCGCTCCGAGCATCACGGTGGGCAAGCCATGAACAGCCGGTGGTGTTGTGGGTTGCTGCTGTCGCTGGGACTTGTGGCCCCGGTACGCGCTCAGTTTACCCTCACGGCCGTAGCGGGAAGCGTAGAGCAACCGGTGACGGGCAGATACGATCTGGGTGCGGTTGCTGGTGGCGACCTCGCAACTTCCCGATTCCGGTTGCGCAATGGCAGAAACGATTCTGCAACCCTCACGCTGCTGACGGTTTCCGGATCCGGGTTCAGCCTTGCATCCGCGCCGTCCTTGCCACTCACCCTAAATGCGCAAGGCACAGTCGATTTCTCCATAAACTTCCGCGCCAGCGATCCGGGCAGCTACAGCGCGGTCCTGCAAGCGGATGGAGTTTCCGCGCTGCTCACCATCGCCGTCGCCCCGAGTCTTACGTGTACAGTGGAAACGGCTGCGGGAAAGCTGGTGCTGGGAAGCGCGCTGGTAGAATTCGGCAACGTCGAACTCGGCCAGAGCAGCCTGCTGCACTTCGCGTTGGAGAATCGCACGTCCCAGCCCTTGGCGATTCCCTCTGTCGGGGTTGGCGGCGGGGACTTCTCGTTGAGCGGCTCCTTGCCAGCCGGGCAGTTGTTGCGGGCGGGGGAAGCCAGTGGTTTCGACGTCCGGTTCACGCCTTCCGCAGCGGGTGGCCGCAGCGGCAGCTTGAACGTCAGCACCCGCAACTATGCTTTGACTGGTTCGGGCATTCTTCCATCGCTACCCAAACCGCAGGTGCGGATTGATTTACCGCAAACCTCCAGTGCTCAGCAGGGCTCGATCACTGTCGCTTTGGATGCTCCGGCCCGCAGCCGCGCTACGGGCAGTCTGACGCTGGATTTTCGGCCGGCGGCTGGCGCGGCGGACCCAACTATCGCCTTGGCTTCCGGAGGACGCACCGCGACGTTCACAGTGGAACCGGGCGATCTTCTCGGCCGTTTCGGGGGGCAAAGCGCTTCGCTGTTTCAGACGGGGACCACGGCGGGAACCCTTATCGTTACCGCACGACTGGCCGAAGCCAGCGATCAGCAATCGATCATCATTGCGCCGTCCATCGCCGGTCTGAGCGCCGCAACGGCCGCCAGAAACGCAGCGGGTATCGAAATCCGGATCACCGGATATGACAACACCCGTACCGCCGGCGGGCTGTCCTTCACATTCTTCGATGTCGGCGGGAATCCCGTCACGCCAGGGACGCTCCGGACGGACGCCACGGAGGCTTTCGCCAGATTCTTTCGGGAGTCAGATGTGGGGGGAAGTTTCGTCTTGCGCGCCCAGTTTCCAGTCAGCGGTGATGCGTCGGCGGTCGCCTCCTTTACGGCGGAAATCACGAATTCCGCCGGGACGGCCACTACGGCGCAAACCAGGTTTTAGGCGCGCGTTCCGGATGGATCATGCGTTCTGGCGCAGCCAGTCGCGGAAGGCGTCGCGATAGAGGATGATCCCCTTCCGCGAATATCGCAGGTAACCCTGCCGCCGGAACTGATTCATGTAATGCGTCACGATCTCGCGCGATGTCCCCACGTATTGCGAAAGCAGTTCGTGAGTGAAAGGGACCATGCGGATCGATCCATCGTCTTCCGGACTACCCAGGCGTTCGGAAAACCGGATCAGGGAGCGCGCCAGGCGCCGCGCAATGTTGTCGACCGAGAAGCTTTCGATTCGGTGCGTAAAGTCAATCGTCCGCTGCACCAGAATCTGCAACAAGGCTACTGCCAGGCGCGGCCGTTTCAAAATAATGTCTTCGATTTCGGAAGTGGTCCAAGTCATCAACTTGGTATTTTCCAAAGCGGTGGCCTGTTCCGACCGGTGCGGAAGATTGAGGAACGCGGATTCGCCGAAAAATTCATCCGGTTGATAGATATCGACTACCACTTGGTGGCCGTCGTCGGCGAGGCGAGACACCTTCACTTTTCCGTCGATCACAAGGTAAATCGCCGTGGAAGGCTGGTCCTGGTTGTAAATCATTTGGCCTTTGCGATACTCCACGATACTGGAGCACGGCAAATGCGCGAGAGGATCTTCCAAGGGTTTCTGCGGCGCAACTGCGATAGGACTGGTTCCCATATTCCTCCTCCTTTAAAATGGTTCGTTTACTGGGGTGCTCCGGTGGCGCACATATCGCTAACCGTCGTAATCTCTCGTACCTTGAACACAGGCCGAGTCCCACCAGGGGTGGAACTGCCCCGCACGGTTACTTTGTGACCGACATGTCTGGCAAACATCGCCTCCGTAGGGACGCCGTCTGCATCCAGATCGGCCACCGCATTCATAGTTCGATCATCCAGCAGTACGTACCGTCCCTCCTGCTCGTCTATACAGCCTGTAAGGGCGGCACTGGTGTTACGTTCAGCCTTGGGGCGGTCTTTCGGCTGCTTGGACTGTGCGAAAATCTGCGTGGCGCAGGAGACCGTTAGCGAGAAAACCAAGAGCGGAATAATGTGCGTCATCCGTCTCACGTCCGGAATCCCGGTGAAGCATTTCACGTGCCAAATGATACGCCCGTTTCAGACGTACTGCAACGCCTTATCTAAACGGTGCATCAACAGGACATAGTGGCGCTTTTCACGCGTCTCGCGGATGTGCGATTCACCAGTCAAAAACGTCACCATCTGGAAAAAAGTTTATCAGATCCGGGAAGAGAATGCCCGGTCGGGTCCCCGACTATCATAAGAGGGTGGCGTTCTATGGGCGGTTGGTGTGGGTGCTGGCACTCTGCGTAACCGCTTACGCGCAGCAGTATTGGCCACCAGCCGGGAACCGTCCTCCGTCACGAAGAGCGGGCGCCGCAGTGCTACCCGGAGGACGCGTCATCGCTCCGGCCGGTGAGCAGTATGACACCGGCGCGGGGCCGTTCGGGTTAGCTGTCAGCGGCTCCGGGAGCACCGTCGTTACCGCAAACCTCGGCCCCGGCACACCTTCTCTAACTGTCCTCGAACACCTGAAAAAATGGGAGACGCGGCATCTTTCCGCCGCGACAGACCAAAAGGACTCGTCCGACACAAGTCTGTGGCGTAGTGTCTCTTTGGGTGTTGCATTCTCGAGCGAGCACGCCGTATTTGTCTCCGAAGGTACATCAGGCCGCGTGGCTCTTATCGATTTGAGCAGCGGTGAACGCCGGCGTGTATTCGATCTGAACGTCGCCGGCTACCGTAATAGCTTCAGCGGCGATCTCGTCTGGGATGGAACACAAAACGTGCTCTATGTCGCCGACCAGGCCAATTTTCGAATTGCCGTAATCGATGTGCGCTCGCGCAAAGTCCTGGCCTCGGCGACGGCCGGCCGTCTGCCCATGGCGATGACGCTTTCTCCGGATCGTCGAAGACTCTATGTTGCCAACGCCGGTATGTTTCGATACCGGCCGCTCCCGATTCCGTTATCGTTTCCACCTTTTGGCTTTCCCAGTGCAGAGGCGTTGACTGGTACAGAGGCGCCGGCCGGACAGAGTGTCGTGCAGATACCCCCGATCGGCGATCCCACTGTGCCGGAATCGAACTCCGTCGCTGTCATTAATGTATCCGACCCATCAGCTCCGAAGCTGGAGACTTTTGTCCGCACGGGCGCCTCATCCGGCTTGCAAAACGGATTCGGCAGCAGCCCATCCGGCATTATCGCCACTGCAAGTAACGTTTATGTCGCGAATGCTGGCGGTGATTCGGTTACTGTCATTGACGTGGGGAACAATCACGCGGAACTGGAGATACCCCTCCGCATTCCCGGCATGGAGCAACAGCGCGGTATTCTCCCCATCGGCTTGGCCTACGATCCAAAGACAGGATGGCTTCTCGCCGCAGAAGCCGGAATCAATGCCGTTGGTGTGATCGACACCCGCACCGCGCACGTGCTTGGGCATATTCCCGCCGGGTGGTTCCCCACGCGCCTGGTGGTGGATCGAGGAACTGTCTTCGTTGCCAATCTGCGCGGCAATGGCTCCCGGCCTTCGGCAAGATCCGATTCGAACATCCCGAGCACGATTTCCAGCACGCCTGAGCCGGGCTCCGTCTCCATTTATCCTCTCCCTTCCGCGGAGCAACTGCCCGGTCTGACAAAACTGGTGATGCAATCGTGCGGGTTCGAACAACGTCCGCGGGTTGCCCCTCCCCTTCCGCCCATTCGCCACGTGGTTCTCATCGCGAAGGCCGGCCTGTCTTTCGATGAAGTGCTGGGAGACCTTACGACGGTGGCCAACAGTCCGGTAATGGCGGCGCCGCAACTTGCACACTTCGGCAGTGCGGGTTCCGCGAGCGGGCGTGGCGACATTTTGAGCCTCCACGGCGTGGATTTAACGCCCAATCACCATGCCATTGCCCGCCGCTGGGCGTTTAGCGACAATTTCTATTCCGACTCCAATATCGGCCTCGGGTATCTGTGGCTCGCCGGTGTCTACCCGAACGCCTGGCGAGAGTCTTTGGCGCGTTCCGCTACAAGCGGCGGAGGCTCCAATCCCTCTCTGAGCCCCGAAGATGTCGGGCAAAGCGGAACTCTGTGGCATCACTTAGTCGCCCATGGCATAACCATTGCGAATTTCGGGAGCGGCACAAACGGTCCATTCCTCACCAATTTGCCTATGCTGGATCCTCCCTATAATGTTACTTCGCGTACTTATCCAGGACTGAACTCAGATGTCTCCGACACAGGACGCGCGGCACAGTTCATCGATGAGATCCAGCACCGCTACTTGGAAGGCGGCCTCGACTTACCTGGTTTTGTCTATCTGACTCTGCCCAATGGAAAGCCCGCCGACGCCCGGCGACCTCTGTATCCCTACGCAGAGTCTTTTATAGCCGATAACGACGAAGCGCTCGGCCGTATCGTCGAGTACTTATCGCAGACGAAGTGGTGGCAAGAGACCGTCGTATTTGTTACTGAAGCGTCCGTACAACGTGGAACAGATCACATTGATGCCACCCGAACACTTCTGTTATTGGCTGGCCCCTGGGTCAAGAGAAGTCATGTCTCACACACAAACGCCAGTTTTCCCGGGCTAATCAAAACTATTCTCGCGCTGCTTCGCGTGCCGCCGCACACTCTCTTCGATCATGCAGCCGCCGATTTGACAGATTGCTTCGACAGTACCGCGGACGATACGCCCTACCATGCCTTTGGCGCCGACCGGCGCGTCTACAACCCGGCCGAGCTTCGCTAGTGGAGCCGTCGAGCAACAACTCGACGCGACGGTTCTTACCAGTCTCTTCTTTTGGAGTGAGGATACATTTCCTGGTTTTGTGGCGCTCGAATTCGAACAGTATGATCGCATCAGATAGTGCCTAAGTTCCCGTAATACCACTTACAGCGGTGGTGAGCGATCGCATTGACTCACTAGGGGGCTCACGTTACACTCGACGCAGTGACTTGAGTGGAGGATAGGGCAACGGCGGGAACCGACCCGAGCGCCGCTCAAAGACCACGCGGGTCTGGCTGACCGATCTCCGCCACGTCGGTAGCAATGCTTACTTTCCCAAAATTAAGTCCGGAGCGCAGAGCTCCAGTATCGGAGATGACAGATGAGGAAATTCGTACTGTTGTTAACGTGCCCTCTGTTGCTACTAACGACGGCGGCTAGGGCGGCCCCAGCATGCGTAAACGGCACATTGGCGAGTTATGAATCGCTCGCCAGCGGCTGTGCCATTGACGGCGTAACGTTTTCGATGTTCAGCTTCTCTTCCAGCGGCTCGCAACAACCGTTGCCCAGCGCGAGCGACGTTCAGGTTCAGGTGATCAACGATCCTTCAGGTCCCGGATTGATGTTTATCGGCCCATTTGGCGCTGGCGCCGGCCTGTCCCTCGACGCGCTGATTTCGTTCATCATTACCGGCACAGCCATCACAGGAGAAGCGCTGGCGATGGAAGGCTTCGGGCAATCGGGCGATGGGAGTGTTCAGGTGGCCGAGAGCGTTTGCGAAGGATCTCTATCGCCTGGAGGCAAATGCAGCGGCCCGGTCGGGACCCTGAACGTTTTCGATAATGCGGCGGGGGTACAGTCTTTCGACAGTATCACCTTCGCGCCGGTGACGTCGGTTGCGATCACCAAGAACATCATCGTCCAGGGCGGAACCACCGGCACCATGAGCAGCGCCGGCGTTTCGGCCGTGATCAACACCGTGCCGGGCGGCGGCGGCGGGCCGGGCGGCGGCAATGTGCCGGAGCCGGATTCTTTGATTACCTTGGGTTCGGGTCTGGTTATTACGGCTTTGCTGCTGCGCAAGCGGCTGGGCCGGGCTTAAACCAAGCAGACGGAACTCCTCTTCTTACCGCGGACAGCTCTTCAGGGCTGTCCGCTTTGTTTATTTGGGCATGACCTGCTCGCATTCGGCCGGCCGTGATATATACTCTTTGACACCGGCAACGGCGGCAACTGACGAGCAATGCCTGGACCATCCGCAGGGGCCCCTGAGGCGATCTGCCAGCCGCGGGCATCCTCACTTCATGGGCGACCGGCGCTCCTCCTGCCGTTTGCGTTAGCCTTCGCTCTTGCCGGCCTCGCTTTGCTGCCTCCGGTCTGGCAGAACATGAGCGTTCGGGTGGCTTTTCTGGGCGCCGCGGCGGTTCTGTTCGGGTGGCATGCCGGGCTATTGGCTTGGGCAGTATGCCGGCGGCAAACGCTCGCCCTGGAAATAGTCCCGAAGAAGCAGCACTACGTGCAAGCCTGCGCCCAGGGAGCCGTCTTCCTGTATTGGGGTTGGTACTGGCCGGAGGTATACGCTTCGACCCCCTTCTTCCTTGCCCAACTGTTGTTCGCCTATGCCTTCGACATCCTGCTCGGCTGGACGCGCCGGCGCCGCTATGCGCTCGGCTTCGCTCCGTTTCCCGTGGTCTTCAGCATCAATCTGTTCCTCTGGTTCAAGCCTGGCTGGTTCTACCTCCAGTTCCTCATGGTGGCTCTGGGGCTGGCTGCCAAGGAACTGATCCGCTGGGAAAAGGAGGGGCGCCGCGTACACATATTCAATCCCTCTTCATTTCCGCTCGCGGTGTTTTCGGTCATCCTGCTGGCCACTGGCAGATCGGACATCACCTGGGGGCAGGAAATCGCCACCACCCAGTTCTATCCGCCCCACATGTACCTGATGCTGTTCCTGATCAGCCTGCCCGGACAACTGCTCTTCGGCGTGACTTCGATGACCATGTCCGCCGTGCTGGCAGCGTACGCCTTCGGGCGCATCTATTTCGCCGTAACCGGGATCTATTTTTTCTATGATTCGTACATTCCCATTGCTGTCTTCCTGGGGATGCATCTGCTGTTTACCGATCCGTCCACTTCGCCTCGCACCGAATCGGGGCGCATCGTGTACGGCGCACTGTACGGCTTGAGCACCGTTCTGTTGTATCAATTGTTGGGAAGCGCGGGGATGCCCACCTTTTACGATAAGCTTTTGCCCGTTCCTGTATTGAACCTGCTGGTCAAAGCGATCGATCGCGCCGCGCTGGGCCGCTCCCTGGCGCCGATGGGTCGCCGTTTGGTGTACCTGTGTGTTTGGGCGATTGTGTTTACGGTCATGAACGCAACGCAAGCGGTGGGAGATGATCATCCGGGCCAGTGGCTGCCGTTTTGGCGTCAGGCGTGTCAGAACGGGCGCTCTTACGCCTGCCCGTATCTTGCCGACCTGGAATTGGGAGCGTGTGATCGAGGATCCGCGTGGGCATGCAACGAAGCCGGCCTCCTGCACGTCGCCCTTACGCGCTCGGGTGAAGATCTCCGGCGGCTCGATCCGTCGGGCGCCGCGGTTCCGTTCCGCAAAGGATGCGCGTTGGGCGCCCCGGCCGCCTGTCGCAATCTGCGCACTCTGGCCGGAGAGGGTGGAACCTTCGCCAGTTTCCCGCCCACTCTCGCGGACTTTCCCATCATCTTACGAGGAAGTAAAGGCGAGATCCGCGAACGGGACTCGGCGGCGCTGTACGGCCTTGCCTGCCGGCAAGGCTGGAAGGGCGCCTGCACATTTGTGCGGCAGACCACGGGGCTCCGCCCCCTATTTCCCCACCATGTGTTCGGGGTCGAGATTCTTCTCGCAGACGAACTCCAGTAGGTCGGTGTCGGGGAGCAGTGTGTAGCGCGTTGTGGGCATCACCCAGAGCTTGGCATAAGTCTTCGGGTCGTTGATGGTCACGTTGATATCCATATGCCCGAAATCGATGCGGTGAAAGCGCTCGATGACGTGCATTTCGGATGAGTGCGGGTGGCCTGCGATATCGATATTCCACACCAGGTCGTTGAAGCCGGCAGTGTCCACTACGAATTCGTCGCCTTCCCACTTGCCGACGGAATATCCCATCCAGCTCGGGCTGGCAAACTCTTTCGGAAGCTCACGGCCGTCCGTGAAGATCTGCCTCCGCAGCGAATACATTTCGTATAGCATCACCATCTTGCCGGGGGCGTTGAGAATCTCGAACGGATATGGGAGCATGCTGGCGTAGGGAATGCCTTGCGGCATGCAGCGGGCTTCCGGATTGTCGCGGCCCATGTTGGCGCGCCGCTCGGCGAACACTTTCTCGGCCGCGGGCAACATCGGCGGGGGTTCTGGCCGCGTACTGTTTTGTGGCGGGCGGCGGCGGCCCGCGGGATTCCATTGGTCACCTAACCAGATGCCTGCCAGGTCCGGTTTGCCATCGGCGGTTTTAGGCGCCGGGGCACTGAGGTTTGGTTTGCCATCGGCAGTGCGGGGCGTGTCTTTCCGCGGATAGGTGAACCATTGCGCGGCCGCAGGCGCCGATCCCCAGCACAGCAACGCGACCACTCCCAACACCCGGTTTCTCATGTCTCCTCACACTATACTCGACGGCGGCTGCTGGCGAACGGGGCCGATTCATTATAGGATTGTGCCCATATCGGAGAATTTGATGCGTATCCAAAGCCTGTTGCCGATTGCTGTTGGTTGTCTTGCGGTATTCTTCGCCCATGGACAAACATCCGCACCAGTTGCCCTCACGGGCCTTGTGACCTCTCAGGAGGAAGGTGCTATGGAAGGCGTGCTGGTGAGCGCGAAGAAGGTGGGTTCCACTATAACCACTACCGTGGTTACGGACCAGGACGGGCGCTACCGATTCCCGCGCAGCCGGCTGGAACCGGGCCAGTACACGCTGCGCATCCGGGCTGTGGGTTATGACCTCGAAGATCCCGGGCCGCTGGAAATTGCGCAAACGAAGACCGCGGCGGCGGATTTGAAACTTCACCGCGCCAAAGATCTTGCCTCTCAATTGAGCAATGGCGAGTGGATCATGAGCGCGCGGGGGACGGAAGACCAGAAGAGTTCGCTGCTGAATTGCGTCAATTGCCATACGCTGCAGCTCATCGTGCGATCGCATCACGATAGCGCGGAGTTTCAGAAGGTGCTCGAACGGATGGGGAATTATGCCAATCAGGCGTTCCCGCTGCACCCGCAGAAACGGCTCGCCGACCGCGTGATGGAGGTCCACGGGGAAGCGCGTGACCGCGCGCGCCAGCAGCAGGCTGCCTTCCTCAGCTCGATCAATCTCAGCTCCGGTCCGGTGTGGGCTTACGACCTGAAGACCTTGCCGCGTCCGAAAGGCAAGGCTACGCAGGCGATTTTCACGGAATACGATCTGCCGCGGAAGACGATCGAGCCGCACGATGCCGTGGTCGATTCGCAAGGCCTGGTCTGGTTTTCCAATTTCGGCGAGCAGAGGCTGGGAAAACTCGATCCCCAGACCGGCAAGGTGACCGAGTATGACGTGCCCGAGTTGAAACCAGGCTCGCCGACCGGGGCGCTCGCGCTACGTTTGGACCAGCAGGAGAACCCGTGGCTCGGCATGATGTTCCAGGGCGGCATCGCGAAGTTTGATCGCAAGACGGAAAGCTTTCAAAGCTGGAGCGTTCCGCCGGAGTTCAACAAGCCGATGACGCAGATCAACATGGTGAGCCCGGAGCGCAGCGCGGTGGATGGCAAGGTGTGGACGCAGAATAACGGGTTCGCCATCATCCATCGCGTGGACCTGGCCACAGGCAACGTGGAGACTTTCGAGCCATTTAAAGGGGCCAAGGAAGGCGAGGCGCACAACATCTACGACGTGATTCCCGATTCGCACAATAACTTGTACTTCACCGATTTCGCCAACGAACACATCGGCCGCATTGACGCGAAGACCGGCAAGATCTCTCTTTACCCGACCCCGACGCGGCGTTCAGCGCCCCGGCGTGCGCAAATGGACTCGCAGGACCGCCTCTGGATCGGGGAATACCGCGGCAATCGCATCGCGCTGTTCGATACTAAGACGGAGCAGTTTACCGAATGGGAAGCGCCCTCGCCGTATTCAGCGCCATACGATGTCACCCTCGACAGGAACGGCAATGCCTGGACGGGATCGATGTCCAATGACCGGGTGCTGCGGCTCAACCCCAAGACCGGCGAAATGACCGAGTATCTGCTGCCGCGGCCCACGAACATCCGCCGCGTCTTTGTGGACAACTCCACAACGCCGGTCTCGTTCTGGGTGGGCAGCAATCACGGGGCGTCGATCGTGAAGCTGGAACCGCTCGAGTAGCCCGGATGTCAGGATTTTGGCTCAGAGCCGGTGGGTCTATGGTGTCCGGTTTCCGCGGGCCGTCCCTCTTGTAACACACTCAAATATTCGTCCAGTGTTTCATTCAGCCGCCGGTGGAGGAGCGCGTAAAAATTCTCCGCGCCTTGTCCCGCCTGCTCCTGCTGCAGGCTCCGGATATATTCCAGCCGGTCTTCCGGGCGTATGGCGACTGGCGGATAACCGCTGCGAAGAAGAACAAGGTTCATCAGAATCCGTGCAGTGCGTCCATTACCGTCGTTAAACGGATGGATATCGACAAGGCGGCGGTGCGCGTCGAAAGCAGCCTGCGGCGTGATCGGGGCAAGCACAAGCCATGCGGCGAAATCACCCATGAGGCCTGGAACCTCTGACGGTGGCGGAAAACTGTAGCGACCGCTCTCAGTGCGTACATACCGAGGCAAGCCGGCATATTGCCCGGCGATCTCCGGTGCGGTTCGTTGCATTACGAGCTTGTGCAAATCGCGCACGGCGCCTTCCGTGAACGGTGTGTTCTGGCGGGCCAGTTCTCGCACGTACCGTATCGCGTCGTAGTGGTCGAGTGCCTCAAGGTGATCCTTGAGGGGTTTGCCGCTGACCGTAATCCCTTTCTCAATCACAAGCGTGGTTTCAACGGGGCTTAGCGTGTTGCCCTCAATCGCGTTCGAGGTGTAGGTAAGCTCGATATCGTAGTAATGCTCGAGTGCGGTGAGCGCCGCGGGCGAGAGGGGGCGTAGTTCGTCGAGCCGGAGTTTCTTCGCGGCGATCGAGGTTAGGAGCTCGGTCATCGGGTTCCGATTCTTAGCATACCGGGCCGGGTCTCGCCAAATAGTGGGTGGCGTGCGCTCTTAGCCCGTCATCCCACCAGTTCCAAGAACGCCTGCGCGGCGTGGCTGAGCGCGCGGTGGGTCGGATAGACCAGCCGGATCTTCCGCTCCAGATGCATTTCCTTGACGTGCACCTCGCACAGGATCTTCTGTTCAATCTCCTGCTCCACGCACATCCGCGGCAGGAACGCGACCCCCAGGTTGCTCTGAACCAGCTTGCGAATCGTCTCGATGGTTGGCATCTCGATTTCCATCTGGAGCGGGACCTGGCGGTCGCGGAAGGTCCGCACCACGACGTCGCGATAGGGCGAAACAACGTTGTGCGCGATGAATGTTTCGCCGCCGAGTTCTTCCACCGAGACGCTCTTCCGCTTCGCCAGCCGGTGCTTCGGCGAAACCACGAACGCCAGCCAGTCGGTGTAGATGATTTTCGAGGTGAGGCGGTCGCCGCCAGGATCGTAGCTGATGACGCCCATCTCCAGGTTTCCGTCCAACAACTCGTTGGGGATTTTGCTCGAAAGGCTGCGCCGCACCGTCACCTTAATCTTCGGAAAGAGTTCCCGGTAGCGCTGAATATGACGCAACAGATAGAGCGTGGTCGATTCGTTGGCCCCGATGCTCAGCCGTCCGGCCGAGTGGTCTCGCAGTTCGGCTAGCGAATTGCCAAGTTCCTGCCGCAGGCTCACGAAGCGGCGCGCGTATTCCAAGACGGTGTGGCCGGCATCGGTAAGCGTGAAGTCCTTGGGGCCGCGATCGATCAGTTTCTCGCCCAATTCCTGCTCCAGCCGCTGTAACGCCAGAGACACCGCCGGCTGCGTGCGGTACAGCATGCGTGCCGCGCGGGAGAAGCTTTTCTCCGAAGCAATCGTGAGGAAGACTTCGAGTGCGTAGAGCTCCACGTCGGCTGATTATAACAACTGTTAATGCGAAGAGCGAATATTATAAATTTGCCAAATTAGCCGGGGGGCCGCGATAATGGCACATATCGGTACCCATCATGAGCGACCGCGTATACATCTTTGACACCACGCTGCGCGATGGTGAGCAATCACCGGGGTGCAGCATGACCGTTCCCGAAAAGCTGCGGATGGCACGTAAGCTGGTCGAACTCGGGGTGGACGTTCTGGAGGCGGGCTTTCCGATCGCCTCACAAGGCGATTTCGAGGCGGTCGATGCGGTTAGCCGCGAGTTCCCCTGGGTGCAGGTGGCAGCGCTGGCGCGGTCGTGCACGCTCGATGTCGAGCGCGCCGCCCAATCGCTGCGGCACGCGCGCCGGCCGCGTATCCACACCTTCATCGCCACCAGCGATATCCACCTGAAATACAAACTCAAGAAGAGCCGCGAGCAGGTGCTCGAAGAAGCCGTGGCCGCGGTGGAGCTGGCAAGGCGCGATGTGGACGACGTCGAGTTTTCAGCCGAGGATGGTTCGCGCACCGATCCGGTCTTCCTCGAAGAGATTTCCAAGGCGGTGGTGGCGGCGGGCGCGCGCACGGTCAACATCCCGGATACAGTGGGCTTTTCCACTCCGGCCGAATATGGGCAGATCATCGGCAGAGTGGTGCAAGCTCTGGGCGATTGCGCCATCGTTAGCGTGCACTGCCATGACGATATGGGGCTGGCGGTGGCCAACTCTCTGGCTGCCATCGAAGCAGGCGCCCGCCAGGTGGAATGCACCATCAACGGGATCGGCGAGCGTGCGGGGAACACCTCGCTAGAAGAGGTCGTCGTGGTCCTCAAGACGCGGCCCGACGTCTATCCCTACCGCACCGGGATTCAGACCGAGCACCTGTTTTCCGCGAGCGAATTGCTCAGCTCTATCATTACCTTCGGACCGCAACCGAATAAGGCGATCGTCGGCCGCAATGCGTTCGCGCACGAGGCCGGTATTCATCAGGATGGCTACCTGAAAGAGAAATCCACCTACGAGATCATCGATCCGCGCTCGGTGGGCGTGCCTGAAGGGAAGCTGGTGCTCGGGAAGCACAGCGGGCGCCACGCACTGCTGAAGCGCTGCCAGGATCTCGGCTTCGATCTCACGCGGCCGGAGCTGGATGCGCTCTACCAGCGGTTCACCGCCGTTGCCGATCACCGCAAGAAAGGTCTGATGGACGAAGAGATCATCGCGCTGATCCACGAGGGACAAAAGATCCAGACGGTGGCGGCGGACTAACGAATGCACCTGAATCTTCTTGTTCTCCCCGGCGACGGGATCGGTACGGAGGTCACGCGCCAGGCGGTAGCCGTGTTGCGCCACGTTGCCGCGAAGTGGAATCACAGCCTGAGAATCACCGAAGGCCTATTGGGCGGCGTAGCGATCCACAAGACCGGCACTCCGCTGCCGCCCGAAACCGAGCGACTCGCGGCGGATGCCGATGCCACGCTCATGGGCGCGGTCGGCCTGCCGGAGTTTGACAACGTGGCGCCCGAAAAGCGGCCCGAAAAGGGATTGCTTGGGATTCGCAAACTGCTGGGCGTATATGCCAACCTGCGCCCGGTGCGTGCGTATGCTTCGCAGCTCGATTCTTCGCCTCTGAAAAATCACCTGGTGGAAGGCACCGATATGATTATCGTCCGCGAACTGACGGGCGGTATTTATTACGGAACTCCGCGCGGCATTACCGAAAACGGCGCGGAGGTGCGGGCGGTCAATACCATGACTTACACGCGTTCGGAGATCGAACGCGTTGCCCGCATGGCCTTCTCCCTCGCCGGATCGCGCCGCAAGAAGGTTACTTCGGTGGACAAATCGAACGTGCTGGAGAACTCGCAGCTCTGGCGGCGAGTGGTCACCGAAGTGGCGCGTGAGTTTCCGGATATCGAACTGGATCACATCCTGGTGGATAACTGCGCCATGCAATTGATCCTCAATCCGCGGCGCTTCGATGTGGTGCTCACCGAGAACATGTTCGGTGACATTTTGAGCGACGAAGGCGCAGTGCTGGCGGGATCGATCGGCATGCTGCCTTCGGCTTCGATCGGTCCCAAGCGGCCCTCGGGGGCATGGGTGGGCCTCTACGAGCCGGTGCACGGATCGGCCCCCGACATTGCGGGGCAGAACAAGGCCAACCCGCTCGGCGCCATCGGTTCGGTGGGCGCTATGCTGGAATATAGTTTTGGTTTGAAGAAGGAAGCCTCCGCCGTCGACGCCGCGATTGAGGCGGTACTGCGAAGCGGAAGGGTAACCGCAGATTTGCGGCCACCCGGCGCGCCCGCAACCACCGAAGAGGTGGGCGAAGCCATCTGCGCAGCCGTTTGAAGCCATATGCCACGCACAATCATCGAGAAACTTTGGGATTCCCACGTCGTCTACGAACAGCCCGGAGCACCGGCGCTGATTTATATCGATCTGCACCTGGTGCATGAGGTCACGTCGCCGCAGGCGTTTCAGGGGCTGCGCGAACGCGGCCGCAAGGTACGCCGGCCCGACTTGACGGTCGCCACCATCGATCACAGCATTCCGACCACCGACCGCTCGCTGCCGATCGTGGATGAGATCGCGGCCCGGCAAGTGGCGCAACTGGAGAAGAACTGCGCCGATTTCGGCATCCCGTTGTATGGTGTGCATAGCGACCGCCAGGGGATCGTGCACGTGATCGGGCCGGAATTGGGCTTGACGCAACCGGGTATGACGGTAGTTTGCGGCGACAGCCACACGGCGACGCACGGGGCCTTCGGAGCATTGGCCTTCGGTATCGGCACCAGCGAGATCGAGCATGTGCTGGCCACGCAGTGCCTGTTGCAGCGGAAGTCGAAGACGTTCCAGGTACAGGTGGAAGGCACGCTGAAGAAGGGAGTCTCGGCGAAGGACATCATTCTCGCGTTGCTCGCGCGCATCGGCATCGGTGGCGGCACGGAGAGCGTGTTCGAATACACCGGCAACGCCATTCGCGCGCTTTCGATGGAAGAGCGGATGACGGTGTGCAACATGTCGATTGAAGGCGGCGCGCGCGCCGGCATGGTTGCGCCCGACGATACGACTTTCCAATACTTGAGCGGCCGGAACTATGCTCCCAAAGGCGCAGATTGGGATGCGGCCGTGGCACGCTGGAAGCAGCTTCCCAGCGATCCTGGCGCCACGTACGACCGCACGGTAACGATCGACGCGAACGCTCTCGAACCAATGATTACGTTCGGCACCAATCCCGGAATGGGCGTGCCTATCAGCGCTCCGGTACCGGATCCTTCGCGGATTGCCGATGCCGCGCAGCGCGACGCCCTCAGCAGTGCGCTCGCTTACATGGGGCTGGAAGGGGGAAAGCCCCTGCTGGGCCGGCCCGTGAATGTGGTGTTCATCGGAAGCTGCACCAATTCCCGCATCTCCGACCTGCGCACCGCCGCCAGCGTGCTGAAGGGCCGGAAAGTGAATCCCAAGGTACGGGTGCTGGTAGTGCCCGGATCGCAGGAAGTGAAGCGGCAGGCGATGGCGGAAGGGCTGCCCGAGATTTTCCGCGCCGCGGGAGCCGAATGGCGCGAGCCCGGCTGCTCGATGTGCATCGCCATGAACGGCGATTTTGTGGAGTCCGGCCAATACAGCGTTTCCACCAGCAATCGCAATTTCGAAGGCCGGCAAGGCAAAGGCGCACGCACCCTGCTGGCGAGCCCCTTGACCGCCGCTGCTAGCGCCGTTACCGGCGTGGTGACCGACGTGAGGACTTTGTTATGAGCTTTCAGAACTTCGAGAGCCGCATGGCGCCGCTGCTGCGCAACAATATCGACACCGATCAGATTATTCCCGCGCGTTTCCTCAAGACGATTTCCAAAGAGGGGCTGGGAGAGAACCTCTTCTGCGACTGGCGCTACGATGCGCAAGGTAAGCCGAACCCGGAGTTCATCCTGAACCAGCCCGCGGCGCAGGGCGCGCAGGTCCTGCTGGCCGGCGACAATTTCGGCTGCGGCAGCTCGCGTGAGCACGCGCCTTGGGCGCTGCTGCAATTCGGCTTCCGCGCCGTAATCAGTACATCATTTGCGGATATTTTCCGGGCCAATTCGCTCAAGAACGGGCTGCTGCCGGTGATCGTTCCGCCCGAGGTGCACGGAGAGCTTGCCGCGGCAGTACAGGAGCCGCGAGCGACGGTGAAAATCGATCTCCCCGGGCAAATGCTGACCACACCTGCCGGCCGCGAGGTTCCATTCCCGATTGACAGCTTCTCGAAGCACTGCCTGCTGGAAGGCGTAGACGAGATGGGCTACACTTTGCAGCATGAGGCCGAGATTGCAGCATTCGAAGCCGGGCGCGTGGGCTCCGTCAACACGCTGGCATAAGTTGAATCGACTCTTGCGGGCGTTTGCCTGCCTCGCGGTCGCGGTTTCCCTCCTGCCCGCGCAGACGCAGCAGCAGGTTTATGAACGATTCCGAGCCTGGATCAGCCAGCAGCCGGCCGCGGTGCAGCGCGGCTCGGATGCGGACGTTACCTCGCGATACCGCGCTTACCTGAAGCAGCAAGGATTCACGGACGCGGATATCGACTCCCAACTCCGTATCATCGACGAGCAGGGCCGGCGCCTGGAGATCGAGCGCTGGAACCAGATCCTGACCTCCGAGAAGCCGTTCTTCAACACCAATCCCAACGCGTTCCTGGTGGAAATGGCGAGAGGCCGTAAACCCGGCCGAGCTCTGGACGTGGGCATGGGACAAGGGCGGAATGCGATCTGGCTGGCGCAGCAGGGCTGGGAAGTGACGGGTTTCGACCCGGCGGAGCGTGCCGTAGCGCTGGCCCGCGCCAATGCGGAGAAACTGGGCGTCAAGCTCACTACGGAGATCAAAGGTTATGAGGATTTCGATTTCGGCGAGAACCGTTGGGACCTGATCCTGCTCTCGTATGTAGGGGGCCGCGAGTTCAAAGAGATTGTGAGCCGCGCCCTTCGCCCCGGCGGCGTCGTTGTCCTGGAGGCCTTTCACCGCGATGCCACGAAGGGCGGTCCCATTGGGGGCGCCGTAGTGTTTGATACCGCCGAGGTGCCGGCGCTCTTTCCCGCGTTACGTGTGGTGCGCTACGAAGAACCAGTGGCCGAGGCGGATTTCGGCCGGGGGCGCGCTCGCGTAGTGCGTTATTGTGCGGAGAAACCCGCTGAATAAACCCGCGGAGAAGCTAATCCTCTACTGGCAGCCGTTAATTCCTTTGGTCAGGCAAATGGACGATGCCGGCGGCGGGGGAATTTTCATACCGCGCTCCTCCATCAGCTTCACGAGGAGCTTTTCGGCTTCGGGATGCGCGATGGCCGATTGCACGCCGACGCGAACCAGGCCGCGCGCCCAATCCAGGGGAATCCAGGTCATGCCTTTCATTGCTCCGTTGACGGTATCGCGGCTTCCCATATCGTGGGCTTCCAGGTTTGCGCCGTGATCCACCAGGAGCTGAATAACGGCGGTTCTGCCTTTGTGGGCGGCGCCGTGCAGCGCCGTGCGGCCCTGGTCATCGGCGGCATTCACGTCGATGCCGAGACCAAGCAGCATTTTCACGGCTTCTACGTTTTGCGCCTCGGACCATTCGAAGGTGACGCCTTCCACCCAGCCGATGCCCGTTGCGACGGCTAGGGCTGTGTCATTATGTGCGGTGGCGATCTTGGGATCGGCGCCATGCTCCAGCAGAAGCTTCATCAGCGCAACATCACCCGATTGGGCGGCCCGCAGGAACGGGGTAGCGCCATCCTCGTAGAGCCACTGCATGGTGAAGTTGGTGCGAGTCTCGGTCGTGTCCCCCTTGCATTCTTTTTCGGTGGATTGCGCGCCGCAGATGCGCGCGTTCACGTTGGCGCCTTTGGCCAGCAGCAGCTTGATGTAGTCCAGGTGATCCACATCGGGCTTGCGCACCGGATAATCGCCGCTTTCGATGTTCCGATTGTCGGTCGCCAGATAGAGCGGGGTCCATCCACCTTTATTGGCGAGGTTGGGATTCGCGCCCTTTTCCAGCAGATAGCCCGCCAGTTTGTAGTGGCGGTTCTGGGTGGCGGTGAGCAGGGCGGTCCAACCGTAATTGGTCACTTGATTGATGTCGGCTCCCGCTTCCAACAGCAGCCGCGCGCACTCGAGAGATCCCTCGCGAGCGGCGAACACCAGCGGAGTAAGGCCGCCGCCATCTTTTACCTGGGGTCCGCGGAAGAAGGCGGCCAAGTCGTCCAGGTCATCGGGTGATGCCGCCCCCGCGGCGCCGCCGCGTCCCGCCGCGCCGCCGCGCGCGCGCGCGAGCCGCCCAGCGCCCAAGCCACCTGCGCCTTGTGCCGACTGAGCTCTGGCCTGGACTGTGGGAGCAATGTTCAAACGGGAATTGCGCGTGTCGGGATCCGTTGCCGCCTTTACGTCGGCGCCGCGAGCCAGCAACAGTTTCACCGCTTCCGGATGCGATTGCTCGGCCGCCCACATCAACGCCGTGCTGCCGCGCAGCGTCTCCTTTGCATTTACGTCGGCGTGGTGATCGAGCAGAACCTGAATGGCTTGGGGGTTGCCGTTGCGCGCCGCCATCATGAGCGGCGTTTCCCCGTGTGGTTGACGCTCGTTAACGTCTGCGCCGGCCTTTAGCAGGCGTTCGATCAGTCCGGCGCTGCCGTTCAGGGAGGCGAGGGATAGCGCGGTGGCGCCATCGTGATTGCCCGCCTTCACATCGGCGCCGGCTGCAATCAGCAAGTCCGCCAGTTCCTGGTCGTTCAGATAGGCAGCCCATTGGATGGCCGTGGCCCCATCCGGCTGGGGAGCGTTGACATCGGCCTTCTGCTGCAGCAGCGCGCGGACGGCAGCCTTGTCGCCCGTCATGGCGGCATCGGCCACGGGACTGCCCTGCGCGCCCCACGCGCTCAGGTACGCAGCCAGACCGCAGGCCGTACCTGCCATCAGGTATCGAACTCGCATCGACGTCTCCTTCCCGACCAGCGGTAGCTATACCAGACCGGTCAGTTTGCCGGTGCTGTCGCCGATACCGTCTTGATGTATCCCATACAGGTCGAGGATGCTTAACAGCAGATTCCCGGTAGTGACCGTCTTGGTTGGGAACGCCAGGTGACGTCCGCCCTTGAGTTGTCCGGATGCTCCGCCAACCAGGATATGCGGAACGTCATAGTGCAGGTGCTGGTTGGAGTCGCCCATATTCGTGCCGTAGAGCACCAGGGAATGATCCAGCAGGCTGCCGTCTCCATCGGGTGTGGTCTTCAGCTTATCGAGGTAATAAGCGAGGCACTTCACGTGGTACTGGTTCAGCTTGGAGTATTCGGCGATGCGGTCGGGATTCTCCGCGTGGTGCGAGCCGCCGTGGAAGCTGAGAGCAGGCACGTCGCTAGCAGGATACGCGCGGCCGGTCAAATCGCGGGCGTATAGAACCGTGGAGACTCTCGTGATATCCGCTTTGAACGCCAGTGTTTGCAGATCGAAGTGCAGCTTGACGTGTTCGTCGAAGGATTCGGGTATGCCCGTCGGAACCACCACGCCTTCACTGGTTACGGTGCCTGTGGCCTTCTTGGCGATCTCGAGGCGGCGTTCCAACTCGCGAATGTCGTCCGTGTACTCATCGATCTTGGCGCGGTCGGCCGCGCTTAGATCCTTCTTGAAGCGCGCGAGACTCTGAGTAATCGAATCCAGGATGCTGCGATCCTGCTCGCGGCGGGCGGCGCGCTCTTCCGGTGTGCGTGCCTGGGCGTCGCCGAAAAGCTTCTCGAAGACTACTTGAGGGTTTAACTCCATCGGCAGCGGCTGCGTGGGCGAGGCCCACGAGATGGAGTTGGTGTAGGCGCAGCTATACCCTTCACCGCAGTTGCTGGAGTTGGCGCCGGGATCCTCGATAGCGAGTTGTAACGAGGGCAGAAGCGTCTCCTGGCCGATCTTCTGCGCGATGATCTGGTCGACGGTGGTGCCGTCCAGAATATCGGCGCCCGTCGTCTTCTTCGGCTTGTCGGCGCACATGAAGGCGGCGGCCACCCAGTGATCGGCGCCGGTGACGCCGGGAGGCGGCTCGGCCGATTTCGACCACATCCCGCTGAGGATCACCGTGTGTTCCCGGAACGGCTCCAGCGGTTTCATGATGAACGGAAAATTCCCGGCTTCGAGCACCGGTTTCTCGGGAATCCAGTAACCCGGAGCCATCCCATGCGGAACGAAAATGCCGGTAAAGCGTATTTTGGCGGCGGCCGCCGTCTTGCGCAAAGGAGTTTGCGCCGGAACCATGGAATCCAACAGCGGCAGGGCGAGTGCAACCCCGGCGCCGCGAATCAGAGTGCGCCGGGATATGTGTTTCTTAGTCACGAACATGGAATTCCGCTCTCCGTTATCAATTCTAAACTTGTTGCAAAACCGTTTGCTGAGGCGCGCGGCTCGGTAAGTGCATCCGGCTATCGCGCAGCACGCTGTGTCTCCTGCGCGGCGCTGATCTGGATCTTCTCGTTCATCTGGAAGGGATCGCTCTTCACGACGCCTAAGACCAGGGAGGAGAACCGGTAGTTGTTCTTTTCGGCTTCGTGCACGATGGAGCGCACGAGCGGCATATCGTAGTATTCGGTGCCGCGTCCCAACGCGTAGATCGTCAGCTTCTCGGTGACCACACGGGCAAACTGGGGAGCGTACCGGAGCAGGGCCTGCCGCAGGCCTGTGAAGCCATTCATTTTGGTGCCGTCTACCAGTTGTCCGGCCGGGTCGATCGGGCTGCCGTCATCAGTGGTGCGCCACTCGCCAATCGCGTTGAAATTCTCCAGCGAGAAGCCGATGGGGTCCATGATCTTGTGGCAGCTCGCGCAGGGCTCCACTTTGCGGTGCATTTCCATCTGCTGGCGCATGGTGGGCTTGGCGCCGCCATGAACCGTGCCCTCCTGCTTGGGAAGATCGGGCACATTAGGCGGCGGAGACGGCGGCTCTACGCCGAGAAAGACCTGCATGACGGTTTTGCCTCGCTGCACCGGGGAAGTCCGGGCGGGCTGCGAGGAAACCGTAAGAAACGAGCCTTTGCCCAGCAGCCCGCGGCGCATGTCGAATTCGGGCGAGAGAGTCACGCGCCGGAAGGCGCTGCCGTAAATGTTCGGGATTCCGTAGTGTTTCGCCAGGCGCTCGTTCAGGAACGTGTAATTGGCATCGATCAGATCGATAACGCTGCGATCCTCGTGAACAATACTGTCCACGAACATTTCGGTCTCTTTGCGCATCGCCTGGCGGAGATTGTCGTCGAAATCGGGGAACTCCGCCGTCACCGGACTTTGGGTTTGCAGGCCGCGCAATCCGAGCCACTGTCCGGCGAAGTTGAAGACCAACTGGTTGGACCGGGCGTCGCTCAACATGCGCCGCACCTGCTTTTCGAGAATTGCGGTGTCGTGCAGTTTGTTCTGGCCGGCGAGGGTCAGTAGTTCATCGTCGGGGATGCTGCTCCACAGAAAGAATGACAGGCGCGAGGCCAACTCCAGATCGCTAATCCGGTAAGGCTTGCCGGGCGTTGCGTTGGCGGGCTCAGCTTCCTTGCGGAAGTAGAACTCCGGATCAAGCAGGACGCGCCGCAGCGCCATCTCGATGCCATGATCGAAATCTCCGCCCTGATTGCGTCCCTGCTGGTAGAAGCTCATCAGCATTTCGGTATCCTGGTCGGTCGCAGGACGGCGGAATGCCCGGCGCGCCAGGGTGGAGACGATCTGTTTGGCACAAGGCGTTTCCTGCGCGGCATTGGCGGGTTTGCAAACAAAGATCTTGCGGCGTGTCTCGGTGTCGCCGGCGCCCTTGGGGTTCTCGGGACCGTCGATGCGAATCTTGCCGACATGCGGGAAGAATTTGAACCCGGGAAGCCCGCCGGTCTCAATCGTGCTGCGCAGGAAATGCTGATCGAGATCGTTTCCCGGCGCGTAATTCGTGGCGAGGAACGTAACCGCGACGGTATGGAGCCCGGCCTTGGCGGAGAATTTGAAATTGAACGTGCCATCTTCGCGGGCGCGTTCCTTGTCCCAGTCGAACAACTTCAGGCGAACGCCATCGAGAAGAAATTCCATTTTCTCGCCGGTGATTTCACCGAACGGGCTGGTGTCGCCCATGTTTCCCTTGCTGATCGGAGTGATCTTGATGGCGTAGTCGCCGTCGGCGGGAAATTCATGGCGGGCATTTAATCCGCCGCGCGTGCCGAAGGGCATGCCGGCGATGTGGTAGTCCTGCGAAGTATCTTCCGATACCCGGTAGACCGACTGCGAAGGGGCTGTGACGTCGCCAAGCGCGATACGGGCGATCTTTCCGGCTGCGGAGGTGTAGCCTTCGAGAAGAGCCGGCGAGAGGGTGAGTGCCCCGGCGATATTGTCGAACCCGCGCGTGGAATCGTCTGAAGGGAGATACTTACCGGGGTCGACTTCGATGGCCAGCAGATCGCGGATGGCATTGGCGTACTCGGTCCGGTTCAGGCGGTGGAGACCGGGAGGCGGCAGGGTGGTAACCGCGTTCCGGTCGAGCTCATTTTCAAGCCACACGATCATGCTCTCGAACGTGGCGGCATCCGGCCGCGGCATTCCCGCGGGCGGCATCATGCCGGCGCGGACCTTGCGGACTACGCGTTCCCAAAGTTCGGCGTGATCCGCAATTTTGGACAGATCGAGATTGTCGATTGTGATATGCTGCGCGGCTTCGACACCGGCCTTTTTCGCACTCTGGCTGTGGCAAACGACACAGTATTTGTCCAGCAGGGCGCGTTCGGCGGCAGCCGAAGTGACGGCCATACCTGCCGGTGGCGCCTGGGAATTGGCCGTCTGCCCGAATAGCATCAGGCCGGCCGAGAGAACCGCCACCAAGCCCAAAACCGGTAACGTCGTCTTCATCATCATTACCCGATTGATGGATATTACTTCCGGCGTCCCCAACCCGCCGAAACGTTACACACTCGACTGAAGGTTACCGGAAACGGGGACCGTAACACAAGAGGCTCAATGGAGCTATTTCTATGTATCTGAAAGAGTTAAGGTTTCGGGCCAGGCGCCCCGCGTAACTGGAGGAAGACCCGGTTTGTTGCCACAGTACAATCAAGAAAGATATGTCCGCGCAGCCCACCTCGCCGCTGACCCCGGAGGCGTACCTTGAGATTGAACGGGCCGCCGAATCGAAAAGCGAATACTATAACGGCCGCATGTACGCGATGGCGGGGACAACTTTCCGGCACGGGCTGATTGTCAGCAACCTGAGCCGGGGACTCGGGAACTCGCTCGCGGGCGGCCCCTGCTCAGTAGTGACCAGCGACCTGCGTGTGCTCGTTTCTGCCAGCGGGTTGTATACCTATCCGGACGTAGTCGTCGTATGCGGCGAACCGAGATTGACCGACGTCTGGATGGATACTTTGTTGAATCCCGCGCTTCTGATCGAAGTGCTCTCGCCGTCCACGGAAGCCCGCGACCGGGGCTTCAAATCGAGTCAATACCGGACTATCGACACTCTCCGCGAGTACGCGCTCGTTTCACAAACCGAATCGAGAGTAGAGGTATACAGCAGGCAGCCGAACGGCAGATGGATACTCTCAGAAGCCACGGGGCTCGATGTGATCTGTCAATTCGAGAGTATCAATTGTAGGATGGCCCTTTCGGAAATCTACGCCAAGGTGAACTTCACCGAAGATCCCGGGTCCACGCCCACGCCGTAACACTGTGCCGCGCGGGATTCGGTGTGTTTGGGCGCGTTACTTGCTTACGTAATGCGCCACGTCCTTTTCGTTTTCCAGACAGATGTAATCGAGCAGTTCGGTGTCTAGCTTCAGGTTCTGGTTCAACTGGACCGTCCACGGAGCGGTATAGGCTTTCGGATCGTCGACGGTGATCTCGATTTCCAGCCGTCCGAAGTTCACTCGACGGAACCGCTCGACCACTTTGCCATTTTCGGTAAGAGGGCTGCCTTTGCGGTCGAGCCATGTGCCCTCGCGGAAACCGTTCGTTTCCACGACGAGCGTATCCCGGTCCCACTTTCCCGTCGAGTATCCGTTGAAAGCGGGTTGCGGATCCTGCGGTAGCGGGCGGCCGTCGGTAAAGATCTGGCGGTACGAGGCGTTGCGCTCGTTCAGAATGACCAGGAGCCCGGGGACCTGCACGATCTTGCGGTATAGCGGATCAGAGTGCAGTTTGACGATTCCGCCCGGCAAGCAATGACCTGTCGGATCTTCCCGGCCGTTGGCCGCCGCGCGTTGCTTAATAAGGTCCGCGGCCCAGGGCTGGTAGGGCACTCCGCCTTTGAGTCCCCAGCCGATATCCCAGAATTGTTGCGACGTCAGCATGTCGTCGCAGTTATAAGGAGGGCAGGGCCGGTTCTCCTCGTCGACCCACAAGCCGGAGAGATCCGGTTTGCCATCGGCCGTGCGCGGAGCAGGCGCTGCCAGATTTGGCGCGCCGCTTGGGCTTCGAGGAACGCCCGCGGTGGGATAGTTTATCCACTGTGCGTCGGCGGAAACGGCCAGCAGGAATAATACGGCGGTAACACGCATACTTTCGCAGATCATATCATCCCCGACTCGACCCCTGCCTCCACAGCCGTGTGTTTATAGGAAATGTACCAATAGAGTCCCGTGAGGCACACCAGAATGAACATGACCTGAAAGACGGTCAAGGCCTCCGTTCCGGCGGTGGCATGAGCCGGACTCACAATGCGGAACAGCGCGAAGAAAGCTGCCTGACCCACGCCGATTCCGCCCGGTGAAATCGGAATGGCGCTGGTGACTAACCCGAGGGGGACTACCAGAAAGAACTGGCTGAGAGGTAAGTCCGATGCTCCGGTAGCCAGCAGTGCGAGGTAGTACATGGCACAGGTAAGCGTCTGGTTGAGGACACTGATCGCCAGCGCCGCCCAAATGACCGAAGCTTTACGCCGGTAATCGTGCAGCGCCTGAAACACGCCGCGCAATATCCTGGGCACAAGCGGAGATGCCGAAAGCCGGCTGCCCGCCAACACAGCCACATACAAGACTGCTAAGCCTCCGAAGCATCCACCTGCGGTCAGAATGCCGAGGCTGCGTGTGGCTGGGCTGCTCAGTGTCTCGCGATAATGCGCGAGCGCCATGACGGCTCCCAGGAATAAGAGCCCGATGAGGCCGACTACACGGTCCATGAGAATCGAAGTGGCGGCGTGCGATTTGCGTTTGGGCGCGGCGCGCGTGATGTAGTAACCCTTGATCAAATCGCCGCCGACGGCGCCGGGCACGACGATGTTGAAAAGCATTCCGATCATGGTGAGTCCCCAAGCCTGCGTGAGGGGGAGCCGGATTTCCTGAGCGCGCAGCAGGAGTGCCCACCGGCACGCCGTGATGGCGACTTGCGTATAGCCGAGAGCCACAATCGCCAGCATGAGCGGCCAATGCGCCACGGCTTTGACCACCTGCCCGAGATCCACCTTCCCGCTCCATACCATCCAGGCGAAGATGCCAGCGCCGAAGCCTACTTTGGCGATCACGCCGATTCTGGATTGTGGTGCGCTCACCAGCAACCAGTGTCACATGTTGTTGGAGCGGGGCGCAGTTATGGGTGTTATACTCCAGCCATCGGGGTGTCCCGCGACGGAAATCTCCGGGTGAGGGCCTTTCATGTATAGATCAAGATTTCTGCACCTTTGCTGCGCGTGTATCTGGGCCGTTGTGCACCTGCTCGCGCAAACCTCGACTTCCGAAATCACCGGCACGGTTCGAGATGCTTCCGGCGCCGTGATCCCCGGGGCTACCGTGACGGCGGCCAACGAAGCTACTGGTCTCAGCTACCGGCAGAATACAACCGAAGCCGGGTTGTATGCGTTTCCCTCTGTCCCGGCCGGAACCTACACGATTACGGCCGAGGCGAAGGGGTTCAAGACCAGCCGGCAGACCGGCAATCTGCTGGTTGTCGGTACTCCGCTCACCGCCGACCTGACGCTCGGCATCGGCGAGACCACGGAAATTGTGAACGTGGAGGCTGCGGCCACCACCGTACAGACGGAGAACGCGACCATCGGCAATGTGGTCAGCGAGAAGGCCATCAAGGATCTGCCGCTCAATGGACGGAATCCGCTCAACCTGCTGGTGCTCGAGCCCGGCGTGGTGCAGCGGTCGGCTGGCGCGGCCGGCTCCGGCGTCCACGTGAACGGATCGCGGGACCGCGCTTACAACGTGACGATCGACGGCATCGAAGCCAATGAATCCACGGTTCCCAATCCGCTTGCGAACCTGTACCGCCTCACCCCGGATAATGTGCAGGAATACAAAGTCACCACCAGCAATCCGACAGCGGAAGAAGGCCGCAACAGCGGCGCGAACATCAACGTCGCAACGCGCAGCGGGCAGAATGCGTTTCATGGCACGCTTTTCGAGTTCTTCCGCAATACCGATCTGAACTCGAGCGAATTCTTCGCTAACGCACAAGGCACACCCAAGCCCGACATTAAGATGAACCAGTTCGGCGGGCAATTGAGCGGACCCGTGGTCCGGAACAAGACATTCTTCTTTTTCAGCTATGCGGGCATAACGACCAATATCCTTCAACCGATCGATCAAACTTTCGGATTGCCCGGTATCTACACGCCGGCGGCGCGCGCCGGTGTTTACCGCTACTGGGTGGCCGATCCGAGCAATCCATTAGTCATCAGCGGGCAACGGATCACCAGGAATTCTCCGCTTCTCGTGGATCCGCGGAGCGGCGCGCTGGCGCCGGGTGTCCGCAACTGCGGCGGCCCGGCCGATGTGAATTGCGTTGCCAGTTACAATTTCGCCGCGAACGATCCGAAGGGGATCGGCGTGGATGCGAGCATCGCCAAGTTGTTTGCCAGCTATCCGGCGCCTAACAATTACAGCTCCCTGGGCGATGGCCTGAACTACGCCACCTATCAATGGAATCCGCCCACACTATTTCGCGGGCCGAATTTCATGTACCGCGTAGACCATACGTTCAACGAAAATAACAACGTATTTGTGCGCTGGCTGCAGGGACACTACGATACGCTGAAAGGCGATCCCTTAAATTCCCGCCCTCAGGTCTTCCCGGGTTTTCCTCCTTTGGGAGAGGTTTATCGCACCACCAAGAACCTGGCGGTCAGCTACCGGCACTTGTTTTCCCCGCGTGTGGTGAACGAGCTCACAGCGGGGTTCTCGCGATTCCTCTTCCTATTCACACAAGGGGAAGCGAATCCAAGCTTCCCCGACGTTTTGCCCTATACTTTCGTCAACAGCGGCTCTACCTATATTGCGCTGCCATACATCAACACGCCGCGCACGTTCCGCGCGGTGACGACGCCACAGTTGATCGATAATCTGAGCATCATCAAGGGGGCTCATGTTTTCCGCCTGGGGACGAATGTTCGGCTTTACGAGCACAACGATCAGCGCGGCCAACCGGGCGGCGTCAATGTAACGCCGACGTTGACCTTTGACTCATCGGTGCGCGCGCCGTCGGGCTTCAATACGCCGGCTGTCGCCACAGCAGGTACCGCGGGCATCAACAGCACGGATAATACCCGCCTGCTGACGACGATTAACCAGGTCATGGGCATTCCGGCGCGCCTGGGACAGGTGTTTCTCGGCGACCTGAAATCGGATACCTACCTGCCGTTCCGGTCGGGCAAGATTGTCACTCTCTGGGACCAGGGAGTGCGCATCAAACAATATGACTTCTATGCGCAGGACGAGTGGCGCGTCCGGTCAGACCTGGTGATCAATTACGGCGTGCGTTGGGAAATCAACCTGGCGCCCAGCGAACCCGGCGGGCGGGTCTACGTGCCGAACGGCCCGATTGTCGATAACCCGGGCCTGGTCACATTTCAGCACGCCGACCGCTGGTATCAGAACAACAACCTGGGAGCGCTCGGACCGCGGCTGGGAATAGCGTGGTCACCCTCCGGGAATCAGAAGACGGTAGTGCGGGCAGGTTGGGGCATTTCATTCGATCCGCTTTCCTCTTTCCAGGTGACGGCTGTGTCGGGGAAGGTGCCTGGCATCACGCTGCAGTGCAATTCCGTTCCCGGCGGTTCGACTACGACGGGGTGCCAGTCTGTGCCGGACATCCGGATCGCGCAGGGGTTCCCTCTGGAGCTGCCGGCTCCAATTACCAAACCGAGTTCGTTGTTGACCCCGGACCGGCAGTTGTTGAACAGCGCGCCCACGCTCGCCGTTTTCGATCAAAACCTGAAAATGCCGACGGTGCACGAGTGGAATTTCAACCTGCAGCGCGAGCTGCCTGCGGGATTTGTGGCGCAGGCCGGCTACATCGGCAAACGCGGCTTGCGGTTGATGCGCGCTTACGACATCAACCAGATCGACGCCGCTCCCATTGTGCCTTCGTTCCTCATCATGCAGCAGAATGTGGCGAACAAATGCAGTGCGGATGGCAGCGGCTGTGCCCTCGGCAAACCGGTTCCGCTGGTGACCTCGGGAATCCTTACCAGCGCCTTCGTAAACTCCAGCCAATCGGCAACGGATCTGGCGCAGAACGCCGCGGGCAACATGGCGGGCCGCATCGAGCAGACGACACTAGCGGCGCGCCTCCGTCCGAACCAGCAATTCAATACCATCACCTACCTCGATGCCGGCGGGGATTCATATTATCATGCGTTCCAGTTGACCCTGCGCAAGCGGTTCAACGCCGGCCTGCTGATCGGCTTCGCATATTCGTTGAGTAAGTCGATTGACGACCAGTCGGTGGATCCCGTGGGGGCTTCCTCCGGAGGAGGTTTGAGCACCACTAACAGCCGGACTCCCACGGACATTCGCAACTGGCGCAACGAGCGTGCTCTCTCCGATTTCGACCGCACACACGTAGTGACCACGAATTTCGTTTACGATTTGCCCTTTGGCAAGGGGCGCGCGTGGCTGCGGTCCGCGCCGGGCCCCGTAAACCACATGATCGGCGGATGGAGCGTTAACGGACTGTACACTTACATGTCGGGCGAACCCTTCAGCGTGAACAGCGGGGTCCGCACCAACAACTACTCACACATTTCGCGCGCCGATATTGTGGGGACGAAACCGCCGGTGCATTATCATGATGCGGCAGGCGTGTTCGGACCCGTGGTATTCGACAATCCGGCCGATTTCGCGTTCCCGGCTCCGGGATCGGACGGCGCCGGCCGCAACATTTTCCGCGCCCAGCCTTACTGGAACCTGGACCTGAGCTTAGCGAAACATTTCGACATCACCGAGCGGGTAAAGCTGCAATTCCGCGCGGAAGCATTCAACGCGTTGAACCATGCCAATTTCGATAATCCTCGTGATGCCTCGACCGGGTCGCCCTCAATTACGTCATCGGTATTCGCGCAGGCGTGCTGCGCCACCGTAGCGCCTCCCACCACGCAATCGATCATCCAGACCGGGGAGTCGGCGCGGATCTTGCAACTGGCGTTGAAACTGGATTTTTGAGCGAGGGCAAGCGCTACCGAATGTTCTCCGGTTTGGGGAACAGGATCGGAAGCGCAACTTCCGCGGTGAACATGCATCGGGCGTTGTGGCCGCACAGCGGGACGATCGTGACTTGATGCGATGCCCCGAACTTCTCGGTTACGTATCTATGGAACGCCTGCCCGCGGGCGAGGCGCGTGGGACCCTGAGCCATGGCGGGGCAGGAGCTATCGAAGCCGCCGAGGGGCAATATGTCGAGCTCGCCAAGCAGGTACGTGGCCGGGCGCGCGGCGAGCTGCTTCCTCAGTTGATCGTCCGTTAACTTGACGGTGTAGCCGGTGCGGTTCTGGAGGCCATAGGGCCACCGATCATACGTAGTGCAGTTGCGGCTGTCACCGAAGGGAAGGAACGGGGTGGGCTGTCCAGACGCTGGAATATATCCGGGGGCTGCCGCGGTCACGGCATACGCCGAAGGCCCCGGCCGCATGTTGTCGAGATAGGCATAGGCTGACGGGTTCGCAATCACATACCTCACAGGGACACCGAGTTGATCGTGGACCTGGTTGGCCATCTCATAGCGAGTGACGAACTGGCCGCCTGCGGAGTGGCCTGCCACCACGATCAACTTCAGGTTCGGAAAGACTTCCTTGCGTGCGAGCTTACGAAGGATTTCATCGGCGAAATCGAAAGAGGTCAGCTTGTCATCATTCCGCGAAACTCCGCCGGAGCGCCAACTATCTCCATTGCAAGGCCAATTCACCTCGTTTGCGGCCAGCGTGTCGCGGCAGCCGGAATTGTCATTGGACGCGAACCGCGGTGAAACGACAATGGTGTCATCCAGTGCGCCGGCCAGAAAAGCGGCTGCCACTGAGCTGCGGAAATAATTGTCAGCATCACGCCCGGCTCCATGCACCACCACCAGCGCGCGCACCACGGCGTCATTTCTCACATCCAACGAATAGGTCCGGTAAACGAGGGACCGCGACGACCCGCCGAGCGCGACCCACTCGCTGCAGGATGCGATCGTAGTGCACGGCGCCGCGTACGCAACACCGGCCAGCAGGAATAGAAATAGCCGCATGGGGACTTATTTATACCATATGCGGTCCATTCCTGAGTCGCCCGGTGCTGATGGCAGGTTTCGCAGTACGCGCCCCACTGACACTCCCACCATCGCGGTGGCCCAGCAGGGATACAAAACCGGAGTTCGGGCATTCTTCCCGATCATAGAAAGGCGGCCTGCCGGAACAGAATACCGGACTCAGGGTATTTCTTGCGATCTGCCGTAGTAGGAGGAGCGCAGGCCCGCTTACTTAGACGTTTTGGCGGCGGCCTTTTTCTCTTCGGAACGGGCAGAGGCCAAAATGCCGGCAAGGCCGGTGTTGCCCTCGTTGCAGGCGTATTCGTACAGCGGTCCCTCGGTGCGGACGAACGGAATTTCACCCGTCCACGCCTTGGTAAACGCGGTCGGATCGTCCACCGTGAACCGGTAGATGATCGTATCGGCGTCGAGGAACGTGAACCGCTCGGTGAGGTGCAGATTCCCATCCGAGCCGCGGAAGCGGGTCTGGTCGGTGAAATTGGTCGTGTCGACGACCAGCGTGTCGCCTTCCCAATGGCCGCGTGAATCGCCCATCCATTGCCCCACGCCGGCGGGCAGATGATTGCTTCCATCAAGCGGGACGCGGCGTACATCATGTACCATTTCGACATCGATGGCCAGGAAATTGGGGCCTTGCACGAATTGATAATTGTTGTTGTAAGCGCCGGGAAGCATGGGTGGTCCGCCACCGCCAAAGTACAGGCAGCGCTCCATCAAAGGCCGGTCTTCGGGACCGTCCGCCGGTCCGAGAAGGCCACTGTTTTCAGGCTGGCAGCCCGGTTGTTGTTCGCAGCGCTTCTTGATGGCTTCGGCGCGGGCGGCAAGCTGCTGCTGGCGGGCCGCGGTCAAAGAGGGAATTCGGCCGTCGGGCGGGTCCACTACTATCGAGGTGCGCCGCGTCTTCACGACCTTGGTCCCCGAATCCCACCAGAAATCGTTATACGCGTTGGCTACGTCGCGCTCCGAACCGGGGGTGCGGCGATCGCGGTTCCGCTGCGATACCGTCTGCTTTTCGTACTCACGCGCCTCCTGTTCGGTGAAATATTCCTTTCCCGCAAGGTCGGCCGGACGCTCAAACGGGGTAAGAGTGACGTTGGTCCAGATGCCGCTGAAATCGGGATGGCCGTCTTTCGTGCGCGGCGCGGCGGGGGCCTTCTCCGTCTTAGCGCTCGCGGCTGCTGCGGGGACAGGCTGCAACGAGACGATCGCCGTAAAGGCGGCGCTATAGATCAGCGGCTTGAGCCATCGATGGGTCATTGGGAATCTCCTCCCGGAACTGTAAAGTAGTCTAGGGGACCGCGTCGGCCAGCGTCAAGTGCCGCTATGGCCTCGGCCCGTAATGGGGCTCCGGCCGGCCGGCCTCATAGGCCCCTAAATCCGGGGCGCGGCCGGTGAAGTCGTCGTTCACGTTCGGCAGCCGCACCCCTGAATCGACGGCCACCGATCCGGGGCGAAGCCGGAAATCGAAGTCCGCCGGCCTGTAGAGTTTGCGGGGGTCGTTCGGGTCCGGTGGCGAAACCTTCTGGAACACGTCGTAATCCACGAGGACGCTGTGGCGATCGTGGCCGGTGGCCTCGCTAAACTCCTTGAGGGTTTTGAAACGTCGTGTCTCGCGTGTCTGCGCTTCTAGCCGAGCCTGCTCCTGCACATTCCCGGCTTGCACCTCGGGGAATTCGGCGCGCTTCGAGAATGCCGGCGAACTCCATTCGAACGAGAACTCCGCGCCCTCGTTCGGACGGAAGCCGTTGTAGTCGGAGCTTGAATAATTCGTATTCGTCTCTACCGCGAACGTCTCTAGAGTTTCGCTGCGCCCGAGAACCAGATTATTGCGGTAGTGCACGTTTGAGGGCGCCAGCAGCATGGGTTTCACGGGGGCGAGCAACGTATTGTGGTAAACCACGATTCCCGCTGAAGAAGCCGTGAATTTCACCGCGCCGCCCTCAGGCGCGTGATAGACGATATTACGGATAAAGTACACGGGCCCGCCAAACATAGGCTGCACGCTGAGTGCCCGATGCCCATGGTTGAAGCAGCGATTCCGGAACACACGGATATTGTGGGCGCCGCCATCGGACTCGATGCAGTTGTCCTCCACGTTGGTGATGTCGTTATTGTAGAAATCGATGGAAACCGGCATCCTCTCGCGGATCGGGTTCGGCGTGCCGTCCGGGTTGCCGTAGGTGGCGACATCGACCCCGTCGTGGAAATTGGCGATGTAGTTGTAAGCCACCACGTGTCCGGGGCCATAGACCTTGACGGCATACTCGGAAGCCAGCTTGGGCGCTTCGCCGTAGGGCTGCCACGTGCGGCCCGTGAAGCCCATCAGTGCGTTCGGGTTGAAGCGGCCAACGAAGGTGTTATCGGCAATGTAGAAATCCCGAGAGCCGGACCAATCGGTATAGAGGCCGCGCCCCACATTTTCGATCCGGCAGTGCTTAATAGTGATGCCGCGCGCTCCGGCAATGTTCTTCAACCCCGACAGAAACGCCAGGTCGGTGTTGCGGATCGTCAGCCCTTCAAAGTAGTTGTAATTGGCGGCCATGACATTGAAGAGGTTGAAATTGCCATCGCCATCGAAGATCACCTCGCCATCACCCGCCGCTTTGATGACGATCGGCTTTTCCGCTGTTCCGCTCTGCGTCAGATAGTAGGTGCCGTCGGAAGGCGCTGTTCCGCCCGGCCCGCCGCCTCCATACCGGAAGCGATCGTCCTTGTACAAACCCGCATGGACCAGGATCGTATCGCCAGGCTGCACGCGCGGAGGGTAGGTGTTGAAGTTATCCGAGTGACTGGCCCCCGTGTTATAGGCCGCCAGCAAGCCCGTAAACGAGGGTTCCTGTTTCTGGCCTTTATACTCGGGAGGGTAAACATGAAAGATCCTGCCGCCGGCGGCAGGCACGGGCTCCGCTCGGGTCCGCACGGTGACGATGCTTTCGGTTTTGCCGTCGGCGCCATCAGGGTCCGAGAGTACGAAGCGGCACTCGTATTCGGTCGCGGGCTCCAGGTCGAAAATGCTGCCGGCGAACATATTCGGCGTAGTGTACTGAAGCGCGTTTTCGTGGATTCGCTCGCGATCCAGGCGCAATAAGGGCAGCCCCTGCTTCCACGCCGGCTCGCCTTTCTTGCGGTAGGAGACGGCGACGGAGGAGTTGTGATTCTCGTCGCCATCGATATACCATTCGAACCCCAGCGAGATCAGCGTGGGCGGCTCGGCGTAGAACTCTTTCGCGGTGACTCTGTCCGCGCCGTGCGCCAGGCAGGCGATGAAAAGTAAGAAAAGCAGTCGTAGCACGGTTCTAGCGACGTGCCTTTCTTTCGTCGGCGCGCGCACCCCCGAGAATCCCTGTGAGGCCGTAATTGCCCTCGTTGCAGGCATGCTCGTACAGGGGACCCTCGCTGGCGATCATCGGCACTTCCCCTTTCCAAGGCTTGGTGAACGCCGTCGGATCGTCCATGGTGAATTCGTACAAAAGTGTATCCGGAGCGATTCGGGTGAAGCGCTCCGTCATGTGGAGGTGCTCGTCGGCGCCCCGAAATTTGGTCTTGTTCGTGAAATTCGTGGTGTCGACGACGAGCGTATTACCTTCCCAGTGGCCGCGCGAATCGCCTAACCACTGCGAAACATTCGAAGGAACGTGGGGGCGGCCATCGAGGGGGATGATGCGGGCATCGTGGTTCAATTCCACGAAGATCACGACGTGATCGCGCGTCTGGACGATCTGATAGTTCGTGGTGAGAGCGCCAAACACGGAATTGTTGTAGAAACTGGGAAGCATGGGCGGTCCCGTGGTGGGGAACAAGAGGCAGCGTTCCATGAGCGGCCGGTCCTCCGGGCCATCGGCCGGATGTTCTCTGGCATAGTCGCGGTCCGCCCGGGCTTTGCGCTGCGCTTCCGCGGTCAGCGGTGGAATTTTTCCATCGGGAGGGTCAACGATCAAGGACGTCCGGAGATTTACGGCGCGTTTGGAATCGGCGTCCCACCAGAAATCGTTGTATGTCCCGACTGCGCCGGCTGCTACCGGCCTGTCGCGCGTGGAGCGGGCAAAGACTTTTTGTTCGTAAGCCGCCTCTTCCTCGGGGGTGAAAAATTGCTTCCCGGCGAGTTCCGCGGGCCGTTCCAAGGGAACGATGGATGCGTTGCTCCAGATCCCTTGAAGATCCGGCTGGCCATCGGCCGTGCGCGGCGGGTTCCACGCTCGTTTTACGGGGGCAGCATTCTGCCGAGGTGCGCCGTCCTGGGCGAATGCTAGCGCCAGCAACGAAAGAGCAGTGATTGCGAGCCGGACGGCCAACAGCGCCCGCCTACGATTCAGGGAGCGAACTGCCTTCCGACAGTGGAACCTACGCATGGAGCCCCTCCTTCCTGGATAGGTTAATCAGTGCCGATGCGTGAATCAAGCCCTGCGAGCAGGATGACGAAGCCTTAGTGCGGTTGCGTCCGTGCCCGGCCGAAGGTGCGCTGGTTGCCAAGCTGCTACTTGACCAGTTTGAAGTCGGTCTCCTTAGCTCTTTCGAGTTGCGCCGGGAGCTGGAGTTCCCATGCGAGGTAGTCATCAGCAGCTTTGCGGAACTCGGCACTCGCCGGGTCCAACTGCCCCCAAAGAAACGGCTGCACGAAGATATCGTCAACCTGAGTCCCGGGCCTCTCCATTCCCGATTTCATTGGAAGCCCCGCCTTCTGCCAGGCAGCGTTGCCTCCAGCCAAAACGCTGACGGACTTGCCGGTGAGCCTTGCGAGGTCCTGGGCAGTGAGTGCGGCCAAAGTCGCATTGTTTCCTGTTACGACGAGGTTTTCCGAAAGTGGCATCCTGTTGATACTTTCTCCCAAGCGTGCACGGATCACGAACCAGGCTCCCGGAATGTGCCCTTTGGCATAACTGGAACTGTCTGCCGCATCGACGACAGTGGCACTGTTCGTATTCAACATTTCCCTGAGCTTCGCGGCATCGATAGCAGGGAGAGTCTGCTTGCTTAGGCCCAAGCTCACGGGTTTATAGTCGCCGCTCGTCAGCTCCACACCCCGAAAGGGGTCCGCCAGAACGTAAGTCTCCGGCCAATCCGCCTGCACCAGCCAGGACGCCGTCATAAGGGCTCGGACCAAATAGTTGTCCACCAGCACTATCCGGGCGTGCCGGGTGGCGGCGTACTTGTCCATGCCCTGCACTAATTGAACACCCCAGCCATAGGAAGAATCGGGCCGATGTCCCGCGCGGTATTCTTCCGGCGTACGCAGATCGATAAGATAGACCGTGCGATCCTTATCTGCTTTGAACGTCGCCAGAGTTTGAGCGTCGATGGTTTTCACTCCATACCGGTCCGCGACTTTCTGTGCTGCCTCGAGCGCTTGCTGAAAATGTTGTTCGGATGGTTTCGGCGCATCACGCTTCGAACCGTGCTCCAGTTCAAAGCCGCTGGTTTGCCAGGCCATGGTCCCGCCATTTAGCGCAACTACTTTATTCTTCACTCCAGCGTTGATGAGGCTTTGCGCCCCGATGATGCTTCGCGTACGCCCGGCGCAATTCACCACCACCAGAGTTTCCGGTTTCACTCCGAGTTCCGGAAAACGATAGACGAGCTCAGACCCCGGCACGTTGATCGAGCCCGGAATGTTCATGTCGGCGTATTCGTTGGCGGGGCGGCTATCGAGGATCAGAACGTTTTCCCCGTTTACGATTTTGCGGTGCAGATCCTCGGCGGTTATCTGCGGCGTGTTATAGTGCACCGCGATCCATTCTCCGAAGGCCTTGCCCGGAACGCTCATACCGCTAAAGATTTCGTAGCCGGCCTTTTTCCATGCCCGATATCCGCCCTTCAGTACCGCAACGTTCGTGTAACCCAGTTCTTGCAGCCTCACGGCCGCGCGCTCGGCTGTTCCCTCCCCGCCATCCGCAAGAACGATTCGCGTGGATAGGCGTGGCACGAGCGAATCAACATTGAGCTCCAACTTGCTTAGGGGAATATTGACCGCGTGCAAAAGATGCCCGGAACCGTAAGTGCCTTCTTCTCTCGGGTCGAGGATCGCGAGTTCTTTCCCATCGTTCTGGAGCTTCTTCAGTTGAACGGCGCTGACACTGGTGACGCCGCCGGCCGCAGACACTATTACTGTTGCAAGCATTAGCATCATTACCTTTTGGTTCTTCATAACCCTCCTTTGGCCGCCAGGTAGGCGGCGGTCCGGAATCGGCCAAGTTTTGGCGCCGGGCATCCGAGGATCCAGGGACTTGTGAGCGCGAGCGGGCGTTCACCCTGATAGAAGGTATCACAAAGTGGGTCTTGAGTCTCGAACGAAGGGCGGATAATGTCACCAGTGCCAGCACTCACGGGCGGCTCCTGATATATACTGGCGCATCATGAAAACTACGCTGTTCCTCATCACTGTGGGCCTGGCTACGCTCCACGCCGCCGATCCCGCTAAGCCCGCCTTCTGGAGCGCCGCGCAGACACGGGAAGCCGTGAAGAAACTCCCGGCTAAGGTGAATCCCGAACGCCACCTCGCTACTGAGCGTTTCATGGATTCCGCCTTCATCGCCTACCGCGACGGCAATGGAGAAGCCGAGCTGCACGAGAAGCAAGCGGACTTAATCTTCTTTCACGAGGGGCAGGGCGTGGTCCTTGTGGGGGGCAAGATGATGGAAGGGAGGTCTACTGCGCCCGAGGAGCAGCGCGGCAAAGGTATCGAAGGCGGTGTCCGTTATCCCGTCGCCGCCGGAGATACCCTCTATATTCCGCCCGACACCGTACACCAGTTTGTGGTCGAGCCGGGCCAGCACTTCACTGCCACGGTGGTTAAGTTCACCCCCAAGCCTTAGCAGGCTGCGGGAAAACGCCTTGGCAGGCTAAATGCCTGCCCCACCATCGTTCCCAAACTGTTGATTCTTCGTGGTGGCGCAGGCGGTTTCGCCTGCGAATCGTGCGCTCGGATTCGGCCACCCGGCAAGTCACACCTTTCGAGACGTCCCGGCGATTTTCGGCCTTGCACAATCGCGAGCACACTCAGCGTTTCATTCCCGGCAGCGGTTGAACCACTGTATTCGTCATATTCGCATTGGCAAATTCCGTGGAAGCACCGGTTCGTGCTCCCGGCGCGGGGAGCAGCCGTGCAGCTAAGGGCTTGTTCCAGCGGTATGCCAGCCAGGCTACATCGCCAAGAATGCGTGCGATCTGTTGTTCGGTAACGTCGCCGGGTAGAGGCACCGTATCCACTCCGCCGGCACAGACCGCGGAATATGCCAGGATCGAATCGAGAGTAAATGTACCTTCCGCCCAGCGGCGGGCCAGCAGGCGGTCTTCCATTACAGGAATCATCAGGCCGGAGTAGCCCGTATGCTTGATCGGCGTGGCTTGCACCGCGCGGGTAATAATGCCCGAAGCGGTCAAAGTGCCGATCGAGCCAAAGGGACCGCCCGTGAAGGACTCTATCGCGGCTGCAATGGAATTATCTCCAAGGGGCGCCGGTGTGGCATCGATTCCCTCATAGGTCCACCCTGTCGTGGACGCGAGACGCATTGCGATCGCTTCAGCCTCCCTGGTGTACTTCGCGATAGCCTCGGCCAAATGTTGCTCGGCTGCCATCGGATCCCGGTAGTGTCCGAACACATCGGCCACGACACTCGCGCCTTCTATGGCGATCGCAAAGGCGTGGCCCTTCCCCAGATGATAGGAGCCGGGATAGTAGGGCCCGTAAGGCTTCACCATCGCGATTGCCCCGAAATTGAAGTTGCCTTCCCCCTTCCGGCTACGTTCGGAAACTCGCTTGATCAATTTCGCTGCTTCGTTGATGCTTCGCCAGTGAATGCCCTTATCGTCGGCTGAGATCATATTGCCGGCGACGCCAATGTTCGACAGGATCTCAGTTAACAGCTCGACGGGCGCGGTGTCGTCGGCATCGTTGATCATGGCGGGGCCGATGTTGAGGGCTGCAGGCGCTGTCTGTGCGGCCTCCCACATCCTGCGAACGAGGGCCAGAGCATCCTCACGCTTCAGGCCTCGCGTGTAAAGGGGAAAGGGTTGTGTGGTGATCCGCCCGTTCGCTACGTCGAAGCCACCGTGGTTCAAAGCGTCTTTGGCACTGGCCAGAAACTTTTGGGCTTGCGCGATTTGAGCGGCATAATTCGCTGCGTCGACTTCGATAAATGCCGTTACCGCGCGCACCCTGGGCCGGTTTTCGGCCGCGGAAATCACACCGATACACACTAAAGCCAATAGGGCAGTTCGCATTCGGGCCATATCAGCTAGTTTGTGCGCCTGACGCGGCGGAGTCAATGGCGAGATGCTATTACTCTTACGCCTTCGCCTGCGTGCTGCCCACAATCTGCGGAATCAACTCACCCGAGACGTCGGTCAGCCGCATGTTGCGGCCGTTGAAATAGTAGGTCAGGCGTTTGTGATCAATACCGAGCAGGTGAAGCATGCTGGCGTGCAGGTCGTGGTTGGTGATCTTCTGATCTTCGGCCTTGTAGCCGACATCGTCGCTGTTGCCGATCTGCTGGCCGCCCTGAATTCCAGCGCCGGTTAAGAAGACCGTCATGGCTCCCGGGTTGTGATCGCGCCCTACGCCGCGCTGAGAAATCGGCATACGGCCGAATTCGCTGTGCCAGAGCACCAGGGTGTCATCCAGCAGGCCGCGCTGTTTGAGATCCGTGATCAGCCCGGTGATCGGCTTGTCCACTTCCTTCGCATGAAGCTGGTGGTTACTGACGATATTGGCGTGCGCGTCCCACGTATCCTCGATGCTGACGTATGCGCCGCTGATGAGTTGGACAAAGCGAACTCCTCGTTCCACCAGGCGCCGGGCCAGCAGACACTGCCTCCCGTAACCGGCGGTAACCGGATCGTTCAGACCGTACATTTCCTTGGTCGCTTCGCTCTCCTTGGAGAGATCGACGGCCTCGGGCGCGCATGCCTGCATGCGGTATGCGAGCTCATACGAAGCGATCCGGGCCGAGAGTTCGGAGATACCCGGATATTTCTCATTGAAGTTCTGATTGAGCAGGGACAATTGATCGAGCCGGGCGCGCTCCTGATCCGGAGACATATAGGCGGCTGGGGCTGACAGGTCCAGGATGGGATCCCCCTTGGAGCGAAAGACCGTGCCCTGATAGGCAGCGGGCAAGAAACCGGCCTGCCAGTTGGGAGGACCGGCATAAGGCCCGCCTTTCTGGTCCAGGACCACCACGTAACCCGGAAGATTCTGGTTCTCGGTGCCGAGACCGTAGGTCACCCATGCGCCCACACTGGGAAAGCCCATCTGAATCGAGCCCGTGTTCCACTCGTAATGGGAGATCACGTGATCGTTGGAAAGGCCCTGACAGGAGTGAATGAAGGCGAGGTCATCGACAATCGTCGAGATGTTGGGGAAGATCTCGGAGACCCAAGCGCCCGACTGCCCGTATTGTTTGAAGCTGAACGGGCTCCTCATCAGCGGCCCGGGATAGCCCTGCCGCACCTTGACATCGCCCTTGCCTTCCATGGGCATGCGGTTGTATTTTTCCAGCGCGGGCTTGTACTGGAACGTGTCGAGGTGGCTGACACCGCCGCTCATGAACAGCGAAATCATCGCTTTGGCGCGCGGTTTGAAATGCGGAGCCTTGGGGAGCAACGGAGAATCCGAGACGCCCGCGGAGCCCACGCATTCCGCAGCCAGAAGCCGGTCCTGGTTCAACAGGTCGATTAGGGCCAGGCCGCCGATACCCATCCCGGCTTCCATCCAGAACTTCCGCCGGGAAATGAATTGGCGCTTTTTTCCGTGATCGCTTATGCTGTCTGGTACGTCAGGCATCAGATTTTCCTTCCGCTACTCAATGTAGACAAATTCGTTGAGGTTCAAAGTCACGTGAGCCAGATCGGTGAGTGCCGATCGCATAGCCTTGTCCTCGTCAATGCTCGCGTTCTGAGGCGTCGCACGCTGGCGCTGCCTGTTCAGGAACGCCGCGTTGGTGTCCAGTTCTCTTGGTGTAGGTTCCCGGCTGAGAGCGATCCGGTACATCGCTTTGACTTGTTCCCGCGGATCCTTTCCAGCTTCCTTCTCGACCCGCTCGGCGAAGTGCTGCGCCTGAATGAGCAGGAATTCGTTGTTCAACATGGTGAGCGCCTGGGTAGGCACTGTACTGACGGAGCGCCGCTCGCACGTGACGTTAAGATCCGGCTCGTCAAAGACCTCGTACATCGGGTACTTCAGCCCCCGCTTGATATAGGCATACACACCGCGTCTCCAGGTGGAGGGCTCCTCCTTGGTCAACTCCCAAATGCCGCGCGGCTGGTCGGCCCGTACCGACAGGGGAATGGCCGGGAAGAACGGGGGGCCACCGGCTTCGAGGTTGAGCGTTCCCGCAGCCGAGAGCGTGGCATCGCGGATCGCTTCGGCTTCGAGGCGGCGCACCGGGAATCTCCACAAGTAAACGTCCGTGGGATCTTTTTCCATATCGGGAGCACGGTAAAACGCGGACGCCATTTTGTACGTTTCCGAAGTCATGATGAGCTTTTGCATCTGTTTGATGCTCCAGCCGCGGCGCACGAATTCGGTGGCCAGCCAATCGAGCAGTTCGGGATGCGAAGGCAGCATGCCCATTTTGCCGAAATTCCCGGGAGTGGCGACGATCCCGCGGCCGAAATGCCAGCCCCAGATCCGGTTGACCATGACGCGGGCAGTCAGCGGATTTTCCTGGGACGCGATTGCTTCGGCCAATGCGCGGCGCCGTCCGCTGCTGACATAATCGGACCGGCTGGGCGGATGGGGCGTTAGGACAGGCGAGCCTTTGCTCAAGACGGTAAGAAAACCGGGCTCGACGAGGGTGCCTCTTTCGTCGGCCTTGATGTCCTCGCCGGTTGCCGCGAAATACAGCGCGGGGATTTCAAATTTCTGCCCCGGAGCCGGAAGGAAGCAGCACTTGACGTCATAGGTCGGCCGGCCGGTCCCCGGAATGTGCGAATCGCCAAGCCCATCGGGCGAGAGGCGATAGTCGCCATCGCGAACGCCATCCGCGACTGGCAGGGGCGGCGGGAGCTTATCTTCAATCTCCTGAATTTTGGCCTGCAACGCCGCGCGCTTCGCCTCGTCCGCGTCATTGAGTTTCAACCCGCGCTTGCCGTAATCATTGACACCGAAAACCTGGTCTGCCTTGGCCCTTGCTTTAGCTTTGGCGGAGGCGTGGACGTCCACCTGCACGTCGTCCGGGTTGACGTCATCCCCGCCGATTAGGACTTGAGCGACCAGCAGTTTCTGTCCCTGCGTTCTCTGCGCCTCGGGCGTTTTAATAGCGAGCTGAATGTCCGGAGGAAATTTCTTCAGAGCGTCCTGAACCTGCTGCTCTTTCTGTTTGTCCCGATAGGGCTTCTCGATTCGGGCGACTTCCTGCGACAGGGGCCGGATCTGCTCCGCCAGTTGTTTCTCGATCCGCTCATAATCGTTCACCTGCTGCTTGGGCGCGAGCGGGTGGTCATATTCCACGTACCCCCAGAAATCGGCTACCGAGCGGTAATAATCCATGCGCGTGATCGGGTCGAACTTGTGGTCGTGGCATCGCGCGCAATTGACCGAAAGCCCCATGAAGCCTTGATACGTAGTGCGGATCATGTCATCCATGTAGTCGTACCGGTAGGAAGGATAGTTCTTCTCCCGGAACCGGACGCGCGGGCCAACCCGGTAATACGTGGTCGCGATCAGGCTGTCGTAGTCAGGTTTATCGAGCTCGTCGCCTGCGATCTGTTCGATCACGAAGCGGTCATAGGGCTTGTCTTCGTTGAATGCTTTGATAGCGTAGTCGCGATAGCGCCATGCGTTTTCGATATTCAGGTCGTACTCGAAACCGGAGCTGTCGGCATATCGCACGACGTCCAGCCAGAAGCGCCCCCATCGTTCGCCATAGTGGGGGGACGCGAGCAGCCGGTCGATGAGTTTTTCATACGCGTTGGGCGCGGCATCGGCGACGAACGCATCGACTTCCGCGGGAGGCGGCAACACTCCCAGCAGATCCAGATATGCCCGGCGGATCAGGGTTCTGCGATCGGCTTCCGGCGCAGGCTCCAGGCCCTTCTCATCCTGCATTTGGCGAATGAAGGCATCGATCGGATTGCGATTCCAGCGGGAATCGCTCATGGCAGGCGGGTTGCGGCGCACCGGCTTCTGGAAAGCCCACCACTGGCGATCCGCGTCCGTGATCTGTCTTTCCGTGTACACTCCGTAAGGGGTACGAACCACGGGGGCAGCGGCAGCGGGCGCAGTGGAGGCGGTGGAGGGCGCGGCGCCGGCAGAATCCCATTTTGCACCCTGATCGATCCAGCTCTTCAACAGCGCGGTTTCGGCGGCATTTAACGCCGGCACCGGGGGCATCGGCATCACGGGCTGCTGCAGCCCGGCCACCCGCCGGTATAACGGGCTTGCCTCGGCGTTGCCTGGAATCAGCGCGGGACCCTTCTCACCGCCTTTGAGCATCCCCTCCCGGCTGCTCAAGTCAAGTTTCGACATTTGCAGCGACGGTCCATGGCACTGGAAACAGCGCTGCAGGACAGGCAGCACGTCATTGGCGGCAACTTGCGTCTGGGCTTGCACCCGGTGGGGAACGGTCCAGTTGGTAAGGCCGGCAATTCCGGACGCCAGCCCAAGAACCGCGGCGTAACTAAAATTCCGCCGCATTACACTACTGGACTGCTTCATACTGATCGCCCTCCTCAGTTTGGACAAGCCCTCGCTTGGAAGCAAGTATAGTCGTTGGATGGGCGAATGTCCTATGCGATTGGCCAGCTTGTTTTAAGGAAATTAGGAGCGAATTCTTAGGGGGGCTAAGTTCTTGAAACCCAGCGGCATTGCGGACCAATTAACGCGCCGCGCTATGGGGCCAATTGATCGCCACCGTGATCGGCGAAGAGGATTCTACCGGGAGGTTTACCAGGAAGCGGCGTCCGTTGGCCGCAGCCTCATACCGGCTTCGCCGCGTCGTCGCTTCGAGATGTACCTCGAACAGAGGCTTCGCCAACCCGGGTTCGAAGACTGGCGAATCGGTTTTGACGTCCATGGCGATCAGCCGATCGCCGCTGGTATAGTACAGCTCTTTGCCGTCTCTTCGCCAGCTCGGCTCCATTCCGCCGTCCGTGGAAACCTGCCACTTGCCTTCTGACGGCGGAAAGCTCTGCACATACACTTCGGATCGCCCCGACTGGTTCGAGGTATATGCCACCCATCGGCCGTTCGGAGAAATCCTCGCGTTTTCCATGGCATAGGGGCCCCACGATTTTGCGTTCCCTTCCAGCGGCAGCGCCCAGGTGATGGGGCCGATTCTGTATAGAAGAAGCCGTCCGTCAGGAGACCATTGGTGGATAAAGTTGTTCTCCCCAGAATGCAGCAGGAGTTTCGGCTGCGACGCTCCGGCAACCTCCTTCTGAAAAATGTCGATCACGCTGTTGTGCACCATATCGAAGGCAATGCGGGTACCATCCGGCGACCAGACCGCATTCGTCTCGTCCGCCGGATCAAACGTAAACCGTGAAGCGGCTCCAGTCGAAACGTCAAACATCCACAGGTCCCGCGTCCTGCTCTGCGGATCCATCCGGGAGACGATCAGCTTCTTCTCATCCGGCGAAAGCGACGGATTGGAGTAGTCGGCCGCTTCACCGACGCGGCTCGTTCGCTTTCCCTGACGATCCAGCCAAACCAATTCGCTGGATCCGGTGTCGATACGCGTGCGATAAGCCAGAACACCGTTCTCGGAAGCGGAGATTGCCGCGCGTGAAATGCCGCCTGCCACCGCGATCAACACTCGCTGCGCCACCTGAAATGGCGCGCCCCGCAATTCGAGCTTGCCGAGATCGAATCTTTGCGCCATGAGATCGGTGCCGCGGGTAAAGAGCAGGTAGCCCGCTCCTTTTCCGGCGCCCGCGTACACCGCATTGCTGGTTGAATTTACCAGCCGCTTGGTCGTTTTGGAATCCAAGGAACCCACGTAAATGCCGGTGTTTTCGGGGCTCTCGCTTTGCGCGAAGTAAACAAAGTGGCGGCCATCGGGAAGGAACCGCGGCGCGGAGTGACGGATCTCGCGCCTGGTATCGATAGTTCGCCACCGGGTTGGTTCGCCGCCGCTCGATGCCACCCTGAAAATCTCGGGCCTTTCCGTCGTTTCGAACAGAATGACTCCATCGCGGTTCCAGGTGCCCGAGGAGCGTCCGATGGGTGTGTTGCAGACCGTTTGCACCGTACCGCTTTGCAGCTCGATCTGCTTCAGTTTTCCGGCAGCGAAAAAGGCGACAGAACGGCTATCGGAGGACCAGAACGCTGAATCGACCAGTTCGGTGCCCGCCAGAGGTTCTGCGATAAGGGATCCCAGCGATCTCAACCAGAGCTGCCTTCTACCATCCGCGGCCACCCCGATAAATACCAGCCGCGCGCCGTCCGGCGAGACGGACATCGAGTCGATGTCCGGCGTGGTCACTCTATCCGGCGGCGAGATGAGAAACCGAACGACCCGGTCCTGTGGCGGTTCCTGGCGCAGATACAACCAGGCGAAAATCAGTGCTGCGGTTGTCGCCAGCACGGCCGGGCTCCAATAAAGCCAGCGCCGATTGCGGCTGATCGCGGAGGCCGGGGGAGCAGACCGTGCGCTCTCCAAACCGGAGGCGGCGGGCGTCTCCAAGGTTGTGGCCGGCTCGGAGACGGCTTGCGTGGAGCCGCCATTGCCGCCGAGAGCGACGATATCGCTGCTAAAGCGATATCCATATCGCGGAAGAGTCTCAATCCAATCTGTCCCATGTTCCCCCAGAATCTTTCGCAAGGCTGAGATCTGGAAGGATAGATTGGCCTCTTCCACGAAAGTGTCGGGCCAAAGGGCGCCCATCAATTCTTTTTTCGTGAAGACGCGGCCGCGCCCCTCGACTAACAGAAGAAGGAGATCAAACGTCTTTGGCGCGATTGCAAGGTGGCGCCCTTCGCGAGCGAGCAGTCGTTTCGCAGAGTCCAACCGGTACGGCCCGAATTCATACAAGCCATCTCTTGCATTCCCCATTTCCAGCCTCTGAGGCCCACCCGGGTTTAACTGGGTCTATTTTAGTTGCAAACGGGGATTTCTGGCAATGCCGTTGAATGTGCCGATTGGCTGCCGATGGCAGGGGCCTATCTCTCGGTCCCTTCTATGGGCGCTACACCAGGCCGGTTCTCGCGCTGCCCGGCGGGAGCGGGCGTGACCCCCAAATTAACTTGGGCGCCCAGGCGAATGAGCGCAGCCTCCCCCGGAGCCTGAAAGAACGTAAAGCCCGGCTTGTCCTTCCACGCCTGTGGACCGCCAAGCCTGATGCCATGAGCCAAAGTCACATCATGAATTTTTTTGACCATGGATTCGTAGAGGGGATCGCCCTGCTTCGTCCCGGAGAAGTTCCCGAGGTCCGTACTGGCAGCGAAAATCATATCGATACCGGGGACCGATGCGATCTTTTCCACATTTTCGACACCGATCGGTGTCTCAATCATGATGCCGACGAACATATTGTCATTCGCGGTTTGCCGGTAGTCGCTGCCCCAAAGCGGTCCATACTGTCCCGCACCCTGGCTTCGCCGGCCCGCCGGAGGATATTTCGCCCACTTCACCGCCGCCTGGGCCTTCTCGACCGTATCCACGGTGGGGACGATGATCCCGATGGCGCCAATATCCGTGGCTTTTTGGATATCGCTCTCGGTCGCGTCCGGCACACGAACGAAGGGCATGGCCGACGCGCCGCGGCACGCCCAGATCAACTTGGCGACATCTCCATACGTCAGAGGACTGTGCTGCATCTCAATCCAGGTGAAATCGTAGCCGGAATTCGCGGCGGCGCAGTAAATATTCGGATCGGGCGAACTGATCGTAACTCCAAAGACTTGCTTGCCCGCCATCAGTTTCGCCTTGGCGGTGTTGTAAATCTTCGTTTGGCCCGTCTGCGTCTGGCGCTGGTTCTGCTGGGCTAGCGCCGCCCACGCAATGGCGGTCACGCCGATGGTGGCAACCAACGCAATTCGTCTCTTTGTCATGAAAATGCTCCTAAGCGACGATCTGCGGGATCAGTTCCCCGGCGACGTCGGTCAAACGCATGTTGCGGCCGTTGTAGTAATAGGTGAGCCGCTTGTGATCGATCCCCATCAAGTAAAGGATGGATGCGTGCAAATCGTGCGCGGTGACGATCTGTTCGGCAGCTTTGTAGCCGAATTCATCGCTCGCGCCGATGGATTGTCCACCCTTAACCCCCGCGCCCGCCATGAAGACCGTCAGCGCTCCGGGGTTATGATCGCGGCCGATGCCTTTCTGAGAAAGCGGCATCCGGCCAAACTCCGAATGCCAAACCACCAGCGTTTCGTCTAACAATCCGCGACGCTTCAAATCGGTGATCAGGCCGGCGATGGGTTTGTCCACCTCGGGCGCGTGACGTCCGTGATTATCGACGATGCTGTTGTGCGCATCCCATGTATCGACATTCTGGTTCACGACTGCCCCGTTCCAAAGCTGTACAGCCCGAACGCCGCGCTCGACGAGTCTGCGGGCCATCAGGCATTGCCGGCCGAAGGGTTCGCTCACCTTGTTGTCGAGGCCATAGAGTCGCTTGGTTTCATCGCTCTCGTCATCGAGGTTGATGGCTTCGGGGGCGCAGCCCTGCATCCGGAAAGCCAGTTCATAAGAACTGATCCGGGCTGTCAGTTCGCTGATGCCCGGGTGCTTCTCGACATAATTCTGGTTGATTCGAGAAAGTTCATCCAACTCGGCGCGCTGCTGTTCCGGGGATAAGGATCCGGCGGAAGGATGCAAATCGAGAATCGGGTCGCCCGCGGAGCGGAAAACCGTGCCCTGGTACGCGGCAGGCAAAAACCCGGAGCTCCATTGCGCGGACCCCGTGAAAGGTCCGCCCCGCGGATCGTGAATGACTACAAATGCTGGCAGGCTTTGATTCTCGCTGCCGAGTCCGTAGGTGAGCCACGCACCCATGCTGGGGTAGCCGGCGATAATCGAGCCGGTATTCCATTCGTAGTGGGACAACGTGTGATCCGCGGACCTCCCCTGAGCCGAGTGGATGAATGCCAGCTCGTCGACAATCCCGCTAATGTTCGGGAACAGCTCGGAGACCCATTTGCCGGATTGGCCGAATTGCTTGAACTGATAGGGACTCTTCATCAAGGGGCCGGGATAGCCCTGCCGTACCAAAACCTCGCCCTTACCCTCCATAGGCTTGCCGTGATACTTCGTGAGCGCCGGCTTGTAGTCGAATGTATCCACGTGGCTGACGCCGCCGCACATGAAGAGCGAGATGACCGACTTGGCTCTGGCTTTGAAGTGGGGAGCCTTGGGCAAGAACGGAGAATCGGTGACACCGGCAGAACCGACACACGCCTGCGGTCCCGCCGCAGGTGCTCCCAGAAGGCCATCCGTCCCCAGCAAGTAAGCCAGCGCGATGCCGCTGATGCCTCCGCCAGCCTGAAAGAGGAGGTCACGCCGCGAGATAAAACGCCGCCGGCTTTTTCCGTTACAGTTGCATTCCGGTTCGTGCTTCATGACATCCTCCTAGTTGATATACAAAAACTCGTTGGTGTTGAAAATGACGTGCGCAAATTCTGCTAACGCCCCGCCGGACTTCGCCTGCTTCTTCAGGAATTCCATCGATTGCTGCAACTCGCGCGCGCTGGGCTCGCGGCTGAAGGCAATCCGGTAGACCTGCTTGATCTGCGCCGCGGGATCGCTTCCTGCCTCGCGCGTGACCCGCTCGGCGAAGTGCTTGGCCTGCAATAGAAAGAACTCGTTGTTGAACAGCGTGAGAGCCTGTGTGGGCACGGTCGTCACCTCGCGCCGCTCGCAACTCAGAGCCGCGTCGGGCTGGTCGAATACTTCGAACATCGGGTACTTCATATTGCGCTTGACATAGGCGTAAACGCTGCGCCGCCAGGTGGAGGGATCTTCCTGGGTCTTTTCCCATTTGCCTTTTGTCGGCACCTGGCTGGTGACGGCTTCGGGTACGGGCGGGAAGAACGGCTTGCCGCCCGGCTGAAAATTCAGATCGCCGCTGGCCGAGAGCACGGCGTCGCGAATGATCTCCGCTTCCAGTCGTTTGATCGGAAAGCGCCAGAGGAATTGGTTCGTGGGGTCCTTCTCCGCATTGGCGGGGAGATAATAATCCGACGCCATCTTGTAGGTTTCCGAATTCATGATCAAGCGATGCATTTGCTTGATGTCCCAGCCTCGTTGCATGAATTCCGTCGCCAGCCAATCCAGGAGTTCCGGGTTCGACGGCTGCGTTCCCATCTTTCCGAAATTGTTAGGCGTGCTCACGATTCCCTGGCCGAAGTGCTGATACCAGATCCGGTTGACCATGACGCGCGCGGTCAGGGGATTCTCTTCCGAAGCAATGGCCTCCGCGAGCGCCCGGCGGCGGCCGCTGCTGGGATAGCCATTCTTGGGAGGATCGGCGAACGGCTGCTGGCCGGGTTTGGAGAGAACGGTGAGGAATCCCGGTTCCACGACGGGCCCTTTGATCTCCTCCGGAAAAGGCATCAAGCCATTGCTGGCGAAATAAGTGGGAGGCGGCTCGTAACGGTCGCCCTGCTGGGGAAGATACTTTCCGGTGAAGCCGTATTTCTCGTAGACAATGCCGCCGAGCGATCCGGGTTGGAAGGGCGGGTGCGGAATGAAACGGAAATCTCCGTCGCGGACACCAAAAGCCACCGGCGGGCGCGGAGGGATTTGCTTGGTCAACGCATCAATCTGGTCGAGCAGCTTTTTGCGCGCCTGGTCGTCTTCAGAGCTCACTTTGATCAAAGCACGACCGCCGGTGTTGAAATCCTGTTCTTCGTCGCCGCGTACCGTTGCTACCTGGGCCGCAAGCAGTTTCTGCCCCGGAGTCCTCTTTTCCTCGGGGGTGTTGTAGGCTTCCTGGATATCTGCCGGAAACGTAGAGAGGATTCTCTGAAACCGCTCTTTCCGATAAGGCTCCTCGATACCCGTGACTTGCTGCCTCAACGACCGGATCTTGCCATTGATGTCGTCCGCAGCCTTTTGATATTTGGACCAGTCGTCCTGGGTAACCAGCGGATGATCGTATTCCACGAAACCGTTGAATATCGCGATGGTTTTGTAATAGTCCTTCCGGGTGATCGGATCGAACTTGTGGTCGTGACATCGCGCGCAGTTTACCGATAAGGCTTGGAAACTTTGATACGTTGTGCGGATGATGTCGTCGATGTAATCGAACCGGTAGTTGGGGTTCTCCAAGTCGCGATCCAGGACACGCGGGCCAAGGCGCACGAACCCGGTCGCAGTCAGGCTATCGAATGTGGGTTTGTCGAGCTCGTCACCTGCGAGCTGTTCCAGGATGAACTGGTTATAGGGCTTATTCTCGTTGAAAGCCTTAATAACGTAATCGCGGTATCGCCACGCTTCGGAGACGTCGTAATCGTACTCATATCCGGTGCTGTCGGAGTACCGCGCTACATCCAGCCACAAGCGGGCCCAGCGCTCGCCATAATGCGGCGAGGCGAGAAGTTTGTCAATCAGGTTTTCATAAGCGCGCGGCGCCGGGTCCTTGACGAACGCATCCACCTCGGCCGGGGATGGCAGGAGTCCGAGCAAATCCAGATAGGCCCGCCGGATCAGTGTGCTTCGATCCGCCGGACGCGCCGGGGTCAACTGTTTTTCTTCCAGTTTCGCTTTCACCAAAGCATCAATGGGTGACTTGCTCCAACGAGCATCATTCCCCTGCGGAATGGCGGGCCGAACCGGCTTCTTGAAGGACCACCACTGGCGGTCGGCGTCGGTGATTTTGCGCTCCTGATAGCCGTTATACACCAGCAGCGAGGGATCGGCTGCCTGAGTTCCCGCGGGTGTGGGAGTTGCTTTGGCTTCTTCCGGCCAAGCAGCGCCCTGGTCAATCCAGGTCTTAACCGCTGCAATTTCCTGCGGTGTGAGAGCGGGTACCGGCGCCATTGGCATCACCGGCTTCTCCTCGCCCGTAATGCGTTTGTACAAGAGACTTTCGGCAGCATTCCCGGGAACGATGGCCGGTCCGTGGGAGCCGCCCTGGAGCAGGGAAGCCCGGCTGGCCACGCTCAACTTCGACATTTGCACCGCAGTGCCGTGGCACTGCTGGCATTTGGCGAGAATTGCCGATACGTCCGGAGCTTGGGATCGCTGACCAAGCGCGGCGATCGAAAGTATCCCTAATAACAAAATTGCCATCATCACAGCCGCGGATACTTTGGCGCCTGAAAATTTCCGATGCATCATACCCTCCTGGGACAAATTCCCACTCTCCTGGCTACAGCCTACATCCTCGCCTATGCCGAATTCAACCCGGGCGCTGCGGCCCGGAACTCTACCAACTCAATTTCAATCCAACACGAAACGTGCGCTCATCGAGGCCGTCCCGGCCTGTGTTCCGAATATCCGTGGCCAGCATGAACGATCCGCTGTTTACCGATGTGCTGGTGGCGCTTGTGGCGCCCGGATTGGCGTGGTGCGGCGTGTTGGCCAGGTTGAACGATTCCGCACGAAGCCGCAGCTCGAATCGTTCCGTAAACCGGAATCTTCGGTCTAACCCCATATCCAAATTGACCAGCGCCGGGCCGGAGAGGCTGTTCTGTCCGCACGTGCCGAAGCGGCCCGAAGCCGGCACACCGAAATCCGCTTTGCTGTACCACTGGTAGATGTCGCCCAGTCTTCTGGCCGGCGCTGCCAGACAATCTGCGAACTGGCCGGAGGCGTTGGAATTCAGGGACGCGTTCGAAGCCGTCGCGCTAAATGGCATTCCGGTATAGGCGCTCAACACGCTGCTAAGCTGCCAGCCACCCAAGATCGTGGCTGTCGGGCCATCGTGAACCCAGTGCTTTCCTCTTCCGAAGGGAAGCTCGGCCACCCAGCTCACCTGGAGGTTGTGGCGGATGTCGCGGTTCAGCGAACCATAATTTTTCCGGTATGCATATGGCAGGCCCACCGTCGGCACCGCCCCCGAGCTTTCGTTGGTATAACCGCGCCCATGGGCGAATGTATACCCAACGCTCACCTGGTACCCTTCGGCAAAACGGTGCTCGGTGTGAACCTGCAGGGAGTCGTATTTGGCGGTTCCCAGAGTGGCCATCAGGCTTGTGGGCGCCGTACGGCCGAATTTCTGGTTGAGGATTTCGCCCGAAGTCCCGGTGCCGATCGGCGACCAGTTCTGGTCCATCTGGGCTAACTGGTCGACCGATCGCGTCGCCACATAACCTGCCGAGGTGATCCAGCCTGCCAATCGTTTTTCGATCGTGAAATTCCAGGATTGGAGATATCCGCGTACGAGGTTGTTCTTGTCAAAGCTGATCAGGTTGACGTTGCCGGCCACTTTCGAAAAGCCGGTGCTCAGATCTGGCCTCGGGATCGCGGGAAAACCCTGGCGCAACGAGATGGCATAGGACAACGTGTTGGGTGCGTTGAGAACGACGTTCACAACATCGGGATAGTTGAGCCTCTGGAAATTCGCAAAATTGATGGGATCGTTGGTGAGACCGTAACCCGCCCGGATTACAAAAGTGTCGGAGACGCGATACGCGATGCCCGCTCGCGGAGCGGGGCGGCCTCTTCCTGTGCTGATGCCGCAGTCGATCGGATTCGGGCCAAGCCCGCAAAGATTCACAACATTGTTTTCGAAGTCATAAACTTCCAGGCCGCGGCCCACGCGCGTGGGGAACGGAAAGTATTCCCAGCGAAGGCCGTAATTCACCGTGAATTTCGGGGTGACCTGCCATCGATCGCGGGCATAGAAGCTGTATGCCTTCATGCGGGTCTGGATATCATCCGGGAACAGGCGGAGTTTGCCGGCATTTACGGGAAGGCCAAGTAGAAACGAGGCGAAAGCATTGTAGTCATTGCCCGCTGGTCCTCCTTTGAGCTGCGTGGCTCCTTGAGAGAACTGAAAACCGCCGGGACCGGCCGTGTAAGAGTTGATGCCTTGCGGTTGGCTCTCATTGATGTCTTGAAGATTGATATCCGCGCCGAAACGGAGATTATGGCTGCCCTTGTTCCAGCTCATGTTGGCTGCATACACGCGGCTCGGGTCCCGATAACCATGCGGCTCAAAGTTGTTGGCGGCGCCCACCTGCGAAAACCCGTCGATCAGCATCAGGGGCCAGCCGATCTCGCGTGGGTCTGAGCTCTGGAGTCCGGGCACCTGCAGCACGGTCGAACCAAGATTCTCGGCCGCGCGAATCGGTATGTCGTTGAAGTCCTCTCGGAAATAACCGTAGTTGGCATCGAGTACGAGGTTAGTTGAGACCACATAAGTCGCGGAAATGGTCCCTTGGAAAAGATGGCCCTGCACGAAGCCGGAACCCGTATTGGCCCGGCTGATGGGGAGGCCGCCGAGCGAGCCAAAGATCCCGTTGGTGTACGCGTTGTGGTCCACAAGACCGAAGCGGTAGAACGTGCTCAGCTTCTCAGTGGGGTTCCAGGTGAGCTTGTCATCGTATTGCCGGCGCCACTGGTAATTCGAAGCCGACGTACTGAAATTTCTGGCCAATCCGAGCGCTCCCGAGCCAGGTTGATTCGGAGCCCACTGAGCAGCCTGATTTAGAAAACTCTGTACGCCACGGTCGATGCGGTCCGCGGGAATTGCATTATTGGGAAACGGGGTCCGGCCACCACCATCCGGACTGCCGGTCGCCGGATCGTAAATCGGGGTTGGGGAACCCGACAGATTACCTGCCTTCATGGCTACGGTCGGCACCTGTACCACTTGGGTAACACTCTCGGAATATCCGGTCCCCTCAAAGCTCGCGAAGTAGAACAGCTTGTCCCGCCGGATGGGCCCCCCGAGCGAGGCTCCGTATTGGTTGTTGATGTATTTGGGATTTGGCTGTGTGCGATCCGCGGCCCACTGATAGGCTTTCAGGTGCTGGTCGGTGTGATATTCGAACAGCGAGCCGTGCAGGCTGTTGGAGCCGCTTTTGATTTGAATGCTGACGGCAGCGCCCCCTGCGAGCCCCTGTTCGGCGTCGAAAGAGTTGGTGACGACATTCACTTCCTGGATCGCCTCCAAGCTCGGAATGTATGTGAGTGCGCTATCAATGATGCCGCCGCTCGAGGCGCCGTCGATGCGCGTGCTGTTGATATTGGTCGGTGCGCCATTGGCCGAGAAGTTGATGGACCGGGTGGGATTGGCGGCAAACGAATTTGCGTTCTGCGCGGGGGAAACCCCAGGGAGCGTCACAAACAGCATCTGGTAATTGCGGCCGATCGGCACCGGCACGTTGGCCAGGGTCTGCTGTGTCATCTCCGCGCGGACGTCGGAGCGGTCGGTCTGCAGCGCCGCCGCCGAAGCGATCACCGCCACGGTCTCGCTTAACTGTCCGACGGTCAGCGTCACGTCTACGCGCAGGACAGCGTTGGGCGAGACTGCGGCCCCCGTTTGGTTGTAAGTTTGAAACCCCGGCGCGGATACCGAGACTTTATATGTCCCTGGCGGAAGCCCGGGGAGACTGTACCCGCCCGCGGAATTGGTAATTGCTTCGCGGTTGAAATTAGTTTCCAAATTCGTTGCAGCGACCCGGGCGCCCACGATCACCGCCTGGCTGGAATCCGTTACATTTCCGTCGATCTCGCCCAGCAGCGCCTGCGCGGAAACTCCACCCGGAGTTCCCAGTGTCGCGACTGTGATGACGATTCGAATGAAAAATCCTTGCGTCCCCCGTTTCATATGAGCCTCCCCGTCCTCCTGGCTGAACGGCCACACCCCTGCGGCGCGCATCGGCCTGGAGGTCAATCAACAAGGACTATGTTTTGGCTCTTAGGCAGCACCCCCTATGCCAACATCCAACTACTCCGCATTCAGTGAAAAGGTCATCAAGACGTCACCGACTGCCAGAGAAACATACTGCTTACCGTTGCTGAGAAAGCTGATGGGCCCCGCAAAGACAGGGCCGTTCCCGAGAAAGCGCCAGAGCTGCTTGCCACTGCGGGCATCCAATGCAAAGACGTTTCCTTCCAGAGTGCCGCCAAACACGAGGTTGCCGGCGGTAGCCATAACGCCGGACCATGGCGGCGTTAACACCCGGTGCTCCCATTTAATCTCACCGGTTCCGGGTTCGAGGGCGATGACTTTCCCAAAACTCTCCTCGGGCGCGAATACGGGACGGGCGCGGAAACCTGCCACGGTTTCCTCTGTAGTGGGCGGGTGGTATTCCGTCTTGCTATATACACGGCGCTCCTCGCGGGCGAAGGTATAGAGCCAGCCGGTCAAGGGGCTGTAGCTGTGCGCCATCCAATTGGCGCCGCCGTCCACGCCCGGCCAAACGTCGATGTTCCCTTCGGTGGTCGGCTCATTTCCCGGAATGAGTTCGGGGCGGCCCCGGTCGTCGAAGCCCTTGGCCCAAGTCTGCCTCACAAAGGCTTTCGCCGTGAGGAACTCGCCGCTCTGCCGGTCGAGGACATAGAAGAAGCCGTTCCGATTGGGCCATACCAACAGCTTCCGAGGCCGCCCGCGAAACTGAGCATCCACCAGCACGGGGACCTGCGTGGAATCCCAATCGTGCACGTCGTGGGGTGTAAATTGATAGTGCCACTTCAGCTTGCCGGTATCGGGATCGAGAGCAATCACCGAGCAGGAGTACAGATCGTCGCCCAGGCGAACGTCGCCGTTAGTATCAGGCCACGGATTACCTGTTCCCCAATAGAGCGTATTCAACTCGGGATCGTAGGAGCCAGTGTTCCAGGTGGAAGCTCCGCCGCGCTCCCCGGAATCGCCCGACCAGCTATAATTCGGGTCGCCCTGCTTGGGGATCGTGTTGAAGCGCCACGCCAGTTTGCCTGTAGCCGCATCGTAGGCGTCGAGAAATCCGCGAACGCCGTGTTCGGCTCCAGCCATGCCGACAATCACCTTGTCCTTCACAACCAGAGGCGCTCCGGTGGCGGCATAGCCCCCGGCGGCAGTGTAGTCGAACATCTTGGTTCGCCACACTTCCCGGCCCGACCTGGCGTCTACCGCTACCACGTGCATGTCCAGCGTGTTCATGAACAGGCGATTTCCCAGGATTGCCACGCCGCGGTTGACGCGCCCGCAACAGGGATAAAGCCTGCGGGGATTGCGGTATTCGTATGTCCATAAGGTGCGTCCGGTTTCGGCATCGAGGGCGATGATGTCGTTGTCCGGACGCGTCACGTACATGATTCCATCGACGACGAGAGGCGTGGTTTCGACCTTCTCCTGGGTGCGCATCTGAAACAGCCATTTCAGCTTCAGACGGCCGACATTGGAGGTATCGACCTGCGCGAGCCGGCTATACCGCCAACTGTTGTAAGTATTCGAGTACATGAGCCAGTTGCCGGGCTCGCGGTCGGCATGTAAGAGCCGGTCGGAGGTGATGGGGAGACCCTGGGCGCTTAAGGAAAAACCCGCGGCGCATATCGCCATTGCGATGGACAGTTTATGAACTTGTTCAGAGATGACCGAGAGCAACCGCTCCCTGACGGTCGCGGCTCTGCATGTCATTGCTAAGACGTGAGGGCGGTTCGGAGCCGCGCGCGCCAGCAAGCGGTTGTCCGAGTTTTTCAACAAACTCCTATCGGTTCGAAATGCGCTCACAGCGTTCCTCGCAAAGAACTCAAATAAGCCACCAGATTTTCAATCTCCTTCCTGCTCAGAACCGATCCGTACGCGGGCATCAGTGATGGTTGATCGCGGCGGATCTCCTTCACATTGTCCTTGAGAAACGCGCGCAGGTTGCCGCTCGTGTCCCGCATCTGGATCGAGATGTCGTCCTCATTCAAGCGGATTCCGGTAATGGTGTCTCCGTGGGCGGTCACGATTCTAACGGCACGATAGTTGAGAGGCAGGTCCGCCGACGGGTTGACGATCGATTCCTCGAGATGTTTGAGCGATCGCCGCCGCCCCACGCGAGTCAGGTCGGGACCAATGATCCCGCCCTGTTGGTTGATGGCGTGGCAAGCCCCGCAGCCGCCCTTGGTGTCGTAGACCGTCTTGCCGGCAACCGGATCACCCGGCGCCTTTTCATCCAGGCCCTGGCTCCCGAGATGCTTTACAAAAGCCACCAGGCGCCAGATCTCCTGGTCCGGTCCCCGGGTGGGCGGCATGTCGGATCCCGGAATACCGTTGCGGATGGTGTCGAACAGTTGGGCATCCGAACCTCCGAAGCGGTATTCGCCCAGCGTCAGGTTGGCTCCACGGCCGCCGGTTCCATCGTTGGCATGACAATACGAGCAGCCGCCGCCCGTGATGAATGTCTTTCGGCCAAGTTCCGCGTCTTGCGGTGTATCGAACGGATTCTTTTCAACTGTAGCCGCCGATCGCTCCACCACCACGCCCACGGGTACTTCTTGCGCGAAAACAGCGGCTGCCGCTGCCAGCGCAAAATAACCGATTTGCAAGAACGGGGAAAGCCGCCGCATGTCAAAAGATCAACTTCAACGCGAATTGATACTGCCTCGGGTTCAGGGCTAAATTCGACCCGGTGATCTGGCCGAACCCACCGGCGCCGAGAATCGGCGTCGCCCCGGGAGCGCCGGTGCCAAAACCGGGGACACTCGCGCTCCACCTCGTGATCGTTATATTCGGTTGGCCGAAGTTCTCCGTATTCGTGATGTTGTACACTTCCGCCCGAAATTGCAGCTTGAACCTCTCGTGGAGTTCGAAAGTCTTGAACAGCGAGAAATCCGCACTCCTCTGGTGCGGCCCATATAATTGGGCTCGCGTTTCGTTGCCCACGGTACCCACCGGCTGCGGTGTAAATGCGTTGATGTTGATCCAGTTGGTGTAGTTCTGGTTCGCCGGGGCATACGGTGCTCCCGCGATCACATTGGGACGATCTACAGTTACGAGATTGCTCACATTCGATGGAACGGGCGCCACGCCATCGAGGACGGTGAATGGTACACCCGACTGATAGAAGGCGAGCAGGTTGGCCTGCCATCCGCCGATGGCGAACTTGGTTATGCGGTTGCCCGTCCGCCCGAAAGGAAATTCATAGTTCAGCCGGAACGAGATGCGGTGCTTGATCCCGATATCCGAGTTGCCCCAATCGTAGCTTCGGTTGTAAGGAAGAATCGCTCCCACGGTCGCCGCTCCTGTGGTGCCGCCATCGGAGATATTGGTCAGATTTCGCGCGAAGGTGTAATTTACGTTGGCGGTGAGGCCTTTCGCATATCGCCGCTCGAAGCTCAATTGCGCGGCGTTGTATTCGGAAGCGCCTGTGGCGGTGTAGTTGTTGATGGAAGCCAGGTTCGGCATGACACCGGCGAAGACTCTCGGATAATAATTTCCCAGTCCGTTCGGGCTTGGCGGCGGAATGTTGAGGTTCGGAGCGTACTGCAAATGCCGGGCGACCTGACCCACATATCCGGCACTCACTACGTTGCCGCCAAATTGCTTCTGGACCGTCAGATTCCATTGCATGATGTAGGCCTGCGGATAGTCCCTCGCGTGGGCGCCGACGGTGCCTGGTAGTTGGTTGTCGAGCGCTGGAATGGTAACGGGAGGGGCGCCCTGAAAAAGTCTCCCCGAGCCTGCAGGGCAAGCCGACGCCCCCACTCCTGTCTGCGGGAAGCAATCGAGATTGAGAGGAACAAACGGCGGATTGTAAAGGTTCATGGAGCCTGAAGCATAGTCTTGGGCGTAGCGGCTCATGCCGAACCCGCCGCGAACCACGAAACCCGCCTTGGGAGTCGCGGCGAAACCAAACCGCGGCTCGAAATTCGTCCAATAAGATTTGACGCCGGCAGTCGCGCCTACGATAAACGGGTTGCAATTGGTAGGCGTACAGGCCTTCGCCAGGACCGGATCGAAGTTGGAACGCTCTCCCTGGGCTGCGGTAATCGGACTGAAATGATCCCACCGCAAACCCAAATTGAGGGTGAGCCACGATTTTGCGTGCCAGTCATCCTGCACATAAACACTGGGCTCCCAGAAGCGGAAGTATTGGCGCTTCGGGTTGATCTGCCGCTGAATTTCATCGGGCTTGCCTTGCAGGAAGTTCTGCAGATCGATCAATTCACTCTGCGTGAACCGGAAGTACCCTAATCCGAACGTATTCTGATAGTAGTTAAGCTGCCTGCGGATCAGGCCGGCCCCCGTCTTGATGTTGTGAGTGCCCTTCGTCCATGTGAGAGATCCCTGTTCCTGGAAAACGTTATTGATATCCAGGATGGGAACAAACCGGTCGTCGCCGATAACGAAGCTGCTGCCGACAGCCCGCATGGGGACGATATCGATCGTTGCCAGGCCTGAAATCTGGTCGCTCACATCCGTGTTCGGCATACCAAACTTTTGGCTCGCATTGGTGCCCTGATTCGGGGCGGATGTGTAAAGCCACAGCCTGGTGTATCCGGCTTTCAATTCCATCAATAGCGTCGGGCTGAAGATGTGCACGTAGTCCAGCATGGACCCGTGCGAATTGGCCTCCGAAGGACCCGGAAAGATTCCTCCGCCCGCACTCACCTTGACTCCGTCGACGGTTACATCCGGGAAGAGGGCGGGTTGCGAGTTGTACGTCGGATTGTAAGAGAGACGCCCGAAGATGCTGTCCCGCGAAGAGAAGTGGTGATCTACGCGGACGTCATACGTCGTGCTGTTATACATCTTGTTGACGTTGGCGTTATAGTTTGCTCCGAGCACGCCGGGAGCTCCCGCGTTGGGAGCGGGGAACAGCTTCCAATACTTGAGCGCAACCGGATCCAGTTGGCTCGGTGGGATGATAATTCCGCCGGGCTGATCGCTGAAGTTTCCCGGGTTTTGCTCTTCAAACAGCGTGGGCGTGAATATGAGGCCGGTGGGAACGCCTTGGCGAATTCTCAGCACCTCGACATCGCCAAAGAAGAACGTCTTGTCCTTCCGGATGGGGCCGCCCACGGAACCGCCAAATTGGTTCTGGCGGTACTTGGGACGCGAAACACCCGTCAAATTGGAAAAGAAGTCGTTCGCATTCAGTTTGTCGTTGCGCAGGTATTCGTAAACGCCGCCGTGAAACTCGTTGGTCCCCGACTTCGTGAGCAGATTTACCACGGCGCCGCCCGCCCGTCCGACCTCGGCCGGATAGCTGTTGGTATCCACTTTCACTTCCTGGATCATGTCAATCGAGGGCCGCATCAGGATAGTGAACTGTTCACGCTCGTTGTTGTCCATTCCATCGATCATCTGGTTGTTGAATACTTCGTTCTGACCGTTGGCGACAACATTGGCGGTCTGCCGGCGCTCGTCAGGCCGCGTTCCGCTCAGAATGGAATTCGACGGTCCCGCCGCCACGCCCACCGTACTCTGCACCAGGGTTACGTAATTGCGGCCGTTCAGCGGCAGGTCCTGCACGGATTGCGCGGCCAGAACCGTGGTCAGGGTTGCCGAGTCGCTCTGCAACGCCGGACTCTGGGCCTGCACCTCCACGGTCTGTGATACCTCGCCTACTTGCAATTCCATGTTGGCACGCGCTCGATCGCCAGCCGAGACCGTCAGGTTGGCAGTGGCCATCTTGAAGCCTCTGGACTGCACGGAAACCGTATATCGCCCCGGCTGCAACAGGTTAAATACAAAGTCGCCCGAAGCGCCGGTTGTGGTGGTGCGCCTTTCCCGGGTTTCTGTATTCTCCGCTGTCACGGTAGCCTCGGCGATGACAGCGCCGCCCTGATCAACGACAGTGCCGACGATATCGGCTGTGCTGACTTGGGCCCTTAGACTCATGTGGCTTGTGAACAACAGACAAGCGATGACAACAGGTACAGCACGAACCAACTTGGTTGACATTGTCGAATTCTCCTTTTTTGGGGCAAGCCTGGAGGGAGCTTGTTCCCCTCTTTACCCCAGCCCGTCCCCGTGCAATGAGTTAGAGATGCGCCTATCCCGCGGTCAAGTCAATAAGCCAAGTTGAAGGAATCTCTAAGGAAACCGCGAGAGACGGCATACTACTGCTTTCGTATCAGTATGTTACAGCATTCGAGCGCGATCAATGACGGATCTCTCCGGTACGCCCGAGGCCAAATGTAAACAGCGAATGGCCCGCCGCGATCGAAACATACTGCACCCCATCCACCGTGTAGGTAATGGGCGAAGCGGCAACTTGCGAGCCAAGGTAACACTTCCAAAGTTCCTTGCCGGTCTTGGCATCTAAGGCAAAAAAGTATCCCTCCCGGTTACCCGAAAAAAGCAGATCGCTCGCCGTGGTCAGGATACCTGCATCACTGACGTCGCGCATCTTGTAATCCCAAACCTTTTCACCCGTCGCCGGGTTCAATGCGCGAACCACGCCATAACCCCATTCGGGACCCCACTTGATGAACGGATCTCTTCTGATGGATTGGAACGGCGAACGGGCCGCTCCGCCGGTGAAGGATTTACCGGGTTCATACGGCTGATCCCACTGAAAATATGTGGTGTGATAGTCTTCCCAGGCCGTGAGATAGAATAATCCCGTTCGCGGGCTGAACGATGGCGAATACCAGTTCGTGCCGCCCTGCACGCCTGGGTATACGTCGTTTCCGGGAACGCTGGGGCTCTTGCCGGGAGCTTTGATGGGCTTGCCGGCTTCGTCGATGCCGGCGGACCACGTCTGCTTAACGAACGGTTTACCCAGGAGAAACTCGCCTCCCGTCCGATCCAGAACGTAGAAGAATCCGTTCCGGTTGCCCCACAACATTGCTTTGCGAGGCTTGCCTTTCCAGGTCAGGTCGGCGAGAACGGGGACTTGAACCGAGTCGAAATCCCATTCGTCGTTAGGTGTGAACTGGTAATACCACTTGAGCTTCCCCGTGTCCGCGTCAAGCGCCACGACGGAATCGGTATAGAGATTGGCGCCGCGGCGAACCGCGGGATTCCAGTCAGGTCCCGGGTTGCCCGTGCCCCAGTAGATCAGGTTGAGATCGGGATCGTAGGAGCCGGTCACCCATACGGACCCCCCGCCGGTCTTCCAGGAATCGCCCTCCCACGTTTCATTGCCGGGCTCGCCAGGATTAGCCGTCGTATGGAACCTCCAGACTTCGCGTCCGGTTTGCGCATCGTATGCGGCGAGAAAACCGGCGATCCCTCGCTCGCCACCGGCGGGACCCACGATTACCTTGTCCTTCACAACCAAAGGCGCCACGGTAACGCCATACCCGTGGGTATACTCCGCAACCTTCGTGTCCCATTTCTTGCGTCCCGTGGCGGCGTCAATTGCGATGAGGTGGGCATCGAGGGTGCCGAGAAACAGGGTGTTGCCGAGAATGGCGACGCCGCGGTTGACGTTGCCGCAGCAGACATACGTCGTCTCGGGCATGGGGTATTGGTAGACCCAAAACGGGCGACCAGTGCGAGTGTCGATCGCCGCCACCGTATTGGGAGGCTCGGTCATGTACATGACACCATCGACCACCAGCGGCGTGGCTTCGAATTTCTCGAGCGACTGCGCCTGCCAGACCCATTTCAGGCCGAGGGTCGCGACGTTTTCCGGTTTGATCTGGTTCAAACGGCTGAAGTGCGTGCTCTGGAGGCCGCCGTTATAGGTGAGCCAGTTCTGAGGCTCATTGGCCGAGCGAATCAGCCGGTCGAAAGAGATTTGTCCCGGCAGCACGGGCGCAAACGCTGCCAGCAGCGTCACTGCGGTTACCCAACTCTTCATCTCGGCACCTCGTTACCGGATTCCACACGCAGACTCGCCAGGTATGCGACGAGATCTTCGACTTCAGACTGCTTGAGTTTTGATTTGAACGATGGCATTGGCGAAGTACGCACGATTTCATAATTCGCCAGGTCGGTCTTCCAGACGGAGCGCAAGTGTCCGGAGGATTCCAGGATTTGAAACGAGTCCGTATCCTCATTCATCCGGAGGCCCTCAATCGCCTGGCCCGTCTTGGTACGTCCGCGAAGCGACCAATAGTCCGGATCGACCTCGGCGCTGGGATCGAGCAGCGCGGTTTCCAGTTGGGCCAGCGACCGGCGCGATCCGATATCGCTGAGATCCGGACCGGCGAAACCGCCCGGCTTTCCCGCGGTATGGCATTGGGCACAGCCATTGGCCTGGAACAATTGCGCGCCGTTGCCCGGATTTCCCTTTGCCTGTCCGGCGCCCTTGGAGACATTTGCCGAGCGCAGGAAGGAAATCAATTGCCACACCTCGCGCCCATCGAGCTTAAACCCTACCATCGGCGTCCCGGGCACACCTTTGGTAATGATGCCGTACAGCGCTTCGTCGGAATTGCCGTGCCGGAAGTTGCCCGTCGTCAGGCTCGGCCCGGATGCGCCTGACGCGTCCAGCCCATGGCAGGCCGCGCACTGCGATCGGAATGATCGCGCTCCCGCGGCCACGTCGTCTGCAGTGGGGAAGGGGTTGCGAATGACATTGCTGTGATCCTGTGCGCCCAGAGGGTCTAACCACAGCCCCAAAGTCACACCGAGAAGCCCAAGTTTCCTGAAAACCATGACCATTGCCGTTCGGAACAGTTTATCCGAGATCGTGCCGTGAGCCAAGGGCCTCTTGCGGCTGCAGCGGCTTCCTGTCAACGGCGGTAATTCGTTCTATTCGTTTTACTTCCTCAGTTTGGCAACAAACGGGCCGGTGAATTTAGGGAGAGGACTGCGAAGCCGTGCTTTATTTCACATTCTTTCTGGTTGCGGCAGCCGTAGCAGGGACGGTCCCAAGGGCCCGCAGCCACGGGGCGGCAGTGTGGGAGTTGATCGTGGCCATGTTCGAATGGTTCGGCGACTTCGCCAAGTTCGTCACGCGTGTGGCACGCGCAGCGCTGACGCCTCCGTATGAATGGCGCGAGCTATTGCGCCAATTGGACGCGATTGGCGCCAAATCGGCGCCATTGGTCGCCCTTGCCGGCGCGGCGACCGGTGTGGTGCTCTCCCTGCAAACCCGGGACAGCCTGGCGCGCTTTGGCGCCAAGTCGATGCTCCCGGCAATCATTGTGTTCTCCATGATCAGGGAGACGGGTCCGATTATTACCGGTCTGGTGGTGAGCGGGCGTGTGAGCGCCGGGATCGGCGCCGAGCTAGGTTCGATGAAAGTGACCGAACAAATCGATGCCATGGAGGCTTCGGCAGTCGATCCTTACAAATTTCTGGCTGCCACGCGTGTGGTGGCTTGTATCCTCGTGCTGCCCCTGCTCACGCTGATCGCGGATTTCTGCGGCATCTTGATGGGTTGGATCGCGAACACGCTGGCACAGCCGGTTTCGCCGCGATTCTTCCTCGACAACGGATTCAAAGACGTGGTGTTCAGCGATTTCCTCCCGCCTACCTTCAAGACCGCGGTATTCGGCTTTATCATCGGCGGTGTTGCGTGTTTTCAAGGAATGCGCACCAGCGGCGGAACGGAAGGGGTCGGCCGGTCGACCACCAGCGCCGTGGTTCTCTCGTCGCTGTTTGTGATTCTGGCGGACGTCCTGCTCGTGCGCTTGATTCTCTTTTTCTATTCGTGAGGCGCCATGGAACATCCCACAGCGGAAGCCCCGGTTACCGTGAAAGATCTGCGGAAGACGTTCGGCGGCCAAACAGTGTTGAACGGCGTCGATCTGGAGGCCGCGCAGGGCGAAACGGTGGCCGTGCTGGGAAGGAGCGGCACGGGAAAGAGCGTCTTGTTGAAGCTGCTGGTCGGCCTCCAGTCACCGGACAGCGGTTCGATTCGCATCCGCGGACAGGAGATCACAAAACTGGAAGAAAACCGGTTGAACGAATTGCGCAAGAAAATGGGCTTCCTTTTTCAACAGGCCGCGCTCTACGACTCTCTGACGGTGGAACAGAATGTCGAGTTTCCGCTGATGCGCCACACCAGAATGGCGCCGGGAGAACGGCGGCAGCGGGTCCGGGAGCTGCTCGCCGATGTCGGCATGGAGAAAGACCTGGAGAAGCTGCCTTCTCAGATTTCGGGCGGAATGCAAAAGCGCGTAGGCCTGGCGCGGGCTTTGGCCCTGGAGCCGGATATCGTACTGTTTGACGAACCGACGGCGGGCCTGGATCCGATCACCGCCGGCGAGATCGGCAAAGTGATTGTACAACTCAAGCAGAAACGGAAAATCACCGCAGTCGTGGTGACGCACGATGTGCGCGGAGCCCGTAAATTCGCGGACCGGTTGGTGCTGCTGCGGGACGGCCGGATCGTTACAGAAGGAACCTTTGAGAATCTGCAAAAGAGCCGGGACGATTTCGTTGTCCAATTCCTTCGGGACGGCTGATGGGTGGTGGACGATGTCCAAATCTTTTCGACTGGGTGTTTTTGTGGTGATGGCGCTGGCGATTCTTGCCGGCGCGATATTCCTGATCGGCGACAAGCAATTCCTGTTTCGTTCCACATACCGGCTGTACGCCGAATTCCCAAGCGTGGCCGGCTTGATCGAAGGTGCCGAAGTCCGCGTGGGAGGGCTTCGCACCGGCACGGTGAAGCGCATCGATCTCCCTGATCGCGCGGGCGGAGAAGTCCGCGTTGTGATGGACCTTCAAGAAGCTACGCGGCGCATTGTCCGCAAAGACTCCGTCGCTTCTATTTCAGCCGAGGGACTGGTCGGCGATAAATATGTCGACATTTCGTTCGGATCGGATCAGGCGGCCACGGTGAAGGACGGTGACACCATTCCGAGCCGCCCTCCAGTGGATGTTTCCGACGTAGTGCGCAAAGCCGACGCTCTGCTGAATTCCGCCAACGGGGCGGTCGAGAGCCTCACTGCCACGGCGGACAATCTGAAAGCCGTCAGCTCCAAGATTAATGAAGGCAAAGGAACGGTTGGCGCTCTGATCAACGATCGCTCCATCTATCAGCACGTAAACCAGGGGGCAGTGGCGTTCCAGGAAGACATGGAGGCGCTCAAACACAATTTCTTTACGCGCGGCTTTTTCAAGAAGCGGGGCTATGAAGATTCCGCAGAGCTGACCCGCCATTCGATTCCCGCGCTGCCATCCGGCCCTCCTGCCAGGACCTTCACTTATGACCCTGCGAGGATATTTGAGAAACCCGACTCCGCCAAGCTCAAAAACGAAAAGACGTTTAAGGAAGCGGGGGAACTCCTGGAACAAAACGGATTCGGCCTGGCGGTGGTCGCCGCCTACGGCGGAGGCAAGGGCGACACGGAGAAGCAGCGGGCCCTCACCCAGGCACGCGCCGCCGTAGTACGCGATTATCTGGCGGACAATTTCAAATTCGACGACACCAAAGTAAAAACCCTTGGCTTGGGCAAAACGGACGCAGATGCGAGCAAGCTCGAAATCCTTGTATATCCGAGGGAATCTCGCGGTTCCCGCGGAGCCGCCTCGCGCGAGAAATAGGAACCGATGATACGCTCCTCGCCTTCAAATCACATCCACGAAGGAGCGACCTATGAACGTTTGGATTTGCACAACTCTGATCATTGCAGCGGGTGCGATCGGCGGATTTGTGAACGCGCTTCTCAGCAGCAACGGGTTCGCACTTCCACGGCGTATCGAAGGAATCTGGTGTCCCGGCGCGCTTTCTACGATATTGATCGGTGCATTCGCCGCATTTGCGTCCTGGGCTTTTTACGGTTCCGGCGCCGACTTTGATGTGGCGGATGCCAATGCGATCGTTCACCTGCGCTTTTCGGCAGTAGCGGGCGCGTTCCTTGTCGGTGTGGTGGGCGCGAAGTGGATTACGAACGAGGCAGATAAAGGGCTTCTCAAGGAAAGCGTAAAAGTCGCCGCGGGTAAGGAGATTTCCAAGGAAGATGCGCCCGCCATCGCATCAGGCACCGCCCTTGAAGTGTTTCACAAAGTGAAGCAGGCGTAAAATCACGATTCCGGCGCGCCGGAACTCTTCCCGATATCTCAAAACGCATACTTCAGCCCAAGCTGGATTTGCCGCATGGGGACCTGAAGCGTAGTGATTGTTCCGAAGGTTGCCGGGAGTGTCGTGGTCGTCCCGACGCTGGCCGCAGGCCTGCCAAACGCCGGATGATTGGCGAAATTGAAGGCCTCGAAACGGAACGTCAGGCTGTGTCCTTCCCTCACTCGAAAGCTCTTATGGGCGGCGAAATCCCAATATTGCTGGGCCGGGCCGCGGATCACGTCCCTGCCGGCGTTGCCGATCACGCCCTGCGGTGGAATGACTACGGCCGCCGTGTTGAACCATTTGCCGGTCGTCGGATGATCGAGCTGGAGCCGCTGCCCGGTAGCATTGGGGCGAGCGCCATCCTGCAGGGTCAGGGAGTTTCTCGCGCCCGAGAAGTTCTGAACGAGCCCACTCTGAAAGGCAATAATCGAGCTGACTTGCCATCCGCCGAGAATCTGATTGGGGACGGCTCCCCAGCCTGCTCCCAGCGGCTTGCCCCGGCCGAAAGGCAGCTCGTAGAGCACTGAGGCGACCAGCCGCTGCGGAACATCGTAGCTCGACAGCCCCTTCTCGCATTTGATAATGCACGTGGCATCGTTCGCCACCACAGCGTCGCCTTGCCCGCGCCATGCGCTGCCGGTGTCAATACTCTTTGAAAACGTATAGCCCACCAACGCGGTCAAGCCTTGGGAGAAGCGTCTGGTCAGCTTACCCGATAAGCCGTTGTAATTCCCGCGGCCATCGGTGGCCGTGTACATGTTGATGCCCAGCTCGGGATTGGGAGCGCGCGTGTTGGGCGCGGAGCCGTCGGGCGCGGTGATCGGTTGATTCGAGTCGTAGATTCCCCAAAGATGCCGTGTCTGCGAGCCGATGTAGCCCACTTCGACCACGGTCGAACTGGTGAGTTCCCGCTGGATATTCAACAGGTACTGGAACGTAAAGCTGTTGCGCGTGTTCTGGGCATTGGACCATAGCTGCGGGATCGTGAGCTGGGGGATGCTGCCCGCCGGCTGCAGCCCGCCCGTGCTCGGATCCACGGAGATGAAATTATCGATCGTCACAACTGGAAAATTCGTCGGACCGACTACCTGGAGCTTGCCCGTCAGGTTCCTCGCCATATCGAATCTGGCGTTGCCGACCTCCGTGGAGTAGAAGATCCCCGCGCCCGTGCGCAAAGTCCACTTCGCCGAAGGACTCCAGGCGATACCCAACCGAGGCGCAAAATTGCCCTTGTCCGAATTGACCAGGCCATCGCCCAGACGCCCGTCCCGCGCGACCTGCACCGGGATAACCTTGCCGTTGAGTGTGGTTCCCGCAAAGCGGAAGGGCAACCCTTCGTAGAAGTCTCCCGCGCCGGATCGTACAAAAACTTCATGCAGGTTCGAGGGTAGGTTGACGACGCCATAAATCAACGCCGGAACCTGAACGCTGGTCAGCCTCCCCGCGCGGTCGACGTATGGCTCCATGTATTCGTACCGCAGGCCCGCATCGATCGTCAGAGTCGGGCTGATCCGCCACGTGTCCTGGAAATAGTACGCCTGCGTGGTCGATCGCAACTGGCCGAACGCCGGCGCTACCGCGTATCGCACGGTGGACATATAACCAAGGAAGAAGTCCGCCAGGTTGGCGCCGCCCGTATTGGTGTTGGGATTCCGCGTGTTCTGCCCATTGAACTCCATCGAGGGGTCGAGGAACTGGCCGCCGTTGTAGTTATACCGGTCGCGGCGGATGTCGAGCCCCATGCGCAGCGTGTGCTTTCCGCGGACGATGGAAACGTTATCGACCCACTGGAAAGCGGCATCCTGATTGGTGTAAGGATCGGCGCCGCCACCCCATGTGCTCGTGGTTCCGAGATTCGTGACCGCCGGGACGCCCCACGCCGCCGGCACGGGCGGCGGCACATTGGGTATTTTCAGTTCGCCCAAAACATTGCGCTTGAACGCCAGCTCTCCAATATTGGCATTGTGAATTACGTTCACACCGAAGCGGAATTCGTTGACCACGGTTGGCGAGAGGCTGCGCGTATTGGAAAGCATTGCCTGTTTCGCATTCACCACGGTCTGATTGCCGCTCAGGTAGAGCCCGGGATTAAACAACGCTTCGTCGGTCCAGCTAAACCGCCCGAACCAGGCCGCTTTGGCGCTCTCCACCCAATCGCCGCGGATATGGAACTGGTCTTTGTTGCTGAAGCCGTGCAGCGTTTCGCGGAAATTGCGCAGCGGGACCGCATTCGGCGCCGATTCGGAGGGCGAATTCGGCAGCGGCTCGAACTCATACAACTGGGCGGCCTGCGGGCTCATGCGGGTTTTCGGGATCATATTATTCGCAAAGGGAGTCGCGATAATGGTCTTCCCGTCCGGGGCTAGAGTCCGGCCTGCAGGATCCCAGATGCTAATCGTATTGAGGGCAGAGAAGTCGCCGGACCGCATTGGTACGGACGCCACACTGTAAACGTTGGTAGGCCGCGTGACTTGCCGGAACTCCTCGAAATTGGACGCAAAGAACAGCTTGTCTCTTCCGTTGACAACCTTCGGCACGCGAATCGGCCCGGCTAGCGTGAATCCATACTGATTCCACTGGAAAGGCGTCTTCGGAAGAGTGTGATCGGAGGCCGAAAAGGCGTAGGACTGCTTCGCGTCGAACTTGTCGTTGCGGACAAATTCGTAAACTCCGCCGTGGTATTGGTTCGTTCCGCTCTTGGTCGATACGTTGATCTGGCTGGCCGCATGGCCGAATTCCGCGGGATAAATTCCGCTTTGAACCTTAAATTCCTGCAGCATGTCCACGTCGGGCAGTACGAGATAGGTGTTGAAGTTGGGATCGGTATTGGTTACCCCATCCAACGTGTAGTAGTTCCATGACGCCCGAGCCCCGGCGATAGACATGTTCTGGTTGGCCCGGTCGCCTCCCTGCCGTACGGTTGCCTGACCCTGGCTGGTGAAACCAGATGTCACGTTCGGGCTCAGCGAAACCAGTTGGAGGAAGTTTCTTCCATTGAGCGGCAGTTCGACAATGCGCCTTTCTTCAATGACCGTACCTACCGTGGCGTCTTCCGTGTTGAGCAGCGCCGCTTGTCCTGCTACCTCGAGGGTTTCGCTCACCTGGCCGACCGCAAGCGTGAAATCCACGCGCGCGGTCTGCTGCACCTGGAGTTCGATGGCGCTGCGCGCCACGCCGCGGAATCCCTCCTTCTCGACGCGCACGTCGTAGACACCGGGCTGCAGCGATGGGACGCTGTACAGGCCTTCCGCGTTGGTGGCGACTCTCCGTGTGGCGTTCGTACCCGCATTACGCACGATCACCGTGGCTCCCGGCACAACCGCGGCGCTTGCATCCGTAACTTCTCCCGTAATCGTGCCGAGCGTCTGTGCGTACGCTACAGTAAGAGCGCCAAAAGAAAGAACCAAAGGCAGCATTCTTTTCATTTCCCGGCCTCCTGCCGAACCGTGTCGGACGCAAAACCGCGAAATCCGGCGCGGAAATGTTGGCCACAAGAGATTATCAAAAACCATCGCGGCGCGCTTACCTTACCCCATGCAATGGGCTAAACTATAACGTCATCGTTTCAGAATGTTGTTGCGCCACTATGGATATTGATAAGCTCATCCGCGAATTGAATGCTGAAATTGAAAAGCTGCGACGTTCCGTCGCCTGTTTGGAGCTCTTGAGGGATACACCCAAAGGTTCCGTCCGCCGTGGACGGAAATCGATGGGCTCAAAGGAACGCCTCGAGGTCTCCGCCCGAATGAAGAGATACTGGGCTGACCGAAGACGCCAAGGGCGCTGAACTGTCCTACAAGAATTGGAGGGGCAGATAGCGCCCGCGCGACGGCGTCAGCAGCGGTTCCACAGCGTGATGACGCGTGTCTGCCGCTCATAGCCCAAGGTGCTCACCGACCCGGTTCCCAAGGCAAATAGTTTTCCATGCGACGGCGGCAGCCCCAGCCAGCAGGCGGTTAGGATTCGCAGAATGTGCCCGTGCGCGAACAGGGCTACCTCCCCTTCGGCCGCGGCAGAACGGGCGATCACGGCGCGCGCTCTCTCGGCCACCTGTTCCAGAGCCTCGCCGTTGGGAACGCCTTGTTCCCAGAGATCCCAGTCGGGGCGTTCCTTCCGGATCTCGGCGGTCGAGCGCCCTTCGTAATCCCCGTAATCCCACTCGCGCAGATTCGGATCCACCTGGGCGGCATCGCCGTATCCTGCCAGCCGGCAGGTATCCCGCGCACGCGAAAGTGGGCTGGTGAGAACCAGCGCGAAGCCGCGCCCGTTCAAGTAGCGCCCGATGGCCTCGGCGCGCTCCCGCCCAGCATCCGTCAGCGGCAGGTCGGTGCGCCCCGTATGCGCGCCGGAGCGGCTCCATTCTGTTTCGCCGTGGCGGATCAACCAGAGGCTGCCTGGCATCGATAGCACTCCCGCGCAATCTCCCAATCTTCTTCCGCGTGAATAACCAGCACACGCACCGCCGATTCGGGGGCGGCGATATCGGCGTCTTTTTCGGCGTGCTGATTCCTTAGCGGATCGAGCCGCAGGCCCAGAAAGCCGAACTGGCGGCAGACGCGCTCGCGCAATGGCGCGCAGTTCTCGCCCACGCCTCCGGTGAATACGATGGCGTCCGCCCCTCCCAGCACCGCCAGCATGCTCCCTGTTTCTTCGACACAACGATGAACATAAATGTCGAATGCCAGGCGGGCTCTATCGTTTCCGTTCTTCGCGGCAGCCATCACTTCGCGCATATCGCCGCTCACGCCGGAAACTCCTTTCAGTCCCGACTCCCGGTTGAGAATCCCGTCGAGCTGATCCGCGGTGTAGCCGCAATGCCGCAGGAGGTAAATAATGATGCCGGGGTCAATGGAGCCGCACCGTGTTCCCATCATTAGCCCTTCGAGCGGAGTGAACCCCATGGTCGTATCCACGCATTTGCCGTCACGCACGGCGGCCAGCGAGCAGCCGCTCCCGAGATGACAGAGAATCAGGCGAGATGCCGGGGCGCCGTCCAGCATCTGGGCCGCGCGCCGCGCCGCGTACTGATAACTGATTCCGTGGAATCCAAAGCGCCGCAATCCGTCGCTCAGCCAGCCGTATGGCCCAGGATAAACGTAAGCCGCGGGCTCCAGGCTTGCATGAAATGCGGTATCGAAGACCGCAATCTGCGGGACCTCGATGCCCAACAAACGGTCGACCGCTTCGATGGCCTCCAGTTCGAAGCGGTTGTGGGAGGGCGCCAATTCCGCCTCCTGGGCGATCGCGGCGCGAACTTCGGCGGTAAGCCTCGTAGTGTCGCGATGCGCCTTGCCCCCGTGAACGATGCGGTGCCCTACGGCTTCGATGGGTTGGCGGCTTCGTAGTTCGTTCAGCGCCGGAGAAAGGGCCTCCAGCAAAGGCCGCTCGCCATGCCATTCGATCTGCTTTTGCCAGAGTGGATCAGGCGCTGTGACCGGCAGCGGTTGGTTGACATCGTGAAACCAGCATTTGAAGCTGCTGGAGCCGCCGTTGAGGACCAGGATTTTCACTTGGATGGAACCGGGTTCGGCCACTGCCAGTCGCGGATCTCCGGCATGTCGTCCCCGTAGCGCTGTATATAGAGCTTGTGCTCGATTAGCAGCTCCCGCAATTTCTGGCGCGGATGAGCGCCGATCGTCTGGAGACTCGGGACGCGCTCGATCACGTCGGCGGCCAGATGGAAACGGTCCAGTTCGTTGAGCACCGTCATATCGAAGGGAGTAGTGGTAGTGCCCTCCTCCTTATAACCGCGCACGTGGAAATTGGGGTGGTTTGTTCGCCGGTACGTCAGCCGGTGAATCAGCCAGGGATACCCGTGATAGGCGAACACGACCGGCTTGTCAGTCGTGAACAGGGAATCGAACTGCCGGTCGGGCAGGCCGTGGGGATGCTCGGTGGGGGGTTGAAGCGTCATCAGGTCAACGACATTGACCACGCGAATCCTGAGATCGGGAAGATGGCGGCGCAGCCAATCGACAGCGGCCAGAGTTTCCAAGGTTGGGATGTCGCCCGCGCACGCCATTACGACGTCCGGCTCTACGCCCTGATCGTTGCTGGCCCAATCCCAGATACCGAGGCCCACAGTGCAATGCTTGATCGCCGAGTCCATATTCAACCACTGGAGCGCAGGCTGCTTACCGGCTACGATAACGTTGACGTAATGCCGGCTGCGCAGGCAGTGGTCCGCCACGGAAAGCAGACAGTTGGCGTCGGGCGGCAGATAGACGCGAACCACATCGGCCTTTTTGTTTACGACATGATCGATGAATCCGGGATCCTGATGGCTGAAGCCGTTGTGATCCTGCCTCCAAACGTGCGAAGTGAGCAGGTAGTTCAAAGAGGGGATGGCGCGCCGCCAGGGAATCTCGCGTGTGGTCTTCAGCCATTTAGCGTGCTGGTTGAACATCGAATCGACGATATGGATGAAGGCCTCGTAGCAGGAGAAGAACCCATGGCGCCCGGTTAGCAGGTAACCTTCCAGCCAGCCCTGACACATGTGCTCGCTCAGGACTTCCATCACGCGGCCCGCCGGCGATATGTGGTCGTCGGAGGTCAGAATCTGGGCCGTGGATTCGCGGTCCGTGACCTCGAGGACGGCGCCCAGGCGATTGGAGACGGTCTCATCGGGTCCGAAGAGGCGGAAGTTGCGGGACTGTTCGTTCCACTTCATCACGTCGCGGAGAAACAGGCCGAGGATACGCGTGGCTTCAGTCCGTGTCGCGCCGGGGCTCGCGACTTCCACGGCATAATCCTGAAAATCAGGCATTCGCAGCGGCTGGAGCAGAACCGTTCCATTAGCATGCGGATTAGAGCCCATACGGCGCGGCCCCTGGGGCGCGAGTTCGCGTAGTTCGGGAACCAGCCGTCCGCTCTCATCGAACAACTCCTCGGGCCGATAGCTTTTCATCCATTGTTCGAGCTGCTGCAAGTGTTCGGGGTGGCCGGCAAAATGATCGATCGGCACCTGGTGCGCCCGAAACGTGCCCTCCACCTTCAGGCCGTCCACTTCCTTCGGGCCGGTCCAACCCTTGGGCGATTTGAGCACGATCATGGGCCAGCGCGGCCGCTCCGTGAAGCCGTGCTCGCGGGCGTCCTTTTGGATGTAACGGATTTCTTCAATTACCCGGTCCATGGTTTCCGCCATGAGGCGGTGCATGGCGGCGGGCTCGTCGCCCTCGACGAAGTAGGGTTTGTGGCCGTAGCCTTCCAGCAGGTCTGTCAGCTCGGAATTGGGAATTCGGGCGAGTACGGTTGGGCCGGCGATCTTGTATCCGTTCAGGTGAAGTACGGGCAGCACGGCCCCGTCGCGCTCTGGGTTAAGGAACTTATTAGAATGCCAACTGGTGGCCAGGGGGCCGGTTTCGGCTTCGCCATCGCCGATGACGCAGCAGGCGATCAGGCCAGGGTTATCGAATACGGCGCCGTAGGCATGCACCAGCGCGTAGCCGAGCTCGCCGCCTTCGTGGATGGAACCGGGGGTTTCGGGGGCGGCATGGCTGGGAATGCCGCCGGGGAACGAGAACTGCTTGAACAGACGCCGCATGCCTTCCGCATCCTGGCTGATATTGGGATAGATCTCGCTATAAGTGCCCTCCAGCCAGCAGTTCGCGACCAGTCCCGGGCCGCCATGACCGGGCCCGCAGATGTAGAGCATGTCGAGATCGTATTTCTTGATGACGCGGTTGCAATGCACGTAGATGAAATTGAGCCCTGGTGTAGTTCCCCAGTGGCCCAGAAGGCGCGGCTTGATGTGGTCGAGCCGCAGGGGTTCTCGCAGGAGGGGGTTGGCGTAAAGGTAGATCTGGCCGGCGGAAAGGTAGTTGGCGGCCCGCCAATATGCGTCGATCCGGCGCAGTTCCTCCGGCTGGAGTGGCGTGCGGCGTTCGGTAGTCCCAGGCGGCGTCGAGACCTGCATGAGTTCCTCCGCGTGCAGCTTGGCAAGTTCCGCTCCAGGGCGGCTCATTCCTAGTTTTGCATCTCGGGACGCTGTGGAGTTTTGGAAAAAAGAGGGGGAAACGATTAGACGCTGCGAAAAGGTGTATTCATTGACAACAGCGTAATGGATTTGGAATAATCACTTCGCCTAAACAGCCACCGTACTCCCTCACGTTCGCGGTTCGGCGAGAGCGGCGCGCGTGGGGGAGTATGTGATTCCTACTTGGCTTGAAACTGCTCGATGTACTTCAGTAACGCGTAGACCCGGATCTGGACGAGATCCTGATTTGGACTCATCTGCGAAAAGATGGATCCCCAAATCGGCATGTCGCGGTTCCCGTGGGCGGCTACAACGTCCTGCCCCTTGATGTAGTTCATCACATGCAATTCCGGGAACGTACCGCCGTTTTTTCGGGTGAGTTGAGTGAGATCGGCCGGTCTCTTTTTGAGAGCGTCCGAAGCTGGGCCGGAACCCTTTGCATCGTTGCCGTGGCACACGGCGCAATACTCCTTGAACAGATCGGCGCCATTCAAGGTAGCAGTGGGTTGGGCATTGACCTTTTTAATGGTCTTTGTCGGATTCTCGTCCGCGGCGAAAGCGACGAAACAGCTAAGCGCAAGGACGAGGAGGAAAATCAGGTATTGAGATGCTGAAATTCTCTTCATACCCAGATCATATGTCCATTACGCGCAAATTGGAAGAGAAATTTAGTCCTGATTATCCGAATATGGCGCCGAAGGTTCCGTCGGGAACCTGAAGCGCTTGCAAGTTATTGATAAGCAGTAATTTTCCAAAATCGTCTGCGCGCTTCGACCAATGTTTGGGTATGCTTAAAGGGATCGGCTGCGCATGACGCTGGATAGCGTGCTCAATCTCCTATGGCTGGCCATCAGCGTGAGCGCCCTCGGAGGCACTTGGCTGTTGGAGCGCCACCGGTGTGTAAGCACGACGCGCGGCACCCGCTTTCAGCGGGTCGTCGCGGTGCTGCTGCTGAGTCTCGCGTTATTCCCCAGCGTTTCCGACAGCGACGATCTGTTTAACTTTTCCCTGCTCCAGATTCCGCTGGGCAAGCACGGCGGGTTAGGCAACGGGCCGGCGCAGGAGTCCCGTGAGAAGGCGAATTTGCACCTTTCACGGCTGCTTCAGACGCTCGAGCACTTCCAGATCGCTGCCGTCCGGGCCCTGATACCGTCTGTTTGGTGTCTCGTCGTCCTTCTCGCCTGGCGTCCAGCAGTGTATACGCGACCAGTACTTTGCCGGTCCGGCCGCGCTCCTCCCACGAACCGATTGCTGTACCTTTAGCGCCGCGACAAGCCGAAGGGTGCGTCCGGCATCCATGGGCTGCAAGGCGGGTACCAGGATGTGCCTGTCATGCGAAGTGGAGTGAATCAGGTGCGAATCGTTTCAGCAGCTTGCGTGTTGGTTTGCGGTCTTCTGCTGCCGGGATGCTCCCGGCAACAGGAGAACAGCGTTGCGGCTTCGGCGCCGCCGGCGGCCGATGCGCAAAAACAGACAGAGGGTGTGGTTACTATTCCGGCGGACTCGCCGAAGCTCAAAGAGATCCGCGTCGAGGCCGTGAAATCGGCAGAAGTCCCGTTAGACGAGGTGATTTCGCCCGGTAAAATCGAGACCAATCCGAACGTGGTTTCGAAGGTGACACTACCGGTGGCGGGCAGGGTTGCCGCCGTCCTCGTAAAGCTGGGCGATTCTGTTCGCCGGGGCGAGCCCGTGCTCACGCTGGAGAGTCCCGATGCGGATGCCGGCGAGTCAACATATTTGCAGGCCCAGGCCGGCGTGACCCAGGCGAAGGCGAATCTCAACAAGGCCCAGGCGGATTATGAACGGGCTTCCGATCTGTTTGCGCATGAGGCTGTCGCCAAGAAAGACGTCCTGACCGCGGAAAATGCGCTGGCCCAAGCCAAGGCGGCATTGGAGCAGGCGCAGGCCACCGTACAGCAGTCCGAGCGCCGTCTGCAGCTCCTCGGGCTGAAACCGGGCGAGTTCGGCCAGAAAGTTACTGTCCCCGCATCGATCTCGGGAAAGATTTTGGAGATCAGTGTTGCGCCCGGAGAGTACCGCAACGATACCAATGCGGCGGTGATGACGATTGCCGATCTCTCCACGGTCTGGGTCTCCTCCGATGTTCCGGAGAGCCAGATCCGCTTCATCCAGCCGGGCGAGCGCATCGACGTGACGCTCACGGCTTATCCGGGAGAAACGTTTCATGGGCGGGTAACCCGCATTTCCGACACGGTCGACCCACAGACGCGCACGATCAAGGTTCATGCCGAGATGGACAACGCGCGAGGGCGGCTGCGGCCGGAGATGTTTGGAACGATCCGTCATACCGAGTCCACCCGCATTGTACCGGTAGTGCCGCCGGGCGCCATCCTCCAGAGCAACGGCGACACTACCGTGTGGGTGGAGCGGCAGACGGGCCGTTTTGAAGCCGTCAACGTGAAGACCGGGGAACGGGTGGCGAACCAGATTCCCGTTGTGAGCGGCCTTCGGCCCGGCGACCGCATCGTAGTGGAAGGCGCCATGCTTTTGCGCGCGCAGTAAGCCCTATGATTGCCAAACTCCTGCGCTTCGCGCTGCACCAGCGCTTCATGATGATCGCGCTTTCGCTGGGATTGATCGGGCTGGGGTTGTGGTCGTTCCGGCAGCTCCAGGTGGAAGCCTACCCCGATATTTCCGACACGCAGACGGTGGTAATCACGCTGTATTCGGGGCACGCGGCTGAAGAAGTGGAGCAGCAGGTAACCGTCCCCATCGAGCGCGCGCTGAACGGGGTGCCGAACGTGATTGCCCGCCGGTCGCGCACGATCTTCGGGCTCTCGGTGGTCGAGCTGACCTTCGCTTACGGCACGAACGACTATTTTGCCCGGCAGGTGGTCCTGGAGAAACTGAGGGACGCGGACATTCCCGACGGAGTGACACCCACGCTGGGGCCTCTGGCGACGCCCATCGGCGAATTGTACCGCTACGTCGTGGAAGGCAAGGGGTATGACGATATCCAGTTGCGCGAATTGGAGGATTGGGTTATCGAGCCGCGCTTCCGGCAGGTGCCGGGCATTGCCGACGTGACACCTTTTGGCGGCCTGGTGAAGCAATACCAGGTAGAGATCGACCCCCCGGCGCTGGTCAAATACAATCTTTCGATCGGGCAAATCGCGCAGGCGATCGGGGCCAACAATCAAAACGCGGGCGGCGCCATGCTGGATAACGGTCAGCAGTCGATGGTGATCCGGGGTGTCGGCTTGGTTCAGAGCACGTCGGATATCGGCAATATAGTGGTTGCCGAGGCCAAAGGCGTGCCGGTGTACGTGCGCGATCTGGGCGCGGTCCGGATCGGCGCGGCTCCCCCAACGGGGATTTTCGGGATTGGCAACGAGACGGGAGTCGAAGGCATTGTCCTGATGCGCCGCGGAGAGAACCCTTCCGAGGTCCTCGCAGGTGTGCATGAAGCCGTTGACGATATCAACGCCCATCGTCTGCCGCCGGGCGTGCGCCTACGCGGTATTTACGATCGCACCGACCTGGTGGCCAATACGCTGCACACGGTTTCCCACACGCTGCTGGAAGGGCTGATCGTGATGATTGCCATGCTGCTGTTCTTCCTGGGCAGCGTGCGTGCGGCGGTGCTTACGGCCATTACGATTCCCCTATCGCTGCTGTTTGCTTTTGTCTGCATGCACTTTACCGGGATACCGGCGAACTTGCTGAGCCTGGGCGCTCTCGATTTCGGAATCATTGTAGACGGCACGCTGGTGATGGTGGAGCATATCGTGCACCATCTGCAACACTCTGCCGCCAGAAAGGACCGGCGGAGCGTGCTGGCTATTATTACGGGAGCGGCGCTCGAGGTGGAGTCGCCGATCTTCTTTTCGCTGCTCATCATCATTTCCGCATACATCCCCCTGTTTACGCTCGAACGGGTGGAGCGGCGCCTCTTTACTCCCATGGCGTACACGGTCTGCTACGCCCTGCTGGGGTCGTTGCTGCTGGCGCTGACCCTCATTCCCGTGCTGGCCACCTATATTTTTCGGGACGGGGCCAAAACATGGGACAATCCGCTGCTCCGGTGGCTGTACAACGTTTATGAAGACGTGGTACGCGCCACCATCCGGCGCGCTTGGGTTACGGCCGCCCTCGGCGCGTTGGCGGTGGCCGGGGCGTTTGGGCTGGCAGTTCGGTTGGGAAGTGAATTTTTGCCGCAGCTCGATGAAGGGACGATTTGGGTCCGGGCTAATTTCCCGGCAGGCATCTCGCTGAAGGAATCGGCCAGGGAAGCCACGCACATCCGCCATATCCTCGAAGGATTTCCCGAGGTGGCGCTGGTCAGCTCGCAGACAGGACGCAACGATTCCGGCACCGATCCCTACGGCCCGAACCGCAACGAGTTCTTCGTGGCGCTGAAGCAGTATGACACCTGGCCCGCGGGCGTGCGCAAGCCACAACTGGTGGAGCAGATCTCACGCAAGCTTAACGCCGAGATCCCCGGGGCGAACTTTAGCCTGACGCAGCCCATTATCGATAACGTGACCGAAGCCGTGACGGGGTCGCCCGCAGACCTTGCTGTGATCATCAGCGGACCCGACCTCAAGCAGCTCCGGGAACTGGCCGATTGCACGCTCGATGTGCTCCGCACGATTCCCGGAGCGGCCGACACGTTCCTCGAGCAGGAGGCCGACCAGGCGCAATTGCGTATCCAGGTAGACCGGCAGGAGGTGGCGCGCTACGGCATCAACGTGCGGGACGTGCAGGACGTAATTGAGATGGCGATTGGCGGCAAGCCCGTCAGTACTGTCTTCGAAGGCGAAAAACGCTTCGATGTGGCGGCGCGATACCAGGAGCAGGCACGCACCGATGCCAGCGCTATCGGCAACATCCTGGTGCCGACGCACGACCAGGGGCGGGTGCCTCTTTCGCAGTTGGCGCGCATACAAGTGGTGAACGGCGCCAGTATCATCGCGCGGCGTGAGAACGTCCGGCAGATTTCGGTCCGTACCAATATTCGCGGACGCGATCAGGGCGGGTTTGTCGAAGAAGCCCAGGAGAAGTTCGCGCATGCCGTGAAGTTGCCCGGAGGCTATTCCGTGAACTGGGGCGGCCAGTTCGAAAACCTGGAGCGCGCGCGGCGCCGGCTCACTTTCATCCTGCCGATCACGGTGGCTATTATTTTTGCGCTCCTGTTCTTCGCGTTCGGGTCGACGGGCAATGCGGGGCTGGTGCTGGTGAACGTGCCCTTTTCGCTGGTGGGCGGCATCGTCTTTCTCTACCTCAGGCACATCAATCTGAGTGTTTCGGCCGCGGTGGGTTTCATCTCGCTGTTTGGCGTGGCAGTGATGAGCGGTGTGTTGTATATCTCGGAGATCAACCGGCGCCGCGCCGAGCCGGGCGCCTCGCTCGAGGATGCGGTGGTTCTGGGAGCCAAGGCGCAGCTCCGGCCGAGCCTGATGCTGATCCTGGTGGCGATGTTCGGCATGGTTCCGGCGGCGAGGGCCACGGGGATCGGGAGCGACATTCAGAGGCCTCTGGCAACCGTGGTGGTGGGAGGCCTGCTTTCGACACTGCTGCTGACCTTGCTGGTTCTGCCCAGTTTGTACTACCTTACAGCGAAGGAGCGCACGTGAAGCAGCGAAGATCCGCGTGAAGCCGGGCCGCCTGAGGAGATTCTTCGATCAACTGGGCCCCGGCTTCATCACCGGGGCCGCCGATGATGATCCTTCGGGCATTGCTACCTATTCCGTTAGCGGCGCCGCTCTCGGGTTCGGAGCGCTGTGGACGGCTCTATTCTCGTTCCCCATGATGGTCGCCGTGCAGTTGATGTGCGCCCGCCTTGGGATGGTCACCGGCCGCGGTCTGGCCGCCGTGGTGCGCCGGAGATATCCGCGATGGGTGCTGTGGGGCGCGTGCCTGCTGCTTAGTTTTGCCAATGTCATCAATATCGGAGCCGACCTGATGGGCATGGCCGAAGCCACCCACATGGTGACCGGCATTCACCAGCTATGGTGGACGCCGTTTTATGCTCTTCTCATACTGATTCTCCTGTTCCGGACTTCCTATCGCACCATCGCGCGCGTCTTCAAGTGGCTGACGCTGGTCTTATTCGCTTATGTAGTGACAGCCTTCGTGGTGAAGCCCGATTGGGGAATTGTCCTGCACAGCACCTTGCTCCCCGAGGTGCATTGGTCGCGCGAATCGCTTTCGATCCTGGTGGGCATCCTCGGAACCAGCATTTCGCCCTATCTGTTCTTCTGGCAAGCGGCCGAAGAAGTGGAGGAGGAACGCGCCGAGGGCCGCCATACGGTAGCCCAACGCAAGGGCGCGACGGACGACGAACTGAAGCGCACCCGTGTGGACGTCCTGGTAGGAATGTTCTTTTCGAACCTGGTGATGTATTTCATTATCCTGACCACCGCTGCCACGCTGCACGCCCACGGGATTACTCAGATCGCCACGGCCAGCCAGGCCGCCGAAGCTCTCCGGCCGCTGGCAGGCGATGGGGCCTACTGGCTGTTCACGCTTGGGTTGATCGGCACCGGAATCCTGGGAGTTCCCGTGTTGGCGGGGTCGAGCGCGTTTGCCATCGCGGAAGCGATGGCGTGGGGCGCTTCGCTCGATCGTCCGCCGCGGCTAGCGCCGAAATTCTATGGAGTCTTAGGCGCGGCTGTAGCATTGGGCATGTTGTTGAATTTTTTCCGCCTGGATGCGGTGAAAATGCTCTTCTGGTCGGCGGTGGTGAATGGAGTACTGGCGCCGCCGCTCATCGTTCTGGTCACGCTGCTCACCGGGGATCGGCGCGTGATGGGCGATCGCGTGAACCCGCCGCTGCTGCAGGGCCTGGGCTGGATCACCGCGGGGGTGATGACGGCCGCGGCGATCGCCATGTTCGTGGCGTGATCATTGCAGCCTCCACTTCCGTCTGTTCTATGATTTCAGAAGGGACCTGAGTTGGGCGCCTCCTACCGCGAAGTTCCACTTCTCGATGCGTACCTGGAAGCGGCCAGTGCGGCAGAGGCCGAAAACGTTCTCTCGGAGATCATTCAACGGCAGGCGGAGCCGCTCATTCGCCGCATTGTGCGCGCCAAGCTCTCGCTGCGATCCGCCGCTGGCCCGGCCGACGTCGAGGATGTTTGTTCCACCGCGATTGTCTCGTTGATTTCCGCGCTCGATCAGATGCGCGAATCGCATGCCCCCGAGACGATCGTGAATTTCGATGGCTTCATTGCGGTGATCGCGCATCGGGCCTGCAGCGATCACGTGCGCCGCCAGTATCCGCAGTTCCACCGGCTGCGCAACCGGCTGCGGTACGTCCTCGAAACGGATACGCAACTGGCTCTCTGGCAGGACTCCCTGGGGGAGTGGCTGTGCGGATCGCAAGAATGGGAAAACTCCACGCGCGAGCCGGTCCCGTGCGTACGCGAGCAGTTACAAGGCCTTGAAAGCACTTCGAAGGACCAGCCCGGAAGGCTGCTGCGTGAGATTTTCCGGCGTTTGGGCGGGCCAATGCGGCTGGATGAGTTGGTACGCGCGGTAGCCCTGTGCTGGTCCGTCAGCGATACTCCCGAACCGATGGAAATCAGTGAACTGCCGCTTGCCGATCCGGCGCCCTTGTCGGATGCCAACCTCGAGCGGCGGCAGTGGATGGAACGGCTCTGGGGCGAGATCCTCAACCTGCCGCCGAAACAGCGCGCTGCCCTGCTGCTCAATCTCCGGGACGAATCCCATGCATGCGCCACCAGCGTGTTCGTTGCCATCGGCGTGGCCGGCCTGAGCCAGCTTGCGGCCGCGCTGGAGATGCCGGTGGCGGAATTCGCTGAGATCTGGCGCGCGATGCCCCTGGAGGACAACCGGATCGCCGAACGGCTCGGCATTACCCGCCAGCAGGTGATTAACCTGCGCAAGTGTGCAAAAGAAAGGCTGGCCCGCCGGATGGGGCCTCAGATGGTAATTCGAGACCAGAATCTGCGACAGTACGGAGTGAAGCCTTGAGTCACCCGACAGATCATGAACTGGATGCCTTCCTCGGCCGCGGCCTTTCCGGCGCCGCCCTGGTGGAGTTGGACGGTCATCTGGCTGGCTGCGGCCCCTGCCGGGCTCGCCTGGAAAGTCGCGCCCGCGTGGAGACTTCCAGCGCGTGGCTGCGGCGGGAAATCGAACAGGCCCCACGGCGGGAGCACTTGTCCGATGAAGCGGTTCGAGCGCTTGCGGAGGGCCGCCCGGCGGCTGTGGCCGGCGAGCACGTCCGCAACTGCGCAATGTGCCGCTCCGAGGTGGAAGACCTCCGTGCTTTTATCACTGCACAAGCGTCGGCACGACTGCCGCGCACGCGCTGGTACGCGCTGGCAGCCGCCCTGCTGGTTGCGGCTTTCCTGCCCTTTGGCTGGCGCTTGTGGCAGAAACCGGCTCTGCCTCCGGAATACCGCGCAATTTTGGAACAAGCTACTCGCAGCGGGCGGCTCGAAATCCCGCAGGAAATTGCCGCGCTCCATCGAAAACCCGAGCTGCTGCTCGGAGCACCGGAAAAGCCGGCGGCGTTTGGTTTGCGGCAGCCGCTTGGGGAAGCGGTGCCTGGCGGCCAGCCTGTCTTCGTTTGGGAAAGTCTCTCGGGCGCATCGGCCTATACCGTGTCGGTTTACGACGAGCAGTTTCGGAAGGTCATGGAAAGCCCCGAGCTTTCCGGTACGGAGTGGCGGCCTGATCAAGCCTTGACGGCCGGACACATTTACTCCTGGACGGTAACAGCTCAAGTGAATGGGGATCGCGTCCGCGTACCCGTACCCCCAGCCCCTGAAGCCAAATTCGCGGTGCTGTCCGCGTCGGAGGCAGGACGGCTCGCAGAAGCTCGGCGGCGTTACCCCGAACAGCATCTGCTGCTGGCCAGCCTGTTTGCCCGCGTCGGTGTAGTGTCCGAAGCGCGCAAAGAACTGGCTGCCGATGGCTCGGAGCTGGCCCGGAGGCTGGAATCATCTCTGCCATAAGAGCGATGGTAATATCAGCGCCGCCGCTACTACATTCCTCACATGAACCTGGTTGCGGCAAAACGCAACCGGCAAATAGGAGGAAACGAAAATGACTTTATGGAAATCTGCCGGCGGCTGGACGCGCCGTTTGGTCTGGGCAGCGGCCGTCGCTGCGCTGATTGTAATCGGCGCTAAGGTAGTCCGGGCTTTCAACCCGCAGCCCGACCCGCCGGGATCTTACGCCATGGTGGGCATTAACCCACAGGAGACGCTGCGGTTGTTTGTGGTGAATATCGGAGGAACGAACGGCCTTCCTCCGGACGCATGCAACGTGCAGTTGGGCTTTCTGGACCCCAACGGACAGTTGGTAAAGAGTACGGGCGGCACGCTGGCGCCCGGTCAGGCGGGCGGGCTGTCGATCACTATGGCCGAGGCGCCCCCGCCCAAGGGAGATGCTGCGGCCGCTCGCACGGCGGTGCGGCCGATCTGGAGCGCAGATATTGCCAATGGCTGTTACGCAGTATCCTCCGCAGAGGTGTTCGATTCGCGCGCCGGGACCGGACACATGCACATCATGCCGTCGCTTCAGCATCTGGCGACGCAGACGCAGCCCTAACCGGGATCAATACCCGTCGCCAAACACGGCAAAACCGGCCCAGTAAAACGGATGCCGGAATGTTTCCGATCGCATTACTTCGAGCATGGCCTGGCGCAGCGCCACCGCCTTTCCCAATCCCTGACGAAGTGCGGTGTGAAAGGCCAGCATGAGCTGCGTCGTGCTGGTGGATTCCACGCGCCATTGGCTGGCCGCCACCGCCCGGCTGCCCGCGGCCAGGAATGCCCAAGTCATGCCGATGGCGCCTTCTCCTTCTTCAAATTGGCCGCGCGCGGTTTCGCATCCCGAGAGCACTACCAGGCTGGCATTGAGATCGAGCCCGCGGATTTCCCCGGCCTCCAATAATCCATCCTGCGGATCTTGTCCGGCCGGACTATGGAAGACCAGGTGCGAATACAAGGGATGCCGGTTATCGAATATGCCGTGCGCCGCGACGTGCAGCACATCATAGCGGCCGGCGTTGGCGCGAAACGCTTCTTCGGTGGCATTCGCTCTCAGCCAGGTCCGGCTGGAGGCCACTCCGTACAAGGCTGCCAGCCGGCTGGCTTCGTGTTCGGCCTCCTGCCAATCAGACGTTGGATTGGCGAACGCCGCCAGCGTGCCGCCTTGCTTCCCCGGCTGCTGCTTCCGGTTCGAGAGGGCATGCAACACGGAAAGCGAAGGCGTATAGAAAATCGCGGCCCCTTCGATTAGGTAATGTCCCTCCGGCGAGCGCAAGGCCTGAAACGGCACTTGCCACAGATCGCCATCGGGAGCCAGGATGAGCAGTTTCTTGTCCTTGAGTTGCGCCCGCGCAGGCCCCAGCAGAGCCTGGTACAGGCGGGCCGACGCGGAAGCGAACTCAGGATCGCGTGTGGCCAGCTTCTCTTGTAGTTCGGCGGCCTGGCGCCGCCATTCCTCCGCTGCCATACGCAGTGTGTACACGCGAACCGGTTGTCCGCGCTCGATAACGAACAAATAGGTAGCCTGGGGTGTGACGGCGTATTCCAGGATGGCCGCATTTGCATCGGGCAACAACGGCACTGCCTGTTCCGCGCTGACCGGATGAATGTCACCGCGGCGGATCTCCAATTCCGGGTGAGCGGCGTAGATCTGTGCACGGAAAGCGGCGAGGTCGACACGGGCTTTGTCGAGGCGCGCTTCGAGGTCGTGCGGAACCGTGTTTCCCGCCGGTTCCTCCGCGGCCCGCCGAAGCTGCGCACTCAGTGAAGCCACCCGGCCGCTTAGTTGGGCTTCGCGCGCCCGCTCGGCTGCGGTGATGACGCGCTCCTCAGCGGACCGGCCGCCCGTGATCACATCCAGCAACACACGGCCTTTGGCGCGTTCGGCCCAAGCAAGCGCGGCTTCTCCATGACCATCTTCGGCTTCCAGAGAGACGAGCTCGCGGAAGGGCTTGATATGGTCTGCCAGGAAAGACTCGCGGGTAAAGCGATCGCCTGCCAACAGGTCGCGTTGTTGCTCGATGGCCCGAACTGCTTCTTCAAAGCCTGTTCGCGCCTGGCGCCGGTCGCCCAACGCGCGATACGCTTGTCCCGCCACCAGACTCAGAGACGGGACCTCCGGGGTCGCGCCGAGCTCGCGAGCCATGTCGCGGCCGCGATTCGCGAATTCCAGAGCTTTGCGATATTCATGCTGCGCCAGATGAATGGCCGCCACGTATCCCAAGTACCGGACTTCGGACATCCGGTCGCCGGTCTCATGAAGGAGCCGCACGCTCTCCATACAGTTGCGGAGCGCCTTGGCATAGTCCTTTCTCTCAAGCGCGAACAATCCCAACTCGCCGAGCGCACCGGCCTCGACGATCTTGCGCCCGGTATCCCGTCCGAGTTGGATAGTCCTTGCGAGGCTCTCTTCGGCCTGGGCCTCCTTGCCAGCCCGATGGTACACATAGGCAAGGTTGGTCAAAGTGCTGCCAATCTCCTGCTGGTCTCCGAGGGCCTCCTTAATCTTCAAGCTTCTGAGAGCATATGTCTCCGCGAAGGCATACTCGCCCTGCGCCAACCAAAGCTCCGACATGTTGTTTAACAGATAGGCCTGACCGAGTTTTTCGTTGCGGCGTTCTGCAATCGCCAGGCTTTGCTCGAAGGACTGCATGGCGCCACGGTTATCGCCCATGACCCGATGCACCAGGCCGATACTGTTCAGGACGCGAGCCAAGCCGACTTCTTCGCCCAGTTGCCGCCAGATGCGGGCCGCGCTCTCCGCATCTTCCAGGGCGCCTGACAGATCGCCCAGATCGCGCCGCACATTGCCGCGATTCCCCAAGGCGCTGGCCATTCGCGACGCGGGCGCCCCTTCCTGGCGATAGAGTGCCAGGGCGCGCGAGTAGCTTTCCATCGATTCCTCCAGCCGGGCGAGATGCGACAGTGCGGCGCCGGCGCCGGCGTGAGCATTCGCTTCAATCAGGGCAAAACCGCCGCGCTTGGCCACTTCGATCGACAGCCGGTAGAGGAGCAGAGCGTGAGCGGAATCCCGGTTGCTGTTGATCAGGGGGTCTCCGCTCTGGCCTAATGCACGGGCGAGCCCCGCCGTGACCAGCGAATCGTCGAGAGCGGCGATTGCCTGCTCCACCTGACTCTCGGGTGTGGTCCCCAATTTCGCGGCGAGATCGCGTTCCGCCTGGGTTGGAACTGCCTCTTGGGCGGCTACCAGACGGGCGATGCACAGAAGAAGCAACGCGCCTTGCGGCAACCACCCGATACGGCAGGTTCTCACTGTAGTTCTTACCTGCACTTGGGAATCATACAATTTTTCGCACCCTGGTAATATCGCGAGCCGATTCGCCACATTCCTCCCAGGCGCGTCAATCGCCTTAGGAGGATGACAATGTTAATGAAACGTCGGATTCACAACCGTTTGGTTATTGCTGCCGGACTGATACTCGCTATTCCCGGCCTTTCCAGTTTGGCGGCGGACCGTCCGCAGTTGACGATTACCCAGCTCACATCCAACCCGAATTGCAACGGCGGCGTGGGTGCGGCTTACCCTTCGATCGATGCCACCGGACACAAGGTCGCATTCACTTCATACTGTGACCTTGTTTTGGGCGGTAATACGGACCAGAACTCGGAGCTCTATGTGATGAACGTGGATGGTTCCGGCTTGCGCCAGCTCACGTTCAGCATAGGGCTGCAGGGAAGCTATAACGTGAGCATCTCACCTGACGGCCAGAGAGTTGTATTTGCATCGAATGCCGATCTGATTCCGGGAAACAACTCCGATCTCAACAGCGAAATCTTCATCGTGAACACGGACGGAACCGGGTTGAAGCAACTCACGCATACTACCGGCGGCGATCCGAACAGCTTCGGCGGCAACAGCCATCCCCGCTTCGACGGCCGCGGAAAGTACATCAGCTTTTCTTCGGATCGTGACCTGGTGCCCGGGTCGAATACGGACGGAAATCACGAGTTGTTCCTGATGGCCGCTGACGGAACCGGTCTGGCGCAGCTCACGCGCACGACAGGCGGGTATGGCGTGTTCGCTCCGGGAGGCCTGGACATCACGGACACCAAGGTCATATTCGACTGCGATCGGGATTTGGTCCCGGGAGGCAACACCGATGGCAACTCCGAGATTTTCATGATGAATGTAAACGGAACCGGTCTGGTTCAGCTTACCCACACCACGGGCGGCGCCGGCAATATCGGACCCATCTGGAACCTCAACGCCCAGATAGTGACTTTCTGGTCGGACAGGGATCCGCTCGGCAACAACCCGGATGAAAGTTATGAGGTGTTCCGGATGAACGCCAACGGGACGGGACTCGTGCAGGTAACTTCGGACAATTGCGATAGCACGTGCTACGCCAACGGCGGATTCGGATCGGCGCCCTGGGGCATGTCCGCGGACGGCAAGACTCTGGCCGTGGAATCGGACCGCGACCTGGTCCCGGGAGGCAATCCGTCCCTGCACATGGAGATTTACCTGGTCGAACTGAAACCGTAGTCAGGAAAAATAGTTTAGGGCTATATTACCTGAAATAGTACCAAATGCCCTGACAGGTGCCCCGCGGAGGCTCATGCTACACTTCCGTCATGCCAGGTCTTCGCGAGGTGCCCGATGAACCTCCGCCCTTTTTGGGCAAGTGGAAGCGCGTGTATCTCGCGGTGCTGGTTTATCTCATCGTGATTATCGCGGCTTGCTACGCCTTCACGCGGGCTCTCGAATGAGCACGCTGGATTGGATAGTACTGTTCGGGACTTTGGTCTCCATAGTGGCCTATGGGTTGTACCGCAGCCGCGGCAGCGATACCGTCGACCGTTTCCTGCTGGCCGGAAAAACCATGCCATGGTACGCCATGGCGCTTTCCATCATGGCTACGCAGGCCAGCGCGGTCACCTTCATCTCCACCACGGGACAGTCGTACGTGGATGGCATGCGTTTTGTGCAGTTCTATTTCGGGCTGCCGATTGCAATGGTGATTCTGTGCGCCACCGTAGTGCCGGTGTTTCACCGCGCTAAAGTATTCACGGCATACGAATATCTGGAACAGCGCTTCGACGCCAAAACGCGCACTCTGGCAAGCGTCATTTTTCTCTGCCAGCGGGGCCTTTCGGCGGGACTGACACTCTACGCGCCCGCAATCGTTCTCTCCGCGATTCTGGGGTGGCCCGATCGCGTGACCATCGCTCTGATGGGCGTCACGGTCGTCACGTATACGTCTCTCGGAGGAGTTAAGGCGGTCACGTGGTCGGACGTACAGCAGATGTGCATCATCTTCTTCGGGCTGGTCGCCTCGCTGGTGACGGTGATCACGCTGCTGCCGCGCTCGGTATCGTTTTCCGATGCTCTGTTTCTCGCCGGAGCCGCCGGAAGGCTTAATGCGGTAACGACCAATTTCGATTGGAACGACCGTTTTACGCTATGGAGCGGCCTGATCGGCGGTACGTTCTTGTTCCTTTCCTATTTCGGTTGCGATCAATCACAGGTGCAGCGCTACCTAACCGGCAGCTCGATCGCGCAAAGCCGCCTCAGCCTGATCTTTAATGCGGTGGCCAAGATTCCGATGCAGTTCTTCATCCTGTTTATCGGAGCCATGGTGTTCGTGTTCTATTTGTTCGTTGCTCCTCCCCTTTTGTTTGAACGATCGAACCTGGCGCGGATTCAGGATGCGAGCGCATACCAGCCACTCAATGAGCGCTATGAGCGGGCTTTCAATGGACGCCGCCAGGCGGCTGAAGACGTGATCGCCGCCCACCATGCTCATGACGCCGCCGGCGAGCAGCGGGGAGCAGCCGCATACCGCGCAGCGCAACGGGACATGGATGCGGCGCGCAGCGAAGCCGCGAAGCTGGTGGAAACCACGGGCGGAGAGCCGGGTTTCAGCGATACCAATTACATTTTCCTCAGCTTCGTGACCCGATATCTCCCGGTAGGCTTGGTCGGGCTGGTGATTGCGGTGATGTTTGCCGCCACCATGTCGGCGAGCGCGGGCGAGATCAACTCATTGGCGACGGTGACCATGGTCGATCTGTACCGGCGATATTTCCGCCGCGGCGCGAGCGACCATCATTACCTGATGGCGTCGCGGTGGGCGACCATTTTTTGGGGCGCCTATGCCATCGCGTCGGCCGGCTTCGGAAAAAAGCTGGGTTCGCTGATTGTCGCGGTCAACGTCGTAGGGTCGCTCTTTTATGGATCGCTGCTAGGGGTGTTTGCGCTGGCGTTCTTCTTCCGCCGGGTCAGAGGCACGGCGGCGTTCGTGGGCCTGCTGGCCGGGGAAGCAGTGGTGTTCTGGGCATTCCTGTTCACAGGAATTTCGTTCCTCTGGTACAACGTGATTGGCTGCGTCGTAGTAGTGGCAACGGCCGTGGCCATCACATACGGTGGCGGCGAGCGCGCGGAAATTTAACCGTAGATGCCATCCAACGGATGTCCCGGCAGATCTCGTGCGGCCTGACGGCCCAGCTCCTGGCGGACCTGTTCGATGGCCTCGGTCAAGCGCAGGAAACAGGCGGAGACACGGTCTTCGGGCCCGTAAATGCTCACAATCAGGGAGTAGAGCTCCTGGAGGCGTGCGCTGGTGGCGCGCATCTCTGCCCCCAATTCCCGGTGCTCTTCGAGGGTCAAGGGAAGGGGGGCTTCCCGGCTCATGCCGTCGTCACCGAACTCGGATGCATCGCATTCGTTTGTAGAACTCGCGGCAGGCGGCGCGAGCGGGACTGAACCGAGGCAATACCCGAGTGTAGCACGATGGCCAGTTTGCGCACGCCTTCACGGATCTGTCTCTCGCTGAATGCGGCGTAACCCAGCCGCAATCCCGGACGAATCCGCGCATGAATCACATAGGACGAAAGAGCAGGCGCGATAATGCCCGCGGCCGCGGCCCTGGCGGACACGTCCTGGTCGCTTGCCGAATCCGCGAGCCAGCCGTTCAAATGCATTCCGGCCGCGGCGGAGCGGACTTCCAAAAGACCGGCGAGTTCGCGTTCGGTAGCCCGGAGCAGTTCCTGCTGGCGCTCCGCATAGAGCGCGCGCATGCGGCGGACATGCCGCGCAAAATGGCCTTCGGCAATGAACTCGGCTGTGATCGCCTGTTCGATTCCGGGCGGATGGCGGTCGGCCAGAGCACGCGCCGAGACAAAGGCGTCCACTAACGGCGGCGGGCAGACCAGGTATCCCAGGCGCAGGCCGGGAAATAGCACCTTGCTGAAGGTGCCCATGTAGAGGACGCGGCCGGCGGTGTCCAGTCCCTGTAAGGCCGCCAGCGGATGGCCCGAGTAGCGAAATTCGGAATCGTAATCGTCTTCGACAATCCAGGCGCGGTTGCGGCGCGCCCACTCGAGGAGCCGCATGCGGCGAGGCAGCGACATGGTCACGCCAAGCGGATATTGGTGTGAAGGTGTCACACAGGCAAGCCGGGCCGACGGGGCTCGCTTGAGGCCTTCATCCACGTTGATGCCCTCCTGGTCCACGGGTATGGCGGCAGAGCGGATGCCCGCC
>PSRJ01000393.1 GCA_003175985.1 Terriglobia bacterium
CGGGCGAACTGGGCAGCCGGGAGGAACTGAATTACATTTACCGCATAATGGAAAACGGCACGGGGGCCGACCGCCAGTTGCGCAAGTTCGCGGAAACGGGAGATCTGAACCAGGTGGTGGACTACATCATCGAGGAGACCGAACAGGGGCTATTCGAGCCCAGCGGAGTGGCGGGGATGCACCGCGGATGAGCGACAGCAACCAACTGCTGCGGCAGACGCCGTTCGATGCGGAATTCCAGCCGGGGGCGCGGAATGCCGTGGAGGGCTGCTTGCGGATCCAGCCGCGGGAGAAGGTGACGCTGATCACGGACAGGGCCTGCCTGGAGATCGGCGCCAGTCTGGCGAGCGAATTGGACCGGCTCGGCTGCCCGCACAACGCCTGGATTCTGGAAGAGCTTGCGCCGCGGCCGCTGGCCGAGATGCCGGCGGAAATCCTGGCCGATATGGAAAGCAGCCAGGTAAGCATCTTTGCCGTGCGCGCGCAGCCCAACGAACTGCGGACGCGGATGCAGATGACGGACGTGGTGAACCGCCGGAAAATGCGGCACGCCCACATGGTGAATATCGACCGGCGCATCATGCTCGAAGGCATGCGGGCCGATTTCGACGAAGTGGACCGTATCAGCACGCAGGTGTGGCAAATGGCCAGCGCGGCGCGCGAGATCCGCGCCACCACGCCGGCGGGCACGGACATCGTAGGACATTTTTCGCCGCGGCTGAAGTGGCTGAAGACCAGCGGGATCATTAGCCCGAACAAGTGGGGGAACCTGCCCGGCGGCGAGACGTTTACCGCGCCGGAACGCGTGGATGGCACGTTCGTGATCGATGGCGTAGTGGGAGACTACCTCTGCGAGAAGTACGGCGACCTGGGCGGCGCCCCGCTCACCATCCGCATGAGCGAGAACCGGCTGCGGGAAGCCCATTCGGCCAACAAGCAGCTCGAAGACGAATTCTGGCGATACTGCCACACCGACGAAAACAGCGACCGTGTCGGCGAATTTGCGATCGGCACGAACATCGCGGTCCGGGACGTGATCGGCAATATTTTGCAGGACGAGAAGATTCCCGGAATCCACCTGGCTTTCGGAAACCCGTACGGCGCGCACACAGGAGCCGACTGGTATTCCTCGACCCACATCGATGTAGTCGGCCGGCGGTTCGATATCTGGATCGATGGCCGCCAGATCATGCGCGCGGGAGCCTTCCTGCTTGATTCGCTGGCGCCGGCGGCAGTTTAACTCCTCGTGGACGCCCGCGCAGTACGCGCGCTTCCTCGCATTGCTGGAGCGCCGCTTCGGCGAACCAAACCAGTTCCGCTTGAGCGAAACTCCGATTTTCTTGCCGGCCGCGTTGGTCGGCCGGATGGCGCGCTACGGCTGCGAGATGGTGGAGCAGTTGCTTGCGAACCCGGAATATCAGCGGGCATCTCGCGAGGCGATTCCCGAACGCTACCGCGTGCCCCGGGAAGATCCGACGCCGTTGTTTGTGCAGGCCGATTTCGGCCTGGATGAGAATCTTGAACCGAAGCTCGTGGAGATTCAGGGCTTTCCTTCGCTGTATGCCTACCAGCCGGTGCTGGCCGATGCGTACCGCGAGGCATTCGCAATCGACTCCGGGCTGTCCGCGCTGCCGGACGGCCTCACCGATGCCACGTATTCGGCTGGGCTCCGCGAAGCCATCGTGGGGAAGCACGACCCGGAGACCGTAGTGCTGCTCGAGATCGATCCATGGAATCAAAAGACGCGCCACGATTTCACGGCCACCGAGCAATTGCTGGGCGTTCGCGCGGTAGATGTGCGCGCGGTCGAGCGCCGCGGGCGCGGGTTATACTATGACCGCGACGGCAGGCCGACGCCGATCCGTCGCATCTACAACCGCGTGATTGTGGATGAACTGGAGCGCCGCCGCATGGCGATTCCTTTCGACTACCGGGATGACATGGATGTGGAATGGGCGGGCCATCCCAACTGGTTCTTCCGCTTGAGCAAATTCTCGTTGCCCTATCTCGATCATCCCGCCGCTCCGGAAGCGCGCTTCCTGCACGAAGCCGGCGCGGCCGCGCGGCATCCCGAGGACTACGTATTGAAACCGCTCTATTCTTTCGCCGGGCTGGGAGTGGTGGTGGGGCCTTCCGCCGAACAGATCCGCGAAATTCCGGAAGAACAGCGGCCCAATTACCTGCTGCAAAAACGCGTGAACTTCCGCCCGGTGGTGGAAACACCTTTCGGACCCACTAAAATCGAAGTGCGGATCATGTACCTCTGGCAGGATCGCCTGCGGCCGGTGAATACGATTTTGCGCATGGGCCGCGGAGCGCAGATGGGCGTGGACCACAACAAGGCGATGGAGTGGGTGGGCGCCTCGGCCGCTTTTCTGGACCCTGGAGGAGACGATGACCTTCCTGTGCCTGGCCAGTTATGAAAAAGGACAAGAGTTCCTGCGCGAGCTGAAGCGCCAGGGCGCGACAGTGCTGCTGCTCACCTCGCTGAGCTTGAAGGATAAGGCGCGGTGGCCCCTGGAGAGCATCGACGAGATCTTCTATATGCCGGACCAGGACAAGAAGTGGGACCGCCCCGATACGGTGAAGGCCGTCAGCTTCCTGGCGCGCAGCCGCTATCTCGACCGGATCGTGGCGCTCGACGATTTCGACGTGGAAGTGGCGGCCATGCTGCGCGAGCATCTGCGCGTGCCCGGAATGGGAGAAACGCGAGTGCGGTATTTCCGCGACAAGCTGGCCATGCGCCTGCTGGCGCGCGAGAGCGGGATACGGGTTCCGGAATTCGTGGGCGTGATCCATCACGGTACGGTGGCCGAATTCTTGAGGCGCGTGAATCCCCCGTGGGTGCTCAAGCCGCGCTCGATGGCGGGGGCGATCGGGATCCGGAAGATACACAGCGCGGAGGAGCTTTGGAGCGCGGTCGAGGCCTTGGGCGATATGCAGTCGCATTACCTGGTGGAACAGTTTGTGCCGGGCGATATTTTTCACGTGGACTCGATCGTATATGAGAAGGAAGTGCAATTTGCAATTGCCAGCGGCTACGGACGTCCGCCGATGGAGGTTTCGCATGAAGGCGGGGTGTTCACCACGCGCATCCTGGAGCGCGATTCGGACGTGGCAACCGGGCTGCGCGCCGCGAACCGGAAGGTGATCGAATCGTTCGGGCTGGTGCGCGGCGTCTCACACACGGAGTTCATCCGCGCGCGCCACGATGGCGAGATTTACTTCCTTGAGACCGCGGCGCGCGTTGGGGGCGCGCACATCGTGGAACTGGTGGAGGCCGCAACGGGTTTCAACCTCTGGGCGGAATGGGCGAAGCTCGAAGTAGCGGGCGGCAAGGCGCCCTACACGCCGCCGCAGGACAGAGGCGATCATGCCGGACTGCTAGTCTCCCTCGCACGGCAGGAGCATCCCGACACATCGGCATTTAACGATCCCGAGGTTGTATGGCGCATGGAGCGAAGCCACCATATCGGTCTGATTGTGAGATCGCCCAGCGCGCATCGCGTGCAAGATCTATTGGCGGATTACACCGCGCGCGTGTTGAAGGATTTTCATGCGTATGTCGCGCCGGGGGCGGGGCCTTCGGCGTGATCGTCCGGTGCCGGCTCACGCAAACAAAAGTCGGCCCTTCGGTGCGGGGATGGGTCGCCCAAGTTCCCGCGCGGTGTCCAACCATTCACCTATGATCATCTCTACATTGGCGAGTGCCTCCTGGCGTGTGGCGCCGTCTGCCGCGCAGCCAGGTAACTCAGGCACTTCGGCAATGAACGCTTCGTCTTCGGTGCTCCAATAGAGAATGATTTCGTACTTGGTCATTGTTCCTCTTCCTTACCGCCGGCAGTGCGTCAGGCTGGCGGCACTCGCTATTCAACTACAATACTCCCGAATGAAGAACGCCCTGAGAGCCAAGCTGGTCAACGCATTGAGTTCGGGGGACAGGAAATTACCGATTGCGGCTCCGCACCCGCTCAAACCTTCGCCTGCTGGTTACGCGCCAGACCAACAACTTCTCGCTTCCCTTACCTGCCTTGACTCCGCTCGCCCGCCATGCTGAAATAGCCACAACACCGGCGCGGAGGAAGACCCCGTAATGTATTCAAAGATCGTGCGTTATGCTCCTGTACTGGCGTTGTCCTTAGGGCCGTTCGCGGTCTTCGCGGCGGGGGGCGATGCCGCTCTGGCCGATGCCCTTATGCGCGGCGACCGGGAGCAGGCGCGGGCATTGCTCGCAGCGCGCACCGCCATCAACAACACGCAGCCGGATGGCACTACGGCGCTGCACTGGGCGGTCCGGCACGATGATCCCGAAATCGGCGGCGCACTCGTTCAGGCCGGTGCGGATGTCAAGGCCGCGAACCGTTATGGGATCACTCCCCTCAATCTCGCTGCAACCAACGGCGATGCCGCTTTGATCGATATGCTGTTGCGCGCGGGAGCCGGCGCGAATTCGGCCACACCCGGCGGAGAAACGGCGTTGATGACCGCGGCACGCGTGGGCAAAGTGGAGGCCGCGCAGTTGCTTCTCGACCGCGGCGCGGACGTAAACGCGAAGGACGCCATACACGCGCAGACAGCTCTGATGTGGGCCGTGATCGAAAATCACGCGGAGATGGTGAAGTTGCTGCTCCAGCGCGGCGCCGATGTGAATGCCCGCACCAACATTACCGTGCCTAAGGGCGAATACGTGCCCGCGCGCGCCGGCGGAGCTGCCGGGACGGGGATCGTCCGGCAACGAGCATTACCTACGGCCGATGGCGGGATGACGCCGCTCCTGTTCGCCGTGCGCGATGGCAATTCCGAAATGACACGCCTGCTGCTGGATCACGGCGCCGATATTAACTGGTCGTCCGGAAACCGCACCACTCCTCTTCTGATTGCGCTGCTCAACGGGCAGGTCGGACTGGCCGGTTATCTGCTCGAACGGGGAGCGGACCCGAATGCCACCGATGCCTATGGACGGGGCGCGCTGTTCGCCGCGATCGATCTGCGCAATTTCAATCACGAGAAGTACAGCGATCTGCCCACCGATGGCAAAGATCCTATTGGATTAATCCGGGCGCTGCTCGCAAAGGGCGCGAATCCGAACGCGCGGACGGACACGGTTCCCGTCCACGGCTTGATGCAGTTCGATGCCTCCTGGGTCAATTTCGATGGCCAGACGCCGTTTGTGCGCGCGGCCCTTTCCGGCGATATTGAGGTGATGCGTCTGCTGCTCCAACACGGCGCCGATCCTAATATTGCAACCAACGCCGGCACCACTTCATTGATGGCTGCGGCGGGCATTAACTGGATTCCGGGGCAGACCTACAGCCACAGCGAGGCCGACTACGTGGAAGCCGTGAAACTATGCCTAGCGCACGGGGCGGATGTCAATGCATCCAACTCTCTGGGTTTGACGGCGATTCACGGCGCGGCCAATCGCGGATGGGAGTCCGTCATTCAAATTCTCGCGGATCACGGCGCCAGGCTCGATGTCAAAGACCAGGCCGGGCGGACTCCCATGATCTTCGCGCAAGGAATCTTTCTGGCCGTACGCCCGCCGGAGGCGAAACCCAAAGCCATCGCCCTCCTCAAGCAACTGATGGGCAATACGGAAGCGGCGTCCACGGGGAAGCAATGAAGAGAGCAGCCGTGCTCGCGGCGGCGGGCCTCGCTGTTGCCGCATTCGGGCAGCAGCCTCCTTCGGCGGAGGGGCAGCGTGCGCTGCTCAATCAGTATTGCGTTACCTGCCACAACCAGAAACTGAAAACCGGAGGGCTGGAACTCGACAAGCTGAATCTCGACCATGCCGGCGCGGACGCGGAAACCTGGGAGAAAGTGGTGCGCAAGATTCGGGCGGGCATGATGCCGCCGGCAGGCGCGCGCCGTCCCGACCGGCAGGCGCTCGATTCGTTAGCCGGCGCGCTGGAAGCTTCGTTGGATCGCGCAGCCGCCGGGAATCCCAATCCCGGCCGGGCTCCACTGCATCGCATGAACCGCAACGAATACGCGAATGTGATCCGCGATCTGTTGGCCGTGGAAATGGACCCGGCCACGCTTCTGCCCGCGGATGATTCCAGCAACGGCTTCGATAACGTCGCCGACGTGCTGGGCGTTTCGCCCGCGCTGCTCGAACGCTATATCTCGGCCGCGGCGAAGATCAGCCGCCTCGCGGTGGGCGACCCGGAGACCGCCCCGCTGGCCACCACCTACACGATGAAGGGCGACTTGTCGCAAACGAGCACGATCGAGGGACTGCCGCTTGGGACCCGGGGCGGCACCGTGATTCGTCACAACTTTCCGCTCGATGGCGAATACATTATTAAGCTCTCGCTGGCGAAGCTCAGCTTCGGCCAGGTCTTCGGCCAGTCGGCGGAAGGCGAACAGCTTGAAGTTACCCTGAATGGCGAGCGCATCAAGCTTTACAAGCTGGAAGACGTGCCCCATTTCTTCATGCGGGAAACGCCGGGCACGGTCCACCCTAATGAACCGCCGGCCGATCCGCGCGAAGATCGTGCGCGGATGAATCCCGATATCCGCCTCGAATTCCGGCTGGCAGTGAAGGCGGGGCCGCAGACGATCGGCGCCGCGTTCCTCCAAAACAGCTACTCGGCTATCGAGGATCTGGTCCATCGGCCGATGGCGAGTATGCGCGACGCCAACATCGGCATGCAGTATGGTTATACCGCCGTGCCCCACCTCGGGCGGATCGATATCACGGGTCCCTACAAACCCACCGGGTCCGGCGATACGCCGAGCCGGCGCCGCATTTTCGTCTGCCATCCGGCGGCTTCGAGCGACGAAATTCCGTGCGCGCGGCAGATTCTGTCGAACCTGGTACGGCGGGCGTTCCGCCGCGCTCCCAACGACAACGATCTGGAAACCTTCCTGGGTTTCTACCAGCGGGCGCGCACGAACGGCAGCTTCGATACCGGAATCGAAATGGCGCTGCGGCGAATCCTGGCCGATCCGGAGTTTGTGTTCCGTTTCGAGACGCCGCCGGCGAGCGTCCCGGCCGGCGGAGTGTACCGGATCAGCGATACGGAGCTGGCTTCCCGTTTGTCCTTCTTTCTATGGTCGAGCATCCCCGATGAGGAACTGCTCGACCTGGCGATACGCGGCAAGCTCCACGAACCCGCCGTTCTGGAGCGGCAGACGCGCCGCATGCTCCAGGACTCGCGGTCGCACGCGCTGGTCAGCAATTTCGCCGGACAGTGGCTCTACCTGCGGGAGTTGAAAAACGCCAATCCGGATTCGGCCGAGTTCCTGGACTTCGATGACAATCTCCGCCAGGCATTCCAGCGGGAAACTGAGATGCTTTTCGAGAGCGTCGTGCGCGAAGATCGTCCGGTGGCCGACCTGCTCGATGCGGACTACACATTCGTTAATGAGCGGCTCGCGAAACACTATGGCATTGCGAGTGTCTACGGGCCCGACTTTCGCCGTGTGCCGGTTCCGAGCGATGCCCGCCGCGGGCTGCTGGGACAGGGAAGCATGCTGCTGGTGACTTCCAATGCCAACCGCACTTCTCCGGTGCAGCGCGGCAAATGGATTCTGGAAAATCTTCTGGGCACGCCGCCCCCGCTTCCCCCACCGAACGTTCCACCGCTGAAGGAAAACACCGGCAGCGTGATGCCCACGTCGGTTCGCGAACGCATGGAGGAACATCGCTCGAATCCGGTTTGCGCCGGCTGTCACAAGATCATGGATCCGATCGGCCTGGCGCTCGAAAACTTCGACGGAGTCGGCGCGTGGCGCGCGCAGGATTCCGGATTTCCGATCGATGCCTCGGGGCAACTGGTAGACGGGACGCCGCTCGATGGACCGTCGAGCCTCCGTAAAGCCCTGCTCGGCCGCTCCGACGTGTTTGTCGCCACCATGACGGAAAAGCTGCTGCTGTATGCCATCGGCCGCGAAACGAAATATTACGATATGCCGGTCGTCCGGGCTGTCATGCGCGACGCGGCGGATAACCACTATCGATTCTCCGCGCTGGTTCTCGGAATCGTGAAGAGCGCGCCGTTTCAGATGAGGAAGAAAACATGAACTTCGTTACCAGGAAGCACCTCTCCCGCCGCACCCTCCTCCGCGGCATGGGCGTGTCATTATCGTTGCCGCTGCTCGATTCGATGGTGCCCGCCCAAACGCCTTTGGCGAAGACGGCGGCCGCGCCCAAGAGCCGTTTCTGCGGCATCTACCTTCCGCACGGCGCCACGATGGACAAGTGGACTCCCGCGCGCGAGGGCTCCGGTTTCGATTTCACCGAGACCCTGAAGCCGATCGAAAAGTTCCGCGACCGCGTCCTGGTGGTCAGCAACCTGGCGCATCCGCAGGCGAGCGGCGTGGGGTCCGATGCCGGCGCCGACCACGCCCGATCGGCGGCCGTCTTCCTGAGCGGCGCGCATCCGGAAAAGGGTTCCGTGCACGGCGGCCAGACGGTGGACCAGGTGCTCGCCGAGCACATCGGCCAGGATACGCCTTTGCCCTCGATCGAACTGGCGATCGAAGAAGTCAGCCTCAATTGCGGCTCCGGGTACGGCTGCGCTTATTACAACACCATCTCCTGGCGCACGCC
>PSRJ01000229.1 GCA_003175985.1 Terriglobia bacterium
AGCAGCGTCGGAAAGTCTGGTGGAACGCCAACGCGCAGCCCATAGATCCGGAACATCTCATCAGACCAACAAATCGTTTCAGTGCTAACATCTCGCTGCCAGCTTCCGATTCGAGCGAGGCGTTGTGCCTCGGTGAGTTGAAGTTCATTCGCTCGCAGTAGATCTTCCATGAGCTTCCGCTCGGTGACGTCGAGGCAGGAGCCGATAAATCCGGCAAACTCGCCTTCCTGAAAACGTGGAGTCCCGCTGTCCAAGATCCAACGATACTCTCCGTCGGCGCGCCGCAACCGGTATTCCATCTGGAAGCTGCGGCGGGCGTCAAAGAAGGAGGAATATGTAGCGACGCACCGTTCCAAATCGTCAGGATATACGCCATTGGTCCACCCATCTCCGATCTCCTGCTCCATGGTGCGGCCTGTGAAGTCCAGCCAGGGTTTATTGAAGAAGGTGCAAAGCTTGTTCGTGCCGGATACCCAGAGCATCACCGGTGCCGTGTCGGCTACGTTCCGGAAACGTTCCTCGCTTTCACGAAGCGCGGCTTCGGCTCGCTTTCGCTCGGTGATGTTGCGGCTCACTGTGGCGAGGCCGACGGAGTGGCCCGCGGCATCTTTTATGTAGAAGACGTTGTAGATCATCCAGACCGGTTGTTTGGTCTTGAAATGACGGAATCGGATTTCCACCTCGGCCCGTCCTTCCTGAACGACCTGCCGGAAGAACTCTCTGATGATGAAAGACTGGTCTTCTGGGAAAAAGAACTCTGGAACTGGCGTTTTCTTCGCCTGTTCCAGGCTATCGAGGCCCACTAGTTCTAATCCAGCAGGGTTCACATAAAACGGCATAAAGTCCATGTCGCACATGCCGATGAATTCGACACTATTATCGGCAAGCGACACAAACTTCTGCAGTTCCAACTCCTCTCGCTTCTGCTCGGTGATGTCGCTGAGTACCGCGACGGCTCCTTGGGAGCGGCCCTTGTCGTCCAAGAGTGGCTCAACATTGCCCAGCAGGTGTCTAGAGGTGCCGTCCTCGAACGCAATTTCAACTTCACAATTCCGCACGGGCCGTCCGGTCCTGACGGCCCGTTGTATTGGCAACTCGGATGGCGGAATCTCGGCTCCGTCGCGCACGACCCGGAAATTCACTGGCAGTTCGCCACCGGGAGCCGATTTCGAAAGATTGCTGCCAGGCTGCTCCCGCAACATCTCGTGAGCCGTCCGGTTGCCACTGATATGGTGGCATTCCGGATCGTGGGCGATGAAGATGGCCGCTGGAGCTGCATCCATAATGGCATCCAGTTCTGCTGCCCATGCAGGCGCCCGACGTGCGCTGCCTCGTAGATATTCCCGCTTTAGGTTCAACTTGCTCAGAACATTGTGGGCATTTTCAATGATAGATCGAAACATAAGCGTCAACCCCTTCGGGCCGTCACCTGCGGGCATGTCACGAAAAGATCGCCCGAATTCCTTGGAAAGTACTGGCTCTAGCGTAACCACTTTACGCCGCCTTTCTCCGTTTGACAATCTCTGACTTAGATGGCGTGATGTGCCTATAGCTCGCTCTAGCGGTGGCTTCGGTTTCTTCGATCAATATCCCGTGTGTGTGCGCTGGCACAGCCACAAAGGATACTATTGTGTGCGACCAGGGTGGTCTGGTACTGTCAGGGCTGCTTAGGTGCTCCTCCCAACTGAATGGCCGGTCGGCGCCAAGGCCCCGGCTGGCCACACCAACCTGGACGATCTTCGTTTGCGTCAACGAGCCCACCTTCGTATGACTGCTTGTAGTTTGCGTCCGTTCAGGACAAGGCTGTCTTTAATCAAGATTGGCGCCGTGAGCTGTAGATCGCACGCGCGTGTGCGATGATGTTTCGCCCACAGGTACACTTTTTCATGACCGTGTGTTTGGTTGAGAGCTCGGCTTTCGAGAAGATCCACTTTTTGCCGCACTCGCAAGAGTAGGCTGTGGTCAAGCCGACTGATTTCTTTTCAGGCACACACGTATGATATACGACTGCCCTGGTGAACTCTGGCAGGTCCGTCACGTGAAATCCCGCGCGGGAGTTAAACTCGAATAGATGTAGGGTCGCATCGCGCAGCGTCCCGAAACCGAGATTGAGTAAATAAACTCCATCACCCCGTCCTGCATTCTCTAGCCAAAAGCCCGGTGCCTCGTGCCGTCGACACGGTATTTGTACCCAGCCGAAACCTACGCCGCCCCCATCTCGACTGGGCATCTATCTTTTGGATGGGGAGGAACTGCTGCACTTCTGGTACGCCGCCAACATCCGGCACGAGTTGACCCCCATGCTTCGGGTATATATGGCCTGCGAGCAGAAGGGCTCCAATTTTGACTACAAAGAGACCCCGAATGCCGATGACAGGATTCGGCGACAGCAGGCTATAGAGATGGTTGAGATTCTGCGTCCTAGCCGGCAATCATTTGAACCGAGGGTGTTATCGGCCGTGCAAGAAGCTGCCCGCCGAGGGGTAGTCGCGAAGGCGGTTGGAACGGCGTCGCAGGGCCGTCTCAATAAAGCTGATATGTGAACTGATTAAAAATTAGAAACCGTGCTATGATTACACACCTAGGCTTAGGGAATTCAAATGGCCTCTGCAGGCGATCTTCATGGCACTTGGAAACGTCTGCCGGCCCTTGCATTCTATAAGCCGGGTCCCAAACCGGAGAGTCACGTTCGGGTTTACGAGCATTTCGCTGAAGGGCTCAAAGTTTCCTGCACCGAAATCATCGAGGGAAAGGAAATCTCTTGGCACTACACAATTCCAGCATTTGACGGAAAGGTTTATCCCGTCTATGGTCGGAACGACGCCGACGGCATAAAGGCTTTTCAGCTTAGCGAGACTGAGGTGCTCGGGATTTTCATCAAAGACGGGGTGGAAACCGCAATTTGCATGCGGGAACTGTCCTCTGACGGCCGCACCTTGATAGTCATCGAATCCGGCGCCGATGACGGCCAGGGACAGCCCTATTGGAACACGGCAGTCTTCACGAAACAGGTGGCACCATGGACATCACGAAAGCTTTGAAAGTGTTATATGCAGAGAAGAAGCGGGTAGATTTGGCCATCGCATCGCTGGAGGCAAAGCACCCTGCATCGAAAAAACGACGGGGCCGGAAGTTTATTGGAGTTGAGAAGCGTCGGCTGGTTGCAGGTCGGATGAAAAAATATTGGGCGCAGCGGCGTGCCGAGTTGACCTCGGCGGGGTTGCCCGTTTCTCATCTCATTGATTCGCCAGAGAGGTTCCGCTGTTCGAACGTAGAGATTGCCGAACCGAACCTGCCATCTTAACTACTCATTTCCGGATTCGAGTGCGGGGCACCGCAACTGCCCTTCCGCATTCGCAGCAACTGTACCCCTTCTGCTCCAGGAGCGTTAGCAGGTCGTGGCGAAACCACGCCGGTTTGAACCGCATCAACCACTGGATGTTTGTACGGCACCATTCGCTTTCGGCCGGGTTTGAACCAAGCATGCACGATGAACCAACCCAATTCGAATGGGATGACGCCCTTCGCTGACCGAAGCCATTTTATCCTCACGCATACCTCGGACGTTTCCCCCGGTATATACTCGTATCTCGTTCCGTGCTTAATGGCCACGACGATTTGTCAGGGGTTGAACCGCCTAGTCTTGGCCGGGCTCATTCTGGCCCCAGCCCTTCTCGCACAATCCATCGCCGATGCCGCCAATCGTGAACTGCCGCCCTGGTTGCGCGTCGGCGGATTGTATCGCGTCCGGTTCGAAGATTTCCTGCATCGTAGCTTCCGGCCGGACCAGGATGACGCTCATCTGCTCACCCGCTTCCGGGCCGATCTTACCGTACAGCCCCTCTCCTGGATGAAATTTGCGTTTGAAGCCCAGGATGCCCGCATCTATTTCCAGCAGAGCGTCCCTAATGCGCCACCGCACGAGAACCCCATGGACTTGCGAATCGGCTACTTGGAACTGGGGGACGCCGATCGGAGGTCCGTCACTCTGCGGGCCGGACGCCAGGAGTTGAACTTCGGGGAGCAGCGCCTGCTCGGCAGCTTCGATTGGATTAATGTCGGGCGCTCCTTCGATGCCCTTCGCGTCATCGTTCGGCACAGCGGGTACCGGCTCGACCTGTTCGCTTCCTCGGTGGTGGTCCCAACCGACCGCGGATTCGACAAGCCGCGGACCGGCCACAATCTGCACGGTCTCTACGGCCACATTGAGAAATGGGTGCCCGGCGCGGCGATCGAGCCTTATATTCTATGGCACATGGCTCCCGACCAGGTTTCCGAAAATGGCGTGAAGGCTCATCTCGATCAGAAGACCAGCGGGCTGCGCTGGGCAGGCAAGGCCGGCGACATCGATTACGGAATGGAAATAGCCCTCCAAACCGGCTGCGTCGGTCCAGACAGGGTCCGCGCTTGGGGCGGCCATTGGACGGCCGGTTACACTTTTTCCGCAGTCTCGTGGAAGCCCCGTCTTAGCGCCGAGTACAATTATGCGACCGGCGACCGCGACCCCCACGATGGCGTCCGCGGCACCTTCGATAACCTCTATCCCTCCCCGCACGATAAATATGGCCTCGCCGATCAGGTAGGCTGGCGCAACATCCACGACTTTCGCGCCGGGTGGGATGCCAAGCTCTCGACCAAATTGTCGGTTGCCGCGAATTACCACAATTGGTGGCTGGCCATTGGGCACGATGCGCTCTATTCACCCATGGGAGCCGTGGTCGCGCGCAGTTCCGATAATTCCGCCGGAACCCATGTAGGCCAGGAGACGGATCTGGAAGGCTCGTTTGGCGTGTCCAGCCACGTGCAGGTGTCGATGGGTCTGGGGCACATCTTCCCCGGAAGGTTCCTGCGCAAGACTACGCCCGGCGCCCCCTACACCTTCCCCTTCGTCATGCTGAACTACGCGTTCTAGCCTCCAGAGGAACCCGTAACCGGATCGCCAAATACATATGCGAGAACAGAGAGACGATCTGTTTTTCCCCCGAAGAGAGGACCTTCAACTCCAGGTGGTCTGAGTCGCTGGAATTCATCGGCGAAGTGTTCGTGCCGCGAATAAAGATGGAGTACTCTGTATCGAGGCGAAGTCGTCGAGGTGTTCGCTCATCCGAACGAGGCCGTCGAGAGCGGCCAACAGATCCTACGCGTAACCCGTTACGACTCCATGCTTGCGAGTCCGCCGTCCCGAACGCCAGGGCGGCGGATTGGTCGGCGACAGGCGGATCGCCCGTGATGACCATGACAGTCTTGCCCTTTACATTAATTCCGCTGTAGTCGTCCCATTGGTATTCGGGCGCCACGACCCCGTAGCCGACAAAGACCAGGTCGGAATCCCGGACTTCGATCTGCTTTTCAGGCAAATTCGACCACAGGACGAAATCCTCGGATGGGGACGATGGAATACCCTTACCGCTAGCGGTGAGCGTGATAGTGCCTCTTGCAGGGTCGTGCCGGTATCCGGACGAGCTTTCATTTTCAGGAAGTGTGGTCGACCTCGCGTATAACGAATTTGCCCGGCAGGACCTCATTGCCCACATTCGGGCCGTGAAGGCGGCGGGTCTCCATTTCACGCTGGAAATAGGACCCTATCCGAACCGCTTTGCCGGCGTCTATTCAGGCGCTTGGTACGATCAGTTCTTTCAGCAAGTGCAATCTTCCCGCACCACGCGGTAAACCAGCTTCTTGTCGCCGGCGGTGAACCTCGGTTCGGCGGCGTTGCCCTCCAAG
>PSRJ01000310.1 GCA_003175985.1 Terriglobia bacterium
CGTGTTTTTCTCCGCGTCGGCCAAGCCGATGGATGAGCTTGCCTCTAAGGGGCTCATCCTGCCGGAAACGCGCCGCGATTTGGTGCGGAATGAAGTCGTGCTGATCGCCCCGCGGGAGGCGTCCGGGCCGGACTCTTTTCAAGGGCTGGCGGATCGCGCTGTGAAACTGATTGCGCTCGGCGAGCCGCAAAGTGTACCGGCGGGCGATTACGGCCGGCAAGTGCTCCGCGCAGTGGGCGTATGGGAGAAATTGCAATCGAAACTGGTGCTGGCGAAAGATGTGCGCCAAGTCTTAACGTATGTCGAGCAAGGCGAGGCGGACGCCGGAATCGTCTACGCGACCGATGCGCGGGATTCGTCAAGAGTACGAGTGACTACGGCAGCGCCCGCGGGCAGCCATGACCCGGTACTCTATCCGATTGCAGTTATCCGGGGCAGCCCGCATGCAGCGGCCGCGCGGGCGTTCGTCTCGTATCTGGAAGGGCCGGCTGCGCGCGCAGTTTTCGTGCGGCACGGCTTCACTCCCGCTCAGCCGTGAACCCCGCGGATTTATCCCCTCTCTGGATCTCGGTAAAGACGTCTGCCGCCGCCACAGTGGTGGCGTTTGTAACGGGGATTGCGGCAGCGCTCGGCATGAGCCGTTACCGCGGCCGCGCGCGCGGAGTGCTGGATGGCATCTTCCTGCTGCCGCTGGTTCTGCCTCCGACGGTGGTAGGGTTTGTTTTGCTCGTGCTGTTCGGCCGCCGCAGCACAGTGGGGCACCTGCTGGAACAGATCGGGCTCAGCATCGCGTTTTCCTGGCCGGCAACCGTCATTACCGCGTCGGTGATCGCCTTCCCGCTGATGTACCGTACGGCTCTGGGCGCGTTCGAACAGGTGAATCCGAACCTGCTGGATGCCGCGCGTACTCTCGGGGCGGGAGAATGGAGGATCTTCCGGCACGTATTGCTGCCCCTCTCCGCGCCCGGAGTGATGGCGGGGACGGTGCTCGCGTTCGCGCGGGCCCTGGGAGAGTTCGGAGCCACGTTGATGCTGGCGGGCAACATCCCCGGCCGGACGCAGACGATGCCCATTGCCATCTTTTTCTTTGCCGAAGGCGGCGACATGAACCGCGCGGCGGCGTGGGCGATTCTGCTGGTAGCCGTTTCACTGGGTTCGGTCGCGGTGATGAACTATTGGGACGCGTCTCGCCGTTCGGCTGCCGTGATGGCCGAGGCGGCGCCCGGTCCGCCGCTGGTGGGGGTCTTTCCGGCGCTTTCGGCGACATCCGCGGCGAGCGCCGAGCTCAACGTAGATGTGCGCCGCAGAGTTCCGGGCTTCCGTCTCGATGCCGCGTTTGCGGCGCATCGCGGCGCCACCGGATTGCTCGGCGCCTCGGGCTCGGGAAAGAGTATGACTTTGCGCGCCATCGCCGGGCTGGATCAACCCGATGAAGGCCGGGTCGTGCTCAACGGACGTGTATTGTTCGATTCCCGGAACCGGGTGTCGTTGGGCCCGGCCGATCGCCGCATCGGCATTGTGTTCCAGGACTACGCGCTTTTTCCTCACATGACGGCGCAGCAGAATATCGGGTTCGGGCTTGCTTCGCGGCCGGCGGCGGAGCGGGAGCGCCTGGTGGCCGATTGGGCGGGTGTGCTGCGCATCGAGAACCTGCTGGAGCGTTATCCGCGGGAGCTTTCGGGCGGCCAGCGGCAGAGAGTTGCGCTGGCGCGGGCGCTGGTGCTCGACCCCGAGGCGCTGCTTCTGGACGAGCCATTTTCGGCTCTCGATCCACACTTGCGGCGCCAGGTGGAAGAGCAGCTTAACGTAATCCTCCAGCAGTATCGGGGGGTGACGCTCTTTGTGACGCATGACCGCGATGAAGCTTACCGGTTCTGCGAGGAGCTTGTCGTGCTGGCCGATGGAAACGTTGCCGCCGCCGGCGCGAAGCGGGATGTTTTCGGGCGGCCTCGCTCACTGGCAGTCGCGCGCCTCACCGGATGCAAGAATTTCTCTGCGATCGGCCGCGGCGATGGCGGGCAGATACGCGCGCTGGACTGGGACTGCAGCTTGCGTTTGGCAACGCCTCTGCCGGAAAACATCGCTTACGTGGGTATTCGGGCCCATCACGTCCGGCTCACGGCTGCGGGCGAAGGGGGCAATGCGTTTCCCTGCTGGCTCGTGCGCCCGGTCGAATCGCCGTTCGAAACTACGGTGTACTTACGGCTGCACGCGCCGCCACGGGAGAAAGACGCGCCACACCTGGAGGCGGAACTTTCTCATGCGGCCTGGGCGGAACTGGCCGCACAGCCGGAGCCCTGGCGCGCCTGGCTGGACCCGGAACGATTGCTGCTGCTCGAAGAGTGATGGCTATCCGCTATCGGATTTCTTCCGGATCTTGATATCGAGCCGCTTGATCTTCTGATTCAGCGTGGAGAGCGGCACGTGCAGGCTTTCGGCGGCATCGGTCTGGCTCCAGTTGAACTGCTCCAGCCGTTCGAGGATGACCCGCCGCTCGAAATCGTTGCAGATCTCGAACAGCGATGCGTCCGGCGGGAGCGGGCCGCCATCGCTGCGGTTGAGGCGCACACCATTCGCCTGCAGCAGGGGGTCGGGAAGCACATCGATCGGAACCGAAGAGTCGGTGGCCAGAACGACCGCGCGCTCGATGACATTTTCTAACTCCCGCACATTGCCGGGCCATGCGTGCTCCATCAGGACCTGCATGGCTTCGGGTTGAAAGCGCAGAGCCGAGCGGCGCGTCGCAGGTTCCAGGAATTTGCTGTTCTCCCGGCAGTAATGGGTAAAGAAGTGATCCACCAGCAGAGGAATATCCTCTTTCCGCTCGCGCAGAGGCGGCAGCGCGATATTGATCACATTGAGCCGGTAATACAGATCTTCGCGGAACCGGCCTTCCTTGACGAGTTGCAGAAGATCGGCGTTGGTTGCGGCCAGAATGCGCACATCGACGCGGATCGGGTCTGTCGCACCAAGCGGAGTGAATTCCTTCTCCTGGATCACACGCAGCAATTTGATCTGGGTTTCGGCGCCAATGGTTCCGATCTCATCGAAGAAAATGGTGCCGTGATCGGCCACTTCGAAATAACCCTTTTTCGACTGGATGGCGCTGGTGAAGGCGCCCTTCACGTGGCCGAATAGAGTCGATTCCAGGAGCTCGGGCGGCAGCGACCCGCTGTTCACAGCCACGAACATGTGGTCGGCGCGCGGCGAGTTGGCGTGGATGGCTTTGGCGACGAGTTCCTTTCCCGTGCCGGTTTCCCCGGTGATGAGGATGGTGGAGCGGCTGGATGCCACCTGGCCAACCAGGTCCAACATGCGAACCATGCGCTCGCTTTTGCCGATGATGTTGGGAAAGCTGTAGCGCTGTTTTAAGGCGCGCTTGAGATGAGTATTCTCATACTCCAGGCGGCGCGCCGCGATCATGCGCTGAATCTCGATGAGCAGCTTTTCGTTATCCCAGGGTTTGGAGAAGTAGTCATTGGCGCCGAACTTCAGCGCGCTCACCGCGGCTTCGACAGAACCGTACGCGGTGATCATGAAGATCGGTGTATCGGAATCCCGCTCGCGGACTTCTTTAAGAACGTCCATGCCGGACCGGTCGGGCATCATCAGGTCCAGCAGAACCAGGTCGTAGCCGCGGGTTTCCAGCTTGTGCAGGCCTTCGGTGGCGTTTTGCGCAAGATCGACGGAGTACCCCTCCATTCCCAGAAGCGTTTCGAGGCTTTCGCGGATGTCCGCCTCGTCGTCTACCACCAGGATGTTGCCTTTGATATCGATAGAAGGGGTGGAAGCAGTCATTCTCAAGCGGCAGTCATGGGTTGCCGGGCAGCGCCGGAGGGGGCAAACGGGAGGTCGAGCCGGAAACGGGCTCCCCCGGTACGGCGATTCGACACCTCGATCGATCCGCCGTGCTCCTGGATGATTCCGTAGCTGACTGACAAGCCCAAACCTGTTCCCTTACGCGCCGGCTTCGTCGTGAAGAAAGGATCGTAGATGCGGTGCAGATGTTCCGGCGCTATTCCGTGGCCAGTATCGGCCACTTCGATCTTGGCGCCTGAATCTTCCGACCAGGTGCGCACTTCCAGTGTACCGCCGCTGGACATCGCGTCTCGCGCGTTCAGGAACAGATTCAGAAACACCTGCTGCAATTTCCCGGCATTTCCGTGAATCGGGGCAAGGTTGGGCTCCAGGCTGGCAGTCACCTGGATGCCCGACTTTTGAAGCTGATGCTCGAGCAGCGAGAGCGTCTCCTGGATGATGCGGTTCAGATTCACGTCGCCGAATGACGTGCTCGAGGTGCGGGAGAAGTTCAGCAGCGAATTTACGATCTCGCTGGCGCGGAAAGTCTGCTTGGCAATCTTGTCGAGGATCAACGATTTTTGGGAATCCTCGGCCACCTGTTTGGCCAGCATCTGCGCGTAAGTCGAGATCACCGCCAATGGTGTATTCACTTCGTGAGCCACGCCGGCGGCCAGCAGCCCGATGCTGCTCAGCTTATCCGCCTGCACCAGCCGCTGCTCCAGTTCGGCGCGATCGGTGACGTCGTCGAAGATGATGAGCCGGCCGATCTGCTGCTGTTCCTTGGAAACGAGCGGGGCAATTGCCAGATTCAGGATGGCTTCCCGCAGCGGCTGCCCATTGCCATTGCCGTTAGCGTTTCCGTTCACCGCCTGCGGCTTCAGGACGAACTTGTAGATGTTATGAATGCCGGTTTCTCCGCGAACGCTTTCGAACTGCTCCACCAGATCGCGCGGAAACAGATCCGACAGTTTCTTGCCCACGGCATATTCGCGGCGGATATTCGTGAGCTGCTCGATCTGCGTGTTCCAGCTCTCGACACGGTCGTCCAGGTCGGCCGCGAGAATGCCGACGTTGATCGATTCGACTATGTTCTCGCTGAATTCCTTGAGTCGCTCGTATTCATCCACCTTACGCTGCAGGGAGCGATAGAGACCGGCGTTTTCGATCGCGATCCCGACGTACCCGGCCAGGGTAACCAGCAACTCCACATCCACGCTGGAAAGGTAATCGCCGACGATCGTCCGGCTCACGCCCATGTACGCGATGGTGCGGCCGCGGACCGCGCAGGGAAGATAGTAGGTCAGGTCTAATTCACTGATCGTGCGCCTTACGCTGGCCGGCCACGACCGGGAAACCGCATCGAGCTGATGGCGCGTGCGCTCGAAAAAGAGATAGGGCTCGGGCAGTTTCCAATGCAGGAAGCTAAGATCCAGCTCCCCGGGATTGATATTGGAAAGCCTGGCGTTCGGCCCCATCGCCTTCCGCAGATGAAATTCCGAGCCGCCTTCATCGGCCAGGAAGAACGCGAGGTGCTTTATGGAAAGCGTGTGCAGCAGGCGTTCGCCCACCGATGCCAGCATGGCGTCGAGGTCGGTTTCGGAACTCAGTTCGCGCGCAAACTCAATCAGCGTGCGCCGGTAGTCGTATTGATCGCGGTAGAAATATTTGTCCAGCCGTTCCTGGATCCAGTTGCGGATAGGCTGAAACAGGAACGCCGTGATGAGCATCACCGTGATCAGGCCGGTGTTTCCGAGGTCCTTGAAGTTCTTTTGGACCATGCTGCCGAGCGAAAACACGATGCCATAGAAAGCCGCCAGCACACAGAGTGTGGCAAGCGTGTAGGCATAGCCGCGCCGGAAAATGATATCCACGTCCATCAGCCGGTAGCGCACAATTGCGTAGGCCAGCGTCAGCGGGATTAAGGGCAACGACAGCACCGACATCTTGAGGTGCTCGTCGGGAATTGCGCCCAGACTGTACGGGATGATGTACAGCAGAGCGAACGGCGCGATTCCGCAGAAAGTTCCATTGCGCAGCCACTTGAGCTGCTGCCGCACGATCGGGTCCTCTGCCCGGCGATACTCCAGGCTTAAAACGATCCCGCCGATTAAATATGGCGCCGTGGAGAGCACCACCCAAACGCGGTCGAGCGCCCATCGCAATTCCACCAGCGGGATGGCGATCGACAGAATCCCCGAGGCGAATGCTATGTAAACGGCGAAGAGGAAGAGCGCCGGAACATAAACCAGCGCCACGCGTGGAATTCCGTGAAACCACTTGCGCGGTTCCGGAAAGGTCAGGCAAAAATGCAGGAAGACCGCGGGAGCCAACAGGCCGGCGGCGACATTGCCGAAGTAAATGATTTTGTCGAAATTATCGAGCCGGCCGGTGTAGTGAAAGCTGAAAAAGACGAACGACGCCAGGCAAAGAATATAAAAATGGCGTGCTTTGTGGGCGCTGCCGCGCCGGTAATAAACGAATAACCCGATCATCAGGTACGCAGCAGCGACCAGATACTGGTAGACGCGGGCGCGATCGAGCGGCACCTCGCCTACGATCAGGTTAACGTCAAAATCCACGCCGCCGCGCGAGACATAGTAGACGGCTTTCTTCCAGGCGCCGATGTTGGCCAGCACTTGCGCGACCTCAACGGCTTTGCGGATGGGAACTCCATTGACCAGCTTGAGGCGGTCCCCGGTGCGTAACCCAGCCTTTGCCCCCTCGGAGCCACCAGGAACCGACAGAGCTTCCACCCCGCCGCTCCGGTCAACCCAGATAACGCCATCCTCGGCCAGGTGGAACTTTTGCTGCTGCTCGAAGTTAATTACGGCGGCCACACCAGCGGCGAGTGTGAGAATTGTCAGGATTGCAGTTGACAGTTGGAATTTGAGTTCCTGAAACATCCGGCCACCGTCGGCTAGCGTTTAATGATACAACTCGCCGCTGGACGCCGGAGCACGTTTGGGGCCGCGGCAGTGGGGCGCATTATTCCTCAGAATACCCTGATTTTCTATCACTTACAACCCATCCCGGAACTTGTATCCGTTTTTTGGGAGAGCCCACTACATTGCAGTGTATTCTCACGAAAACGGCATCTTGGATCCGTAATCTCCTAAACAAACACCCTATTCCTTATGCAATATTGTGTGCGTATAGCCGTACTGGTAATCTTCAGAATTTTTTGGTGAATGCTGTACACTGTACAATCAGTGAGAGAACGTGCCATAAGGCCGCGCGAGTTGGCGAGTGGCAGCACGATGCGGCTCATGAGTCTTGGACGTATCCCGATGAGTTCCGTTGGATGGATGATCCTGGCGATGTCCTCCTCCCTGTTGTTGGCCGAGCCTCCGCAAGGCGCACAGCCCGGGGGCGCGGAACCCAAGAGGCCTTCGAATTCCGCTTCAGCGGCACGCGCCATACCCGAGACGGCTCCTTCTTCGGCAACCGGCGGCGAGCGCCGGCAGGGCGGTGCTCCCATCGACCCGAACGCCTATGTCATTGGAGCAGAAGATGTTCTGAATATTTCCGTGTGGCACGAACAGGAGCTCACCCGCCAGGTGATCGTGCGGCCGGACGGTAAGATCACCATGCCCCTGGTCAATGAACTCACCGCCGCCGGCCTCACCCCCGCGCAATTGGCGGCGCAGATTTCCGAGGGGCTGCTGAAGTATTTGAATTCTCCCGAGGTCAATGTTTCCGTCCAACAGGTGAACAGCCGGAAATACTTCATTCAAGGAGAGGTACTGCATCCGGGAGCCTACCCTCTGGTGGTTCCTACCACGATTATGGAGGGGCTGGCCAACGGAGGCGGATTCCGGGATTTCGCCAACCTTAAGAAAATCACGATCATCCGTGGCAACCAGCGGCTGAAATTCAATTACAAGGAAGTCCGCGAGGGAAAGCACCTCGACCAGAACGTCCTATTGCAGCCCGGCGATCAAATTATCGTTCCCTAGAGAAGCTTTTTATGGGTCTTGCACAGAATTACGTGAGCGTTTCGCGGCGTCCGCCGGACGTCGAGGACTATATCGACATGCTTCGGCGCTATCGCTCGTGGATTGTCGGCCCTACGTTCGCGGGGCTGGTGATCTCGGTGGTGATCGCGTTTATGTGGCCGGACACGTTTATTTCATCGGCTCTGATGCGCATCACGCCACAGCAGGTGCCGGAGCGGCTTGTGCCGAGCGCGATCAACTCTCAAATGGCGGAGCGGCTCACGCAGATGCAGCAGGAGATTCTCAGCCGCACGAGCCTTTCCGAACTCATTCAGCGCCCTTCTTTGAATCTGTATCCCAAGGAACGGCAGCGCATGCCGATGGAAGACGTGGTGGAACAGATGCGCAACCGGGACATCAAGATTTCGATGTTGGATGTCGCCACGCAGGGCACCAACCGGGGTTTGGCCGCGGCCTTCGTCATTCAATACAAATACACGGACAAGTACAAGGCGCAGGCCGTGGTTCGCGAATTGGTCAGCAAGTTCAGCGAGCAAAACGTGACGGTGCTCCGCAATCAATCCAGTCTGACCACCAGCTTCCTGAACGACGAATATAAAGCGGCCAAGGAAGACCTGGACCGCCTGGATGCGGGGATCACAAAATTCCGCACCGAGAATCAGGGGCGGCTGCCGGAGCAGTATCAGGCGAATCTCTCCACACTGCAATCGCTGCAACAGCAGCTCAGCGCCATGAACGAAGCGCTGAATCGCAATCAGCAGGAAAAGATGCTGATGGAAACACAACTGCAAAACTACCGGACACAGTTGAGTTTCTACCAGTCGAATCTCGAAGACACCAGCCTGACCTCGACACAGACGATTAAGAACGATCGCCTGATGAACCTGAACAAAAAGATCACAGACGCCAAGAGCCAGTTGGCGGCGCTGCGCGAAGTTTATAAGGAAGAGTACCCCGATATCAAGAATTTCAAGGCGCAGCTCGCTGCTCTGGAAAAGGAGCGCGACGAACTGGAAAAGCAGGAAAGCGCGCAGCAGGCAGCCGCGCCGCAGCCGACCGTTGTCAAGGTGATTAACCCGCAAGTAGCCAAGACAATCGAGGATATCAAGAGCAGCACTGCCTTGCTGCAGACACAAATCCAGGCAAAGAACTCGGATATAGAAGAGCGGGTCCGTCAGCAGGCGCAGATTAACAAACAGATTGCAGCCTATCAGGCGCGTATTGAAGCCAGTCCGCTGAGCGATCAGAAGTATGCCGCGCTGCTGCGGGAATACAACGTGGCCAAAGATAATTACGACGACAAGGCCAAGCGCCGGGCGATTTCGGAAACATCTCAGAACCTGGAAGAGAGGAAGGCGGGCGAGAATCTGGAAGTTCTCGATCCGGCCTCCTTGCCGGAACAGCCGGCGGAGCCCAACCGGCTCGCTATCGCCGGAGCCGGGACAGCCACGGGGCTGATTTTAGGCATCATTCTGGCCGGCGCCAAAGAGATGAAGAACACGTCCCTGAAGAACCTCAAGGACGTGCGCGCGTATACCAACCTGCCGGTGCTGAGCAGCATTCCCCTGCTGGAAAATGCGCTGCTGGTGCGCCGCAAGCGGCGCCTGTTCTGGCTGGCCTGGTCGAGCGCCATTATTATTGGGACCGTTGCGATGAGCGGCTCGATGTTCTACTACTTTTCCACACGCATCTGATGAGTCACCGGAGTTGAAATGAGCCGAGTACACGATGCATTACGCCGGGCCGAAAAGGAGGGATTGCCTTCCCCCCAAACGATAACCCCGGTGACGAAGGAAGAGGTCCCGCCACGGGATTTCTCTGCAGTTAATACAGGTAATGGCGGTGTCGCAATTGCCACTCCTGCCAGGGTGAGTTTGCGGTCGGGTGTTCTGGAACACGTAAAGAAGGTAGTATTTGAACCGGCTCCCGAGTCACATCTTCTGGACTCGGACAATTCGCTGGAAACTCCCGCGGAAGAGTTCCGGACCTTGCGCACCCGTCTCAATCACCTGCAAACGCTGCAGCCGCTGCATACCGTGGTGTGCACCAGCCCTTCCCCGGCCGAAGGCAAAACCTTCACCGCCGTGAATTTGGCTTTAGCGCAGGCGCAACTCTCCGAGAACACGGTGTTGCTGGGCGATTTCGACTTGCGGCGGCCCGTGGTGCATAACCTGTTCCAGGTGGAGCGGTCGCCCGGCCTGTCGGATTACCTGGCGGGACAGTGCAGCCTGGCGGATGCTCTGCGCCATGTGGAGGGGGCCAATCTATTCCTGCTTCCCGCGGGAACCCCGGTGAAGAATCCGCTGGAACTGCTCAATCTGCGGCAAGCCAAAGTTTTGTTTGAGGAACTCCCGCAGCACTTCAACTGGGCTATTTTCGATACTCCTCCGCTGTTGTTCTCGGCGGACGCCAACCTGCTGGCAACGCTTGCGGACGGCACCATTCTGGTGGTCAAAATCGGCTCCACGACCTTCGACAACGTGACTCGCGCGATGCAGTCGCTGTGCGAGAACAACGTGCTGGGCATCGTGGCGAACGGAGCGCGGGCGTCGGAGTTGTACAGCAAATACACGTATTACTATTCGAAGAACGAATAGAACGAGCTGCTACTTGCGCGCTACCAGCACCCGGGATGGGTAGAAAGTCTGGCGCACGGTGTGATCCCGCAGGATCTCGAATTGCATTCCGGTGATGATCTCTGGGATACGCTGCTCGACCTGGCGTCCCCAGAACGCAGGCGCCACTTTTCCCAGGACGCGATATAGGGCATTGAATGCGGCGGTGTTTTGTCCGATCAGGACCAACGCCAGGCGGCCCCGATCCCGCAAAATCCGGTGAAACTCGCTCAGCGTGCTGGCGATGTCTTCGGCGGAGAGTAATTCCAGTAAATAGCAGCAGAAGATCGTATCGAACGTCTCACCGCGGAAAGGCATATGGCGCGCGTCGACCGCCTGGCAATGCGCCCACGCCGCAGGATATTTACGGCGAGCCGTGCGCTGGGTCCGTGCGGCCATGTTGGGAGAAAGGTCCACACCGATGGTGGCGCCGCTGCCGTTGGCTCTTACCAGGCGGCGAAACATCTCCCCGCTGCCGGTGGCGACTTCCAGCACGCGCATGCCATCACGCAAATCGGAGCCCTCCAGAGCGCAACGGTGCGCGCGGGAATGAAAAAAGAACGTGGACACCGGATAAACCGCCGCCATTCGGTCGTACACGCGGCGCGTGCGGCCGGCCAGTGTGGTAGGAAGTCCGTTCACTGGCCACGCCGTAAGCGATTCTTCGAGTCTGCTCAAGAGTCTCTCCTCGGGAAATTTCACTACGAAGCTGCCGCCAGATCAGTGTGCAATTCAGGTACTTCGATTTCGATGCGCGTGCCGCGTCCGGGCTGGCTATCGATCCACATCCGGTAGTCGCGGCCGAACAGGACCTTCAGACGTTCGTTTACATTACTTACTCCGATACCGTGCTTCAGCAGGGTTGCCAGCTTAGCCTCCGGAATGCCCACGCCGTCGTCTTCCACCAGCAGGTGCAGGCGCGAGTCGCCACGGCGCGTGTGAATGCGGATCGTGCCTCCTTCGACCTTCCTGCTCAGACCATGCTTGATGGAATTCTCGACCAGCGGTTGCAGCAACATGCTAGGCACAAGCATATCCAGAGTATCCTCGCCCACATCCTTCTCAAATCGCAGCTTGTCGCCGAAGCGCGCAACCTCGATGGACAGATAATCCTCAATGAAGCTCAGCTCATCACGCAGCGCGCTGAAGTTCTCGTGTTTGCGCAAAAGCCGCCGCAACACCTTCGAGAGCTTCACCAGCATCAGGCGGGCCTGGTTCGGGTCGGTACGTATCAGCGAGGAGACGGAATTCAGAGTGTTAAAGAGGAAATGCGGATTGATCTGGCTGGTGAGCGCCGCCAGGCGCGCTTCGGTCAGGAGTCTCTCCTGCTCCTCGAGTTTCTTCTCGGTCCGTGTGTTGTTCCAGATCTTGAGCGGAATGGCGACGGCGAAGAGCGTGGTCGCGTAGAGTGCGGCTTGGGTCAAAGGATGCGGCTGATGGCGACCGAGGCTGAATAGCTCCCTTTCGTTGAACAAAGATCCCAGAATCTGGCGCAAGAACTCCGCCGAGAGGATAGCCGCGAACAGAGACAGGTGGAACGCCGTTTTCCGGTGGTTCTGACCTTCTCGGAAAAAGCGATAGATGTTCAGGTCAACGAACGGCGACACCCGCCAGATCTCCTCCGGATCGGGCGCCAGGTCCCGCAAAACACCGCCCAACACCCCCACAGCCGCGAAGAGAGGCATCGTCAGGTGCTCGCCATGGAACATGGCGGGAAGCGAAATCAGTACGCCGGAGACCAGACCGGTGACGTAGCCGCCCAGCAGGCCTGCAATGAAGCTGCCTTCCAAACCCAGGTCCGCGGCGGGATAACCCGCCTCGGCACGCATCGCCACGCTCGCTCCGAAGACGGCAGAAAGCCATAGAGAAAGCCCCAACCGCTGGTTGAGTGTCCGGGTATCCTGCATCAGGAAGGACTTAAACGTACTCCAACGGGCCAGGATGCTGGCAATGGAAGCCACTACGCCAAGTCTTACCAGCAGCGCGACGAGGTAGGGTTCCAGGTCCGTCATGAGGCGTCGGAAGCCATTATAGTGGAACCAGCCACTATAATAAAAAAATCAGCCACTTGTCGCCGATGAACAGTCCATTACTCCGCCTGGAAAAGGTCGCCGAAGCCGACTTTCCCACACAATTCGGGCTTTTTCGGATTTACGGATTTGCGGGGCACCTGGATGGCCGGCGCGAGGAGGCCGTGGTTCTGAAAATGGGCGATTTGGGGCCGGCGCCTCCCCTGGTGCGCATCCATTCGCAGTGCCTGACCGGAGATGTCTTCCACAGCTTGCGGTGCGATTGCCGGGCACAACTGGAAATCGCGCTGAAAAGCATCGCGCAGGAGGGGCGCGGGCTTTTGATTTATGAACACCAGGAGGGCCGAGGTATCGGCCTGTTGAACAAGCTTCGCGCCTACGAATTGCAGGATCAGGGGGCGGACACCGTGGAGGCCAACGAGCGCCTGGGATTCGAGAGTGACCTGCGCAGTTACGAGTTGCCGGGAGCGATTCTCCAGTATTTTGGGCTGAAAGCAATCCGCTTACTTTCCAATAACCCGGAAAAGGTGGGCGCGGTAGAAAACGCCGGCGTTCAGGTTGTGGAGCGCGTTCCCTGCCTGGCCGACATCGTGGACACGCGCGAGGCTTATCTGCGGACCAAGAAACAAAAAATGGGACACTTGCTGGAGGGTTTCTAAGCCGCGAACCAAGCCACCGGCTTACCAGCTATTCGCGCCGCTCCACACCTCAGGAATCGTTCGCAGCAGGATCTTCAGGTACATGCGAAGGGAACGTGTGCGAACGAACTGCACATCCAGATCGCGGCGCTGGCAATAAGTCAGCCGGTTGCGGCCGGAGGTCTGCCAAAGGCCGGCAATGCCTGGCCTCACTTCCAGAACCTCGACGGTGTCCGGACCGTAATACTGGCGCAATTCCGCGGCGGTCAGAGGACGCGGACCGACCAGCGACATCTCACCGTAGATTACGTGCCACAGTTGCGGCAGTTCGTCAATGGAGTGCCGGCGGCAGAAAGCCGCGAATGCATTCGCCACGCGCGGGTCCGCGGAGCCTTTCTGTTGCGGCCCAGCCTCATCCTCGATACGTTCAATCCAACCCCGGAAACGAGGAGCCTCGCGGTCCCACATCGTGCGCAGCTTCAACATCCACAGAGTCGTTCCTCGCCACCCCACGCGGCGGTGCGCGATCAGCGGCGTCCGCCGCGAGAGCACAGCCAGAGTGATTGCGCACAAGCACAGCGCCGAGCTGAGCGCTCCCAGGAGTACGGCTGCACCGATCCTTTCCCCAAGGCAGATAATCGCCCACCATGAGTTGCGTTCGGAAGCGATGGGCCGTGAGATGGTAACTGAAGCCAAAGGAGCCTACCACCGATGTTATCCGGCAGGGCGGTGAGCTGGGTGTAAATAAGTTGTGAAATCGTTTCATCGTCCATTCATCTCGGAGGGAAGAGAATAGAGAAGGATGCGAATCCTGTTAGTGGAAGACGACGCTCCCCTGGTCCGAGTCCTGGCCAAAGGCCTTCGCGAGAAAACGTATGCGGTGGATCAGGCGCGGGATGGCGAGCAAGCCGTTTACCTGGGATCCGTGAATGAATACGATCTGGTGATCCTTGATGTCATGTTGCCCGTAAAGGATGGATACACCGTTTGCCGTGAATTGCGCGCCAGTGGGCGGCGCATGCCAATTCTGATGCTGACGGCTCGAGGGAGCGTCGACGATCGCGTAGCGGGGCTCGATTGCGGGGCCGACGATTACCTCACAAAGCCGTTTGATTTCAAAGAGTTGCTGGCGCGCGTGCGCGCCCTCTTGCGGCGCGCCGCCATCTTTCGCGCTCCCGTTATGCGCGTCGCCGATCTTATGTTGAATACCGCGAGCCACGCCGTATCGCGCGGCGGCCGGCTGGTCACCCTGACCGCAAAGGAGTATGCTCTGCTGGAATTTCTGGTTTTCAATCAGGGTAAAGTCGTGGGGAGGGAGGAGATTGCCCAGCACGTCTGGGATGACAACTTCGATCCCTTCTCCAATGTGATCGATGTATACATCAAACGCCTGCGCGCGAAATTGGATGCCGATTCGGAAACGCGCTTGATTCACACGCGCCGCGGCGAAGGGTACCTGCTGCGGGCAGGTTCCGGGCAAGACGATGTTTAAAAGCCTTCGCGTGCAGCTTGCGGCCTGGTATCTGGTTTTGTTTTCGGCGCTTTTTCTGGTCTTTTGCCTGGTGTTGTACAGCAGCGTTTCTAGGGCGCTGGAAGGGAGGCTCGAGGAGAGCCTGGCGGCGACTTCGAGCATCAGCGCGCAGATCTTCCAGGAGGAGTTGGAGGAGATGCAGGGCGATTCCGCCGCAGCGGCGGCGGAAGTCATTTCCAAGACGCCGCCGCGCGGCGTTGTGATCGCGATTGCGGCGGGGGCCAAGATCCTCGCGGCAAGCGATCCGGAACACCGGCGGGACACAGAGGCGGCGGTAGCCCGGATACCGGCCGCGGAACGACGCGAGGACGCCTGGGACGTGCCCGGCTGGGGGAAGAATGGGGCGCGTGGCGTCGCGAGGCGGGTGACTTATCAGAACCGCGAATTTCTCGTGGTCGCTATCGAGCCTCTGGATTCCGTTGTCCAGAGTCTCCAGGTGCTGCGGGAGACCCTTTGGTTGGTGACGCCCCTGCTGCTAGCGGTGGCTGGCGCCGGCGGCTACTTACTTACCCGGCGGCGGCTGGCGCCATTGCGATCGATGATGGCGCAGACCCAGGCGATCAGCGATCGCAACCTGGAGACACGCCTACACATCGGAGACGCCGCCGAAGAACTCGCCACACTCGCGGCCTCGTTCAACGAACTTCTGGCCCGCCTGAATCAATCGTTCGAGACCATGCGGCGCTTCGTGCAGGACGCCTCGCACGAGCTGCGCACACCTCTGGCGGTCATCCGCGGCGAGGCGGACGTCGCGCTCTCGCAGCCGCGCACTGCCGCCGATTACCGGGAATCTTTGATGTTGATTCAGGAAGAATCGCGCCGTCTCTCGCGCCTGGTCGACGATTTGCTGAATCTCGCCCGCGCCGATGCGGGGCACGTTCAGTTGCAGCTTGAGGAACTCTACCTCAACGACCTGCTGGCTGAATGCTGCCGCTCCCTGCAGCCGCTCGCCGCCGCCCGGAACGTCGAACTGAGCTGCGTTGCGGGAGAGGATCTGGCAGTGCAGGGAGACGAGGAATTGCTGCGGCGCATGGTTGTGAACCTCCTGGATAATGCCATCCGCTACACGCCCGAGGGCGGCAGCGTCTCGGCTGCGCTGGAAACACAAGGATCGGAAGTCTGCATTCGCGTTTGCGACACCGGTGTGGGCATTCCCGCCGAAGCGGCTACGCGCGTATTCGAACGCTTCTATCGCGCCGACAAGGCCCGGTCGCGCCAGCAGGGCGGCTTCGGCCTGGGGCTCTCGATCGTGAAATGGATCGCGGAGTCTCACCGCGGCGCCGTCGAGCTGACCAGCCAGCCAGGCCAGGGTAGCACTTTCACGGTTCGCTTGCAGAGGTAAAATAACTGACCCATGCCTCGGTTGCGGACCTGGTTGCGGCGATTACTGCAAGCCGTCATGGAGCGATGCGGCATGGTGCGCTTCGATACCAGGCGCTACTATGCGGAAGACGGGCTGTTCAGCGTCCATAACGACGAGTTCCGCCAGAGTCCAACTTTTCGAGATGCCTACACGCGCGGGATCGAGGCAAGCGCGGGTGTGGACCCGGAGTTCGCGTGGCGCGTTCACGTGGCGTTGTGGGCGGCGCGGGCGGCTCTCAGCGTCCCCGGCGATTTCGTGGAATGCGGCGTGAATGCCGGCTTCATGAGCTCCGCCATCATGCGGCGGCTCAATTGGTCGGAGATACCGCGCCGGTTCTTTCTGATTGACACGTTCGCCGGTCCCGTCTTCGAACAGTTCTCCGCCGAGGAACTGGAGGCTGGAAAGGCCCGGCTCACTCGGGAGTTGCTCTCAAGGGGAGCCTACGTCACCGATGTGGAACGAGCGCGGCGGAATTTCGCGGAATGGGTCAACGCAATCGTGGTGGCCGGACCGGTCCCCGATATTTTGCCCAGCCTCGAAATCGAACGGGTCGCTTTCCTGCACATCGATATGAATTGCGCTTACCCGGAACGCTCAGCCTTGCAATATTTCTGGGATCGCCTTTCGCCCGGCGCGCTCGTCCTTTTCGACGATTATGCAAATCACGAATACCGGCACCAGAAGCAGTCGCTCGACGAAGCCGCCCGATCACTCGGCACGGAAATCCTGTCTCTGCCGACCGGCCAGGGTTTGGCGATCCGGTAAGCGAGACGTAGCGCGAGCTTCAGAACTGGCCGAGCAGGACTGTGCCGGCCGGAGTGCCGTCGGTGCGATAAATATTGTTCGCCGTCGACGTAGCGTAGTTGAAGTAATAAAGCCCTCCGCTCACCTGGATCCACACGTCATTGAGTCCCTGACTGACGAACGCGCCGATATTCACGGGTTTGGTTCCTCCGGGGGTGCCATCACTGACCGCGAGCTGGTATCCTCCCCGCGCGCTTGCTGGCGCGAAGAAGAACAAGCGCCCATTTACCTGCCGCAATCCGATGGTGCTCCCCTGGCCGCGTGGGTTGTACACAGCCTTAGTCCCGGAATTGGTGCCATCGCTCGAGAAGAAACCCGAGGGAAAGGCCAGCGGGCTATTGTCGGCGAGGAAATAGCACAAATTGTTAAACTCGACGAAGTCAGTAGGCGTGCTGCTGCCCGGCCCAGGGGCAAGGTCCTTAACCATACCTGTCCCGCCGGCGGTGCCATCGCTCACCCAGAGCTCTCCCCCATTCGCGTTGTTGTAGAGCCTCATAAAAATCTTGCTGCCGATCAGCGCGGCGAGGTCCGAATAGCCCTGGTTGGTTTGAGAGAGTATGGACGCCGCGCCGCCCGCCGCGGGCGCCGTAAAGATAGTCACGCCCGTGCCGGGACCCACCACGTCGAAAACGAGATTACTGCCCAAAAGCTCGATCCACGTAGGCGGCCCGTACCAGACAAGATTGTTATTCGGCAGCGTGGTGACCAGGTTGAAAGAGGACCCCGCGTCTCCCGTCGAACTGAAGATTTCGAGAAGCGCGCCTGTGTTCAGAACACGAAGATACAGCTTGCCCCCCAAGGCCTGCAAGCCGTAGACAGCGAGAATCGAAGCCGGGGTCAGACTTGCCACTTCATTCACCACGGTCCCGTCGGTCCGAAACAGGCCGCCATACTGAGTGCCGTCCGATCCTAAGAAATAGACGAAGCCATTCAGAGCCGTGCCGGAAAGAGGACTGCCGAGAATTCCCAGGCCCGTAAGAGCGGGGAGGAAGTAGGTTCCCCCAACGCTTCCATCAGTTCGCAACAACCCCGGGCAACTGTCGCAAAGCATTTGCGTCACCACGATGCCGTTGACCTCGGCCATGCCTTGCACATTGCCGCCGGGAACCGTGGCCAGCAAAGTGGACTGGCCGGGTGCCGTGATGCGGTACAGATTATCGTTGACCAGGTTGTTGTCGCTGACCCATAGATAAACTCCAGTCGACGCGGCCAGGTAGCGTTGCAAATAAGTTGTCTGAGCAAACGCCGGCACGAAGAGTCCCAGCAGTAGAACAAAAGGACGGATGGCACAGCAATACATGGCAAGATTTTACTGCCGGAAGGGAAGCTAATATCGGGTTCTTTACCTTAGACCGTACCTTCCAATTCCACTGGCTCAGATCGATCTTTATGACCGGTGGAGCCAGCCAAGAGAACTGCCCTGGCTAATGGCGCGCCGCCGGTAATAGTCGGGATCGGAGAACTTTTCATTGAAGATGCGATCCCATCGCGCATTTTCCTGACACGTCAGGCACTTGCCGCATGAACAACGGCGGGATGGGACGGAGCAAGTACCGAGGGGATTTCCTCTACCAGCTCCGCGCAGTCTCTGGGCGCGGGCTGGACGGCGCGGCTCTTCGAGGAGCGCGGCAAGTGTGGCTGGATCGGCAAGTTCCATACAATTTTTTCTTTTCTTAGTGTGATTGGCGCGGGGAAAATTCACAAGAGATTTTCCGGGGCAGTCCGGGGTTGTTCTTGCGGGGGTTGTCGCACTCCTTTGTGGGGCAAAAATACCCCCAAATAGGGGAGAAATAATATATAATATATATAGGTCTGAAAATATTAATATGGCTCGCAGACGAAGTTCAGCCGTCCTGAACATAGGACGCGAACTCATCCTTCCCAAAGGGACGAATGTCCTTGGGCCTTTGCGAACACGGCGTTCGATCTGGTGGTTGCGGTCCGGACACGTGCGGCTGTCCGTGAAAGAGGCAATCATCGATCAGTTGGATGGTGGTTCGTTCTTCGGCGAAGGGACGGTCCTTGGCTTGCCCCCGCACTACGACGCTGCGACCTGCCTCTCCGAGGTTAAGTTAATCCACTTCCGAATGGTCGAATTCGCGCGCAAGGTAAAAGCAGACTCCCGATTCGCAACTGCAGTCATTCAAAGCCTCGCCCGCAGGCTCAGGCGATGCGAGAAGCTCATCTTCAGTTTCGTAACTGAACCGGCCGAGACGAGACTTGCGCGGCTGCTCCTGGAGATGGCACCCGAAGGGAAGGGATGGACGCGACTCCGCTTCGCGTTCACCAACCCCGAACTTGCCAGGATGATCGGCTCCTCGCGGTGGAGAGTTTCATACTTTGTGAACCGCTTTCAGCGCCTGGGCTGGTTGCGGCGGTCCCACGGGCTCTGGGTGCAGCGACGCAAAGCCGAAGCTTTTCTCCAAAAAGCCGGTTAACCGGCAAATTGGATTAACCGGTATTTGTCTTGAGAAAGCGCCATTTCTCAGAGTGTGGCATTTTGCAACCCCTAAGAATTCCATGGTATATTCACACCCCAGGGGGTTCGGCCGGCGCCGGAGTGCGAGGAACTGCAACGCCTGCTCGGGATTTAAATGGAGGCGCTTGCTGAATACCATCCGGCGCAGGTTCCCCCGATAAACGGGCTGTCGGAGGCATGACTGCCGAGGCGGGACGGCCGCAATACAGCGGACGTAAAAGGAATACCAAATGAACGTCAATATTTTGATCCGCAAACTCCGCTCCGAGCGCGAGAGGATCATGGGAGTGATCGGAGAGTTGGAACGCCTACAAGCGCAAACCGAAAAGAGCGGCGCCGGTGGACATAAGCGCGGCCGCAAGTCGATAGGCCCGCAGGAACGGCTCCTGATTTCTCACCGCATGAAGTCCTATTGGGCGAGCCGCCGCGAAGGCAAAACAATGGGAGAATAAGAAAAGAGGTTCTACAGGGGCCGCCGCATCGATAATAAGTCGGATAACGAGGCAGGCGGTGTTTTAACCAGATATCCCCGTTGATGGGAAACAGGATCATGAATTTCTTTCAATGGCTTTTTGACACGAATTTCATGGCGCACGTGTATTGCTACCGGCAGGACCCCGGTTTGGTGGGGCTGCATTTCTGGTCCGATCTTTCCATTGGAGCAGCCTATGTCGCAATATCCCTAACGCTGGCTTACCTGGTGCGGAGCGCCAAGCGGGAGATCCCGTTTTCCTGGATGTTCCTGGCATTCGGCACGTTCATCATCGCCTGCGGCGGCACGCATCTCATGGAGGTCCTGACCTTGCGGACGCCGGTGTACTGGCTTTCGGGTCTTGTCAAGGCGTTGACCGCCGCCGCTTCTGTTACTACCGCGCTCGCGCTGCCCCCACTCGTTCCTAAAACGCTCGGCATGGTCAAGGCGGCCGCTATTTCGGAGCAGCGCCGCGTGGAAATCGAAGAGGCCAACGCCGCGCTCGAGAGGGAAATCGAAGAGCGTAAACGTGCAGAAGCAGAGATTCGCCGATTGAACCTGGATCTGGAGTCCCGGGTTCAACAGCGCACGGCGGAATTGGCTCGGGCCAATCAGTCTCTGGCGGAGCTGGCAGCTATTGTCGAGCACTCGGCGGACGGCATTATCGGAATGGACCTGGAAAATCGGATCACCAGTTGGAATCCGGCAGCCGAAAAGATGTTTGGCTACCGGGCAGCGGACATGATCGGGAAGAACATCGGCGAATTAGCCTGGACGGACGGGACTGGCAAAGCTTCCGCGGTCTGGAGGAGGCTTCCCGAAAGCACCGGGGACGAGCCGGCGGAGATCGAGTGTACCCGGAGGGACGGCGGGACCATCCTCTTACTGCTGACCGTATCGCCCGTTCGCAACCAGGCGGGCGCCTTGACCGGGGCATCGGTGATCGCCCGCGACATTACAGAACGTAAGCGCTCCGAACAACAGCTCCAGCAAATGCAGAAGCTGGAGAGCCTGGGTCTGGTGGCAGGCGGAGTCGCCCATGACTTCAACAACCTGCTGGTCGGAATTCTGGGTAATGCCAGCCTGGTGCTGGACAGCATGCCCACTGCCAATCCGAATCGGGTTCTCCTTCACCATGTTATCGACGCGAGTGAGCGGGCGTCGGCGCTGACACGGCAACTGCTGGCATACGCAGGTAAAGGGCGGTTCGTAATCGAGAGGATTAACCTGTCCCAGCTTGTCAGCGAAATCAGCACGCTGCTCGAAACGTCCATTTTCCGAAACGTGCAGCTACGGCTGGAGCTCAAGTCCGATATTCCTCAAATCGAAGCCGATGCCGGGCAAATTCAACAGCTCATCATGAACCTCGTGATTAATGCGGCGGAAGCGATCGGAGAACAGGACAACGGTACCGTGCTCGTCACCACGGAGCAGCAGACGGTCGACGAGGCCTACATCGCGCAGAACTTTGCGGGCGACACGCTCCGGCCAGGCAGCTACGTGGCATTGGAGGTTCACGACACGGGGTGCGGCATGGATGACGCTACGCTGTCAAAGATCTTCGATCCCTTCTTTACAACGAAATTCACTGGCCGCGGACTGGGTCTGGCCGCCGCTCTGGGAATCGTCCGCGGACACCGGGGCGCTATGCGCGTATATAGCATTCCGGGGAAGGGAACGACGTTCAAGGTGCTGCTGCCGGCGGCGGAGGGGACAGCAGCGGCGCCCGTAACGGAGACCCCGCAATCCGATCTGGCGGGGACCGGCACCATCCTGATCATCGATGACGAGCCTGCCGTAAGGCAGATGGCGACGAGCGCATTGGAAGCTTACGGCTACAGTGTACTCACTGCCTCAGACGGTCAGGCGGGAATCGAAGTCTTCCGAAACAACGCGGACCGTGTAGCGGCCATCCTTCTCGACATGACGATGCCGGTCATGAGCGGGCAGGAGACTTTCCGCAAAATCAAGAGCATCCGCCCGCAGGCGCGGATAATCGTATCGAGTGGCTATAACGAAGTCGAGGCGGTGCGGCGATTCACCGCCAAAGGAATGGCCGACTTCATCCAAAAGCCCTACACTGCGCGGAAACTGGCGCGTACCGTGAAACTGGCACTCAATCCGGACCTGAGTTAACGGAGTTCGTCACGAACGGCTGGGGAGACCGCTCCCTCACGGTCGCGGCTCGGCAACTCCCGCCGATTTCATAATATAACCTCCGATAGTAACCAAGATAAGTATTGTTCCCTAGGACCAGGGGATTTACCTTTTGAGAAGGATTTCAATTTCTGATATCACGCCGTAGGGACCGGCCATATCGGAGGGGCGTGAATATCGGTACGAGGAGATCGATGACTGAGCCAATTCTCTTCGTCGACGATGATGTCAATCTAGTCAGCGCGGTTCAGCGGAATCTGCATAAGACGTACAGCATAGCCATTGCGACTAGCGCCCAGGACGCGCTTGCCGCGGCCGCCGCGGATTCCTATGCCGTGGTCGTCTCCGATCTGCAAATGCCGGGCATGAGCGGCATCGAATTGTTGACGCGAATCAAGGAACTTTCTCCGGAGACCGTCCGCATTCTGCTTACCGGGCATGCGGACCTGGAAGCAGCTATTGACGCCGTAAATGAAGGGAATATCTTCCGCTTTTTGAGAAAGCCGTGCCCGCAGGTGCTCCTCAAGAAGACCGTAGATGCGGGCTTGGTTCAATACCGGCTTCAGATGGCGGAGCGCGACGTTTTGCAGGAGACACTCGTAGGCGCCGTGGCGGTTTTCGTGGATATCCTCAGTGCAGTCCAACCGGCTGCTTTCGGCCGCGCTGCCCGCCTTCGCTGGTGCATGCGCAAGCTTGCACTGGAATTCAGGGTACGCGATCACTGGCAATTTGAAGCCGCTGCGATGTTATCCCAGATTGGGGCTCTATTAGCTCCCGAGACACTCGAACGACACGCCGGAACTCACCTTTTGGAGGGGAACCTGGACCGGCTGCGAGCAGAAGCCAAGGTTGTTGAGCAGTTACTGGAGTCCGTTCCCCGGCTGCACACGGTCGCGCAAATCATCGATCGCCAGTATGAGGACCCGCAAACCCTGGAAGGGTTATCGGCAAAGGCATACACCATCGCCCTGGGAGCTCACTTGCTCCGCGTCGCCGGCGACTTCGACCGCCTCGTGGGCGCGGACTTTTCCTTCAGCGCCGCGCTCGCAGAAATGCAGCGCCGAAGCGGGGCTTATCACCCGGAAGTACTGGCTGCCCTGCAGAAGCTGGTTCAGGGGGAGCGATCCGACACCGCCCAGGAACAGTACCTGTTCCGCCCGATCGCCGAGGAGGTCCTGCGCTCGCTGAGAAGTTAGGTAGGCAGCGTGTGAGTTACTCCATGTCCGAGTCCACAACTTGCTCCAACCGCGCGCTGTTTGAACTCAACGCAGAGATGCAAACGCGCATCCTCGACCAGGTCCAGGATGCTATTGTCGCGGTGGATCGGGAATTCCACGTCACCTACTGCAATAGCGCCGCGGAGCGTCTGTTCGGCTGGCCGGCCGCCGAAGCAGTGGGCCGGGTGTACCGGACAATCGCCGGGACACAGGTTTCACCGGCCGAACGCCAGGCAATCCACCACGAGATTCTCCAGCGGGGCTCCTGGAGCGGCGAAATTATCTGTACCCATAAAGCAGGCACGCAGTTCCTGGCGCGTGTTTCCTGGTCTGTGATTCGTGACACGCGGGGAGCCCCGCGGCAAGTGATCGGAATCCACCAGGACCTGACCACTCCCAAACAGATGGAGCAAAAGCTGCGCGCCACCGAAGATGTTCTCCGCGTGGCGCAAGACACCCTGGGGGTAGGGACCTGGGAGTGGGACCTCGGTCCCGGAATGCCGAAGTGCTCCGAGCAACTGATCAGGCTCTGCGGATTCCACGGGGATTGGCGAGATTTCAGTTATGACGACTGGTTGAGCTGTGTGCATCCCGACGACCGGTCGAGAATCTGCATTCAGGTTGCAGCCCACCGAAACCAACCGCAGGCTTTCGTGGAACAGTACCGGGTGGTTTGGCCCGATGGTTCCGTTCACTGGATTTTGGACCGTTCGATGCTGGTTGCCGGCCACAACGGCCAGCCGGAGCGCATGATCGGTTTGAGCGTCGATATCACCGACCAAAAGAATGTGGAGCACGCCAGCGCGCAATTGGCGGCGATCGTTGAGTGCGCCGACGCTTCGATCATAAGTACCAATCTCCAGGGCGAGGTGCTCACCTGGAACCGCGGAGCGGAGCGTATGTACGGCTACTGCGCCGCCGAGATGTTGGGCCGCAGCACCGCCACTCTGGTTCCTCCGGAGCGGGCTGAGGAATGGGCATCCATTCAACGGCAATTGCGCCGGGGCGAGAGTGTCCACCATCTCGAGACCAGCCGGCTCACGAAATCCGGAAGCCGTATCGACGTGCTGCACACCATCTCGCCCATCCTGGATCGCAACGGAATAGTCCAGGGAATGGCCGGCGTGGCCTGGGATATTACGCAAATCAAGCGGCTCGAGCGGCAGCTCGCGCAGACGCAGAAAATGGAGTCTATCGGCCAGTTGGCGGCCGGCATCGCGCACGAGATCAATACTCCGATTCAGTACATCGGCGACAACGCGAAGTTCCTGCAGGACGCGTTCCACGATCTCATCGGATTTGCCACTCAGCGGCCGGAGCCCCAACACATGCCGACAACGCTGGAGGACGGCGTCTTCGAGTACCTCCGGAACGAGGTACCGAGAGCGATCGAACAACTGCTCGAAGGAGTCGATCATGTGGCGCGTATTGTGCGCGCTATGAAGGAATTTTCCCATCCAGGACCGGCAGAGAAAATGCCGGTCGATATCAACCGCGCCATCGAAAGCACCATTCTGGTCTCGAAGAACGAATGGAAGTACATCGCTGAGGTCAGCACCGACCTGGAACCGGATCTTCCTCTGGTGCCCTGCCTGGCAGGTGAACTCAACCAGGTGATCCTCAATCTGATCGTCAATGCCGCCCATGCGATTGCCGAATTCAATAAGGACTCGGGCAGGAAGGGATCCATTCACATCACGACGTGCAAGAGTACTGGCGGTGTGGAGATCCACGTCCGAGATACCGGAGGCGGCATTCCGGAGGCGATTCAGTCGAAAGTGTTCGATCCGTTCTTCACAACCAAGCCCATGGGGAAAGGTACGGGGCAGGGATTGGCGATTGCCCATGCGGTGATCGTGCAGAAGCACAACGGAACCATCCGGTTTGAATCGGAACCGGGAAGCGGAACGAGATTTGTGATTGGACTCCCATTGGAACGCGAGCTCGTATCATGAAGTGCCGCGCTGTGTTGCTTGCGGGGGCCGGCGTCGTCTGGGCCGCCGCGATCGTGTTCGGAGCGCGCACGTTGCTGACGTACGAAAACACACCCGGAGCGCCGGGAGATCCTCCTCAGCAGTGGCCGGCAGCCAGCCGGGTCGCGCGCCCGAACGGCAGGTTTACACTCGTGATGCTAAGCCATCCCGATTGCCCTTGCACTCGCGCCAGCCTGGCTGGTCTTGAGGCCCTGATAGCACGAACTCAGGGGAGGCTTGCCGTTTTCATTCTGTTTGGCAAGCCCGCAGCGCATGAGGCGGACATACGTTCGTCGGACCTGTGGAAACAGGCTTCGGGCATTCCAGGCGTAACCCCTCTATACGACGATGACAGCCAGGAAGTTGCGCGATTCCGCGGGCATGTTTCCGGCCAGACGATGCTATACGACCCCACTGGGAGGCTCGTCTTCAGTGGCGGCCTGACGAGCGCGCGCGGCCACCAAGGCCCAAACGCCGGCGCAGATGCTGTTCTGCGCCTGGTCAATGAAAGTACCCGTGTGCCGTACACCACGCCGGTATTTGGTTGCGCACTGCACGATCCCGGTACGCGACCCATCAGGGAGGACCCGGCATGGAAGCAGTAGTCAAGAGCCCAAGTATCGCGAGTACGGTCGTCGGCCGGGCGCTCCAACTGTTTCAGGAACACCAACTCTCCATTTTCCGACGGACGGACCGCCTCTTCGCCCGGTTGATGCTGTGCCAGTGGGTGGTAGCGATGGCGGTGGCGGTGTGGGTAACGCCTCTCGCGTGGGCGGGACGGTATAGCCACTTGCACCTGCACTTATATGCGGCTGTGTTTTTCGGCGGCGCCATCACTCTCTTTCCCTGTACCCTCGCAGTCGTCTATCCGGGGAGGGCCTCAACCCGGTATGTGATTGGCGCGTCGCAGATGCTTATGTCCGCCCTCCTCATCGATCTCACGGGAGGGCGCATCGAGACTCACTTTCATGTGTTCGGCTCCCTGGCGATCCTGGCTTTTTACCGCGATTGGCGAGTGTTTCTCCCGGCGACGGCCGTGCTTGCTGCAGATCATTTCCTGCGCGGCATATATTGGCCACTGTCCGTATTCGGCTTGCTTACGGCTAGCCCTTGGAGATGGGTCGAGCATGCGGGCTGGGTGATTTTTGAAGATGTGTTTCTGTTTCGTTCGTGCTTTCTGAGCGTGCGCGAGATGATGAACATCGCACACCAACGCGCCGAGTTGGAACATACGAAAGAGATTGTCGAAGGGAAGGTGCTGGAGCGGACCAGAGACCTCCAGGCTAGTGAAGCGCGCAAGAGCGCCATACTCGGGTCGTCCCTGGATTGCATTATCAGCATCGACGCGGAGGGACGGATCACGGAATTCAATCCCGCCGCGGAGAAGGTCTTCGGCTACTTACGCTCGGAAGTCCTGGGCCGGATGGCTGAGGAAACGATCATTCCTCCGGCATACCGGGGCGGCATGGCGCATCTCATGGACACCGGTGAAGGCCTGCTTCTCGAGAGACGGATTGAAACGTCCGGTATGCGCGCCGATGGCAGCGAGTTCCCCTGCGAACTGGCCGTCAGCCGTGTGGACTGCCAAGGGACGGTGATGTTTACGGCCTTTCTGCGCGACCTGACTGACCGCAAGCGGACCGAGGAACATCTGCGAATTCTTTCCAGCGCGGTGGAACAGAGCCCGCTCAACATTCTCATTGCGGGATTGGACGGCAAGATCGAATACGTGAATGCCAAGCTCATTCAGTCGACGGGCTATAGCTTCGAAGAGCTGAAGGGGAAACCGCCCGCGATCCTCGCCGGTCGGGACATGTCGCAAGAGCATTTCGCGGAGATCGAAGAAACCATCAAGACCGGGGAGTGGAATGGGGTTTTGCAAACCCGCAGGAAGAATGGCGAGGTATTCTCGGAGTCCGTTAAGATTCTCAGAATCCACGACTCATCCGGCGCTCCGACGCATACTCTGGCGCTCGCGGAAGACATCACGGAGCGGCTGGAAATGGAAGCGGCCCTGCTCCTTTCCCAGGAGCGTTTTCGCATCGCCGCCGAGAGTTCGGGAGACTCGATTTACGAGTGGGACTTGCAAACCGACGCCATCACATTTTTTGGCGGCAACCAACAGCACTTTGTGAATTCGTGCCGGAAACTCCCACACACGGGCGACGAATTTCTGGAACTGATTCACCCTGGCGACCGGCAGGGGGTGAAATCGGCATTGCTGCGGGGCATTCGGACAGGCGAACGTTTCTCGGAGGAGTTTCGCGTCCTTGGCGTCAATGGAGAGGTGTATTACTGGGCCGCCAGGGGCGCAGCGCTTCGAGATAAGGAAGGCCACCCTTACCTCTGGATTGGTGTCTGTAAGGATCTCACCGAGGAAAAGAAGGTCGAGCGAGCCAATGCCGATCTGGCAGCGATTGTCGAAAGCGCCGACGCGGCAATTATCCGCAAGGACCTGGAAGACAGAGTAATCACATGGAACCGGGGGGCCGAACGCATCTATGGCTATACAGCCGAGGAGTCCATCGGGCGAACCATGGCCGTTGTGATACCGTCCGATCGGGTCACCGAAGACCGGGCCATTAAAGAGAGAGTCCGGCGCGGAGAGAGTGTCAACCACATCGAGACTGTCCGCCTCACTAAGTCCGGTGACCAGATCCATGTGCTGCTGACCATCTCACCCATTCGTGATCGCGATGGGATCGTCACGGGAATTGCCGTGGTGGCGTGGGATATCACTCAGATCAAGCAACTCGAAAGCCGTCTGGCGCAGGCGCAGAAGCTAGAATCGATCGGCCAGTTGGCGGCGGGAGTCGCGCATGAGATCAATACCCCGATTCAATATATCGGGGATAACGGCAAGTTCCTCCAGGATGCGTTTCGCGATCTGGTGAAGTTCGCCGGCCGGCAGCCGGAAGACGCCACGGAGGAGCCATTGGACGAAGGTGTATTCGAATACCTTCGCGACGAGGTGCCGAGGGCGATCGAACAGTTGCTCGAGGGAGTCGATCACGTAGCGCGCATCGTGCGCGCCATGAAAGAGTTCTCCCATCCCGGACCGTTGGAGAAGATGCCGCTGGATATCAACCGCGCGATTGAAAGCACGATTCTCGTCTCCAAGAACGAATGGAAATACGTGGCCGATGTTACCACGGAGTTCGAAGGGGATCTTCCGCTCGTACCCTGCCTGGCGGGAGAACTCAACCAGGTGATCCTCAACGTGATTGTAAACGCAGCCCATGCGATTGCCGAGTTCAACAAGGACTCGGGCCGCAAGGGAGCCATCCACATCAGCACCCACAAGAGTCCCGGCGGCGTGGAGATTCGCGTCAGGGATACCGGAGGCGGTATTCCGAAGGCGATTCAGTCCAAAGTATTCGATCCGTTCTTTACAACCAAACCCGTGGGGAAGGGCACGGGGCAGGGCTTGGCAATCGCCCATTCGGTGATCGTGCAAAAGCATAACGGAACGATTCAATTTGAATCGGAGGTTGGGACCGGGACCACTTTTGTCATTCAACTCCCCTTGGCGTGTGAACTGGAGCCAGCATGAAGCGAATTCTCTTTGTAGACGACGAACCCCGAGTGCTCGATGGACTCAAGCGAATGCTTTACCCCTATCGCAACGACTGGGAAATGGTGTTTGTCACCAGCGGCACCGAAGCCTTGCAACTGCTGGCCGCATCGGAATTCGATGTCCTGATGACCGATGTACGTATGCCGCAGATGAATGGCATCGAGCTTCTTGCCGAAGTGTCTAAACGCCATCCTCAAGTCGTCCGCATGGTCCTGTCCGGCACGGCCGATCAGGAAATGACGTTACGCTCTGTCACTCTGGCCCACCAGTATCTGGTAAAGCCTTGCGACGCGAAGACGCTGCGCACCAAGGTGGAACACGCGCTGAATTTCCACCGGACCCTCGAAAACCCAATTTTGAAACAGATCATTGCGCGTCTGCACTCGCTGCCGAGCATCCCATCGGTCTATGTGAAGTTAATGGGGGCGCTGCAATCGCCGGACGTTTCGATCCGGGAGGTCGGAGAAATCATCGCGCAGGATCTGGGCATGACGGCCAAAGTCCTGCAATTGGTCAATTCGGCATTTTTTGGCATGGGCCGCCACATCGCCACGCCCGCCGAAGCCGCTGTCTATCTCGGTATCGATACGGTGAAGGCTTTGGCTCTCAGTGTTTCGGCCTTTTCGCAGTTCAACGCCAAGGCACTATCGTTCTTTTCTATCGAGGCGCTGCAGCAGCACAGCATGGCGGTTGGTTTTTTGGCGCGCAATATTGCCAAATCGCTAGGCCAATCGCGCGTGGCGATCGACGACGCTTTTCTGGGCGGTATGCTCCACGATATCGGCAAGCTCGTTTTGGCAAGCAACTGCCCGGAGCAATACCAGAGAGTGCAACATCTCGCGCAGGAAAAGGCAATGGCAACTTTCGAAGCCGAACGGGAAATATTCGGAACGTCTCATGACGAAGTGGGCGGCTATCTGCTCTGGCTCTGGGGCCTTCCGGACGCAATCACCGAGATCGTCGCGGGACATCATCGGCTGACGGTCGATCCGGAGCTCACGGGCACGCCCCTGCTGGCGGTTTACCTCGCCGACGGCCTGGTGAACGCAGGCGGGGAACATGAGGTGGACCGGCTGGCTGCCCTCGGATTAGGAGACCACTTGCCGGATTGGAAATCCCAGCGCGACGCCATTGTCGGAGGTAATCGATGTTAAAACGCATTCTATTCGTCGACGACGAACCCAACATATTGCAGGCCTTCGAGCGGCAATTGCGCAAACAATTCGACCTGCAAACCGCCATCGGGCCCGAATTGGGATTGCAAGCTATCACGAACAATGGTCCATTCCCGGTAGTCGTCTCAGATCTTCGCATGCCTCACATGAATGGCATCGAATTCCTGACGCGTGTACGGCAAATAGCTCCGGACACAGTGCGGGTGATGTTGACCGGGGACGCCGACCTGGGCGCCACAATCCAGGCCGTTAACGAAGGGAAGGTCTTCCGATTCCTGACGAAGCCTTGTCCTTCGGACATGCTGGCGCGGACCTTGGAGGCGGCGCTGGAGCAACACAGGCTGATTACATCCGAACGGGAGTTACTGGAACGTACGCTGCGAGGCAGCATTGGTGTTCTGAGCGAGATCCTAAGCCTCGTGAATCCTGCCGCCTTCAGCCGGGGTCATCGTGTGCGCCGGTACGTGCACCAGATGTCGGAAACCCTGAACCTGCCGGAGCGCTGGCAATACGAACTGGCGGCAATGCTTTCCCAGGTTGGCTGCGTCATCGTCCCGCTCGAGGTCCTCGATAAATCCTACGGCGGTCACCCCCTCAGCCCGGAGGAGCAGAAGATCCTCGCGTCGCAGACCGAGGTCGGACACCATCTGCTGGCCAAGATACCGCGCATGGAAAATGTCGCCAGGATGGTGGCAAGTCAACGCGCATCCTGGAATGATAAGGCCACCGCTTCGGATGTCGTGAAAACAGGCGGTGAGCTATTGCGCGTCGCATTGGACTTCGACGAGTACATGATGCAGGGCGGTTCCGTTAGCACCGTGCTGACCCGGATGCGCAGGAGCAAGGAATACAACCCCGAATTCGTAGGCGCCTTGGAGCAGGTGCAGGTGGCGGAGGCTACTAGCGAAACCCGCCAGATCAAAGTGGCCCAACTCAAGATCTCCATGATCATTAATGCGGATGTCTTTTCGAAGTCGGGACTGTTGTTGCTGGCCAAGGGGCAGGAGGTTACCGGTTCGGTAATTGCGCGATTAGATAGTTTCGCGCGCACGATCGGGGTTGTGGAGCCAATCGCTGTTATCGTAACCGGGACGAGCCAGCCCCTGCCATCGCCCGACGAATTCACCGGTCTCGCGACGGCGGTACTGCGGGACGGCGTCAATCCGAGCGCGTCGCTGGTTTAGGTAAAACCGCTTGCTTACGCGCGCGGCTCAGAGACCAGGCGCCGGCTACTTCCCTACTACCAGCACGTGAAACGTGTCCGGCAAAACGGGCGGGCGGCCCTTCTTCTCGCCCTTGCCGGCCGGAGCGGGGCCGAATTCGGCGGCCAACAAATAGACGCGATGCGTCTTGGGGTCGACCGTCATGGTGCGCGCACGGGGCTCGGTCTGAACGGTATCCACCGCCTCCCATTTGCCGCCTGTGTTTTTCACGATGGTCAGGGTCGAGTCGGCATTGGAACTGAAGGCCAGGCCGGCGCCGGCGTCGAAGGCTGCCGCATCCGGACCCGCTCCGATCGTGGGAGTGGCGATTACTTTCAAACTCTTGATATCCGTTACGGCCATCACCTTGTTGCTGCACACCGAGAACAGAACGCCGTCTTTGCTATCGAGGGCAAGGCCCGATGGCTCCTCGCAAGGCGCTAACGACGCCGTCCGGAGCACGGCAGGTTTGGCGGCGTCGATCTCCACGATCGAGCTCCTATCCTCCAGGTTGACATAGAGTTTCCCGGTGCCGTCCGCCACACAGAACTCCGGCTTGCCGCCCACGGGAAACGTGTTCTGAGGCTCGCCGGTCTTCGCGTTGATGACCGTGGAATCGTTGGAGCGGCCGTTAAAGGTGAACACGCGCTGCGTCTTAGGCTCGTAACAAACCGAGTCCGGGTTCATTCCCGTCGCAGGCTCTCCTGTCTTTGCGAGCGTTTTCAGGTCGAAGATCGTCACGCTGTTGGATTGCCCATTGGTGATGAATCCCTTGTTGAGTTCCGGAACGACCGCCACTCCATGAACTCCATGCAGTTGCGGGATCGATCCCACTACTTTCCCGGCATCGAGATCCACGACCTCGACGCTGGTGGCGTGCGTTGCGTATAGCCGGCGGGCATTGCTGTCGACGGAAACGTAGTCCCAACCGCCTGTGCCCCCGATCTTGATCTTGTTCATTACGTGGTAGCCTTCGGCGGCGAAGAGCGCGCCAGCCACCAGGACGGTCGTCATGAAAGTCTTCATCTTCGAACCTCCATCAGGTCAATCGTGCCGGCCGGCGATATAGTAATGGACGGCCGGTGTTACTACCAGGGACAGGATCATGGAAGCGAGTATGCCGCCGATCACGGCAATGGCCAGCGGCTGGAGCATTTGCGACCCCGCGCCCAAGCCGAGCGACAGCGGTATCATACCGGCTACGGTGGCCAGCGCCGTCATCATAATGGGGCGCAAACGGCGCTCGCCCGCGTGCAGCATACTTTCTTCCGCGGGCATACCGGCTGCCCGGTATTTCTGATCGGCATCCAGCAGCAGAATTCCATTCTTGGCTACAATGCCGATCACCATAATCAATCCCATAAAAGACGAAAGATTAAAAGTGGTTCCGGTAACCAGCAGCGCGACGAAAACCCCGGAAGTCGATAGCAGCGCGGAACAAAGCACAGCAACGGGCGCGGCGAAGCTGCTGAATTCGAACAACAGCACCATAAACACAAGCACGATCGCCAGGATCAGCACGAAAACCAGATCGCGAAACGATTTCCGCTGCTCCTCGTATTGCCCGCCGTAAGACACGCGAATCGATGGCGGCAGGTTCAGGTCAGCGACGGTTTGCTGTACCTTTTGCATGCCTTCCCCGAGGCTCATACCTTCGAATCTTGCGGTAACCTGGACATCGCGTTGCAAGTTCTCGCGACGGATTTCGTTCTGGCCGGGAATCTCGGTAATGGTGGCCAGAGAGCCGATGGTCGCGGTTTTTCCGGTGCTGCTCACCAGCGGTGTATTGCGAATGGCATCCATCGATGCGCGCGTCTCTCCCGGAAACCGGACGCGGATGGTATAAGCCCGGTTATTGAGAACTACTGGTGTCGGCGCGGGCTCGCCCTGTAAAATGGCGCTGGCATCGAGTTCCACTTCCTGCGGAGTAAATCCAGCGCGGGCCGTAACTCCCGGATCGACGGTGAATAGTCGCGCGGGTCCGCTGACCGTGTTCTCGATGCCGTTCAGCACATCCACTACGCCCGTAATCTTTTTGATGGCATCGCCCACGCGCGGGGCCCACTGGTTGAGAACATTGGGGTCCTCGGAAAAGAGCTTGATGACACATGGTTCCGGAGCGCTGGTGAGATCGCCGATCATATCCTGCAGGAGTTGCGGAAACTCAACATCCAGCAGTGGCTCGGCTTCCTTGATTTTGGCGCGCACGTCGGCGATGACTTCCTCCCCGCTGCGCTTCCGGTTGCGCTTCAGCTTGACAGAGATGTCTCCCGTATTGGCTTCAGTGACGAAGAATACACCGAGTTGCAGGCCGGTACGCCGTGAGGTGCCTTCTACTTCGGGCGTGGCGCGAAGGATTCTTTCCACGTGGCTCACCACGCGGCTGGTTTCTTCGAGCGAGGAACCGGCAGGCATGATGTAATCCACGATGAAGCCGCCTTCATCCATGGCCGGCAGCAGGTCGGAACCGGTGTTTGTGTAGCAGTAATATGACGCGCCGATCAACAGCACTACAGAAAGAGTCAGTAGAAGCGGATGCTCCAGAACGAAACGCAGCACGCGCTCATATGGGCGGAATAGCCAGCCCGGAACGCCGTGGTGTTCCCCGCCCGCGCCCGCATGCCGCCTGCGAATGAAAAAGTGGCTGAGTGTGGGAGTCCACGTTAGAGCGAGTGCCAGGGAGGTAAGCAGCGCAGTACCCACCGTGATAGCCAGAGCGCGGAAGAAGACACCGGTGACGCCGGTAATCGAGATGAGCGGCAGGAACACGACGATGGGGGTTAGGGTAGAGCCGATCAACGGAACGCGGATTTCACGAAGCGCGCTACGGATCGCTTCTGCCCGCGACTGGCCGGAGTCGCGGTGCAGCACGATGTTCTCCACCACAACGATCGCATCGTCGATTACCAGGCCCACCGCGGCGGCCAGACCGCCCAGAGTCATCAGATTGAAAGTCTGGTTGAGGGCCTTGAGAGCGATAAACGTAACCGCGATCGTGGCTGGGATTACCAGTCCCGCCACCAGCGAGGTGCCCCAGTCGCGCAGGAACAGCACCATGATCAGGGACGCGAGGATCAGGCCGATCAGAATGGCGTCGCGAACGCTCTTGATGGAATCGTTCACGATTTCGGATTGATCGTAGAACGGCTGCAGTTGAATCCCCTTCGGAAGGCTCTTCCGGATCTGGTCGATTTCCGAATGGATGGCATCCGCCACCAGGACGGTATTGCTGTCCGGCTGCCGGAAGATATTCAGCAGTACCGCGGGCCGGGTATTGGCGGTCACCACCGTATACACCGGCATGACGGAAGGCGTGACAGTCGCAACATCGCGGACGTGAACCAGGTTCCCGTTGGGTGTGGTCTTGATGACGATGTTGTAGATTTCATCCGGAGTGCGGGCCTGTCCGCTCATCAGGCTCAAAACCAACTGGTGCTGCATTTCGATCAGCCCCGGAGAATCGATCAGGTTGCTGCGGCCAATGGCATCCAGAATATTCGGGATGGTGGTCGCGGTCTGAATCAGTTTTGAGGGATCCGGCTTGACTTCGAACTCCGGCTGTTGCCCGCCCTGAACGACAACGTTGGAAACACCCGGCTGCCGGTTGAGCCGCGGCTTGATCTCGTAATTCGCCAGTTCCCAGATCTGAGTCTGGGGAATCGTATCCGAGGTAAGGCTATAGCCGATGATCGGAAAAGCCGCGAACGTCATGCGGTTGGGAGTCACTTTCGCCGTGGAGGGCAGCGTGGTTTGCACGCGCGCGATGGCGGCGTTGACCAACTCCAGCGTGCGGTACATATCCGCTTTCCATGAGAAAAACAGGTCGACTTCCGCGGTTCCGCGGCTGGTGATGGACCACAGCGATTCCAGGCCCTGGACGGTATTAACGGCCTCCTCGATCGGTTTAGTCACGGTGACCTGCATCTGATCGATGGGAGCTACGCCGTTATCCACGCCAACGATAATTCGGGGGAAGTCAGTATCCGGAAAAACGGCGATCGGAATGGTCAGGGCGAGATAAACTCCAACGGCCACCAGTGTCAGAATGACGAAAATAATCGGCTTGCCTTGGCGCGCGGTCCAGTGGCGCTCTTCCCCCTCGGCGGAAACCGGCGGCTGCGTGGAAAGCTGGCTCATTTTCCCTTGGTCTTCGCTTCGTCCTTCTTTGCGTCTTTGGCGTTGGCCGGCGCCGGGGCCTCGTCTTCGTCCTCGTCTTCCTTTTCCTCCGCCCCAACAATCTTTACCTTGGCCTTATCCTCCACGCCAAGACCTCCCACCACGACGACCTCATCGCCCGGATTTACGCCATTGATGATTTGTACTTTGTCGCCGTAGCGTACGCCGGTCTCGACAGGCCGCAGATGCGCAGTGGAGTCCGGACTCACAGTCAGCACGGCAGTGCCGCCTTCCTCGCCCGGCAGGATTGCCGATGCCGGTACGACCGAGGCGTTACGAATCGTCTGAGTCACAATCGCGGCGTGTACGGCGGCTCCGGGCTTAAAGCGGCCGCCGGGATTATCCGCCATCACCCAAACCTGAATCGTGGTGCTGTTGGGATCGGTGGCCGGACTCACTATGGTTACCTTTCCCTCCAGTTTCTGGCTGTCACCCGTTTGTGAAATCGTCGCGGTCTGTCCGGCGGCAATGGCGCTCGCCTGGCTTTGCGGGACATTGACCCGCGCCACCACCCGGGAGACATCCATTACGGTCAGCAGCGGAGTGCCGGCGCTGGCCATCTCGCCGGCATACAGCGGCCGGTCGGCAATCACACCATCGATCGGGCTACGCACCTCCGAATAGCCCACCTGGGCTTCAGCCGATTGCAGATGGCCGCGTGCGGTTTCCACCTGCGCTTGCGCGGTCTTGACCTGCTCCTCCTTACCGACGCTCTGCAATGCCCGCAAGTGTTCCTGCGCGGCATCGAACTGGCTCTTGGCCTGCACGTAGGCGACTTGCGCGTCATCCACCAGCTTGCGTGCAATGGCGCCCTCCTTGAGGAGATTCTGGCGATTCTCCAACAGCTTCTGAGCCGCTTCCATTGTCTGCTGGGCCGCCTGCACGTCGGTCTGCGCTTTGGTGACCTCTTCGGGGACCGTAGCTGAGGCCGTATTGCGGTAATTCGATTCGGCCTGGGCGAGCTGCCCCCGGCTTTCGGCTACCGAAGCCGCCAGGTCGCGGTTTTCCAAAGTTGCGAGCACTTGTCCTGCGCGCACCCGATCGCCGCGATTGACCATAAACCTCTGTACGGGCGCGCTGATCTTCGGTACGACACTGGCCTGGTTCTGCGGAAAAAGCACGCCATCCGCTTCGACGACGCGCCGGATCGTCTCCTGCGTCACCGACGTAACCTGGACCGGCGCGGGAGCTTCGGCCTTTTCCCCTTCGTCACTCTTCTTGGAGCAACCGGTCAGGATCGCCAGGGAGGCTAGAACGGCACAAATCAGCAGCGAGCGCATCAAAATGTCCCCGTCAGCGTCTGCAAATTGGCCAGTGCCACGCGATAGCGAACCAGACCGTCGTCATTGGCATTCCGGGCCTGCGTCACGGTATTTTGGGCATCCACTAATTCCAATACAGTAGCCTCTCCGGCCTGGTAGCGCAACAGATTCAGACGCAGGTTTTCGGTCGCAAGGTCCGCGGATTGGCGGAGGAGGTCCAGTTGTTCCCGGGCCGTCTGCGCTTCTTCATAAAAGCCAGCGAGATTCCGTAGCAGTTGCCGCTGCGCCGCGGTCAATTCGATATTGGCCTGCTCGCGCCGCAATTCGGCCTGCCGCAGCTTGCTCTTCCTTCCGCCCCAATCCCAGAGCGCATAGTTCAGCGAGGCAGTCAGAAAATAGCCGGCGGAGGGCACAGGTCCAACCTCCGGATTCGCGGCGACCACCGTGCGCCAGCCGATCTGGTTCGCCTCGATTCCCCACACGAAATCGACCGTCAGCGTGGGCAGAAAGGCCTGCCGTGCAATCGTGACGTCGACGTTGGATCCACGCACAGTCTCCATTGCCGCCCGCAGATCGGGATTGTCGCGGCGTGCCATAGCCTCTACATCCGGCAAGGGAGGCAGAGCGGAAGACAGGTGCAGGTCATCCACGACTTGGAAGTTCTGGCTGAAATCGGGGAACAGAAGCACCGCCACGTCCAGGCGCGCCGTGTCCATCGCAAGTTTCGCTTCGCGCAGCGCCTGATCCTGTGAGTTGTATTGGATTTGCGCTTTCACCACGTCGCTGCGCGGCACTTCGCCGCCGCGCTCGAGATCCTGGGTAATCGTGAGAAACCGTTGGGCCTGATCGAGCGCCAACTGCGCCGTGGCAAATTTGCGCTGTGCATTCACCAGCGCGTAATACGCTCGGGTTACGGTCAATGCCAGGCCCCGCCGCGCGATTTCGGCTTTCGCCCGCGCCACGGCTTCCGAGGCCGTAGCGCGCTGATACGCCGATTTCGTAAGGGTACCCGGCGACAGGTCCTGGTGAAGCGTAGCCCATTCCCGGTAGAGGTGAACGCCGTCGTTGCTTACAAATCTGCCCGAAGGGAATTCGCCGTTGCCTTGGGTGTTTAGATACTCTGACCGCACGCCCGCTGTCGGGTAAAGAGCCGCCCGGGCCTGGACGGTGTCTTCGCGGGCGAGACCGGCGGCATTCAGCGCCGCGAGCAACTGCGGCTCATTCCTTTGCGCTCGCGCCAATGCGTCTTGGAGCGTCACTGTGGGTGGAGCAGCTTGCGAAGGCGTCGCAGCCGGCTGCTGCGGAACAAGCGGCGACGGAGCCTGGCCCTGCGCGAGGGCTCCTGCCACGTATGCCGCCCAAACTGGAATCAGGGCTGTGCTCGCGCTCAAATACCGTTTCTTGCTTTGCAAGGAACCTCCCGTGTTAGGCGCGTATCCAGTATAGAACCGGCGAAATGAATAGAGGATGAACCGGGAGCCGCATCGCCCGACTCAAAATCACTGTGCGCGAATGCCCTGCCCCGGAGCCACTCCCTCCTGAAGTTTGCCCTCGCGGACCACGAAGGCGCCTTCTACCAGGACGTAACGGAAGCCCTCGGAATATTGCGCTGCGTTTTGAAAGGTAGCCTTATCGATGACACGGGCGGGATCGAAGACGCAGATATCCGCATCCGCTCCAACCTTGAGCCTCCCCTTCTGCCGCATCCGAGACGAAATAGCTTCGAGCCGCTGTGCCGGCAGGAGCGACGACTTGCGGATCGCATCCATTAGTGAGAGGGCCTTATCTTCGCGGACGTACTTGCCCAACACGCGGGCGTAAGTCCCGACCGCTCGGGGATGTCCGATTCCGTTCTCGATGATTCCGTCGCTCGCCACCATCACGTTCGGGTGCGCGAGAACCATTCGGATCATTTCTTCCGTGTTTCCGAATTGCGCCACAAAGCCGCCTTGCCGGCGGTAACGCAGGAACGACTCCCGCGTGAGCCGCTCCCCGGTGGGCGGCCAGAGCAATCTCGCAAAATCCTCAGCCGGGCGGCTTTCCCACCCGTTGTAGGCCGCGGAGGCAATTTCGGTCATGCTTGCGGTATAAGGATAAGCCTCCGTAGTGACGTCCAAACCCCGTGCGCGGACGCCATCGAAGATGCGTAGCGCCTGGGGAGTCTTGGCCGTGGCGGCGCTATTAATATGCACGATATGAAGCGGTACGCCTGCAGCGGCCGCATCGGTAACTACTTCCTGCATGGAGGTCACCACATCGCCGGCCCGTATGTGTACAAACACTGGGCGCTTGAATCTGGCTGCCAGGTAGAACAGGCTCAGGATCTCGTCCGGGCCCGCGGTAGGAGTGTACGTGATCCCCATACCCATACCCAGGCCGCCCTCATCGAGACCTTTGGCGACCGCCGCCTCGATCGCCTTCTGTTCTTCGGCCGTTGCGACGCGGTTCATCGCGGCGTCGCGCGGCAGAAGAGTGCCGGAATCGTGCATTACAGCCATGCGCGCCGGAATATGGCCCGAACTCGCCCCGAAGTTGATCAAGGCCTTGCCCTCGCGAGCCGTATACCATGCACTCACCGGCGATACGCCGGCTTCAAGTTCGAGTGCCGTGGTAACGCCGTCCATAGCCTTGTAGCGGTAGGCTTCCGGCGTCTGCGAGTGCTGGTGCAAATCGATGAAACCGGGTGCGACGACCAGACTCGCTGCGTCGATCTCGACGCGACCTCGGAGCGGACTGGTCGAAATCGCCGCGATTTTGTTGCCGCGAATTCCGACACTACGAACCGCGTCGAGACCCGACTCCGGGTCCATAACTCGGCCGCCGCGCAGGACCACGTCGTAGTTCTGCGCGGCCAGCAGCGAAGGCAACAGCAGGATCAGAAATCGCATCGCCTGTCCATTACAGCACGTGATAATACCCGTTGCGCTCCAGCACTTCCACGGGAATTCCAAACACGCTGGACAAAGTGGCCGATTGGATCACCTTTTCCTTCGGCCCATCGCAGAAAACACGGCCATTGCGAATCAACACTACACGCCGGATTTCCGGAATGATATCGGGAAGATGGTGCGTCACCATGATGAGGCTGATCCCGTTGCGCGCCAGTTTGCGAAAGATCTCGCGCAATTCGTAAGTCGCATGCAGGTCGAGGCTGGTCGTCGGTTCGTCGAGCACCAGCGCCTGCGGATCGTGCACCAGCGCGCGGGCAACCAGGATGCGCCGGGCCTCCCCGGAAGACATTTCGTCGGTGTTGCGCTCTCCGAGGTGTTCGATCTCCAGCAGGGCCATCACCTCGCGCGTCTTTTGGATCATCTTTTCGGTCACATGGTGATTCGGCCAGATCCCGATGCTTCCGAAAAATCCGGAAAGCACCATTTCAAAACCGGAGAAGTCCCGGGTGCACATCTGCATCCAGTCGTTCGAGACGATTCCCAGATGGTTTCTGAGGTCGAACAAGTGCCACCGGTCGCGGCCCATGATCCGCAGCGACCAGGTTTCGGCCTTTAGCAGGGGGTACAATTCCCGGGAGATCAGCTTGATCAGAGTCGACTTGCCGGAACCATTGGGTCCGAGAATCGCGATGTGCTCACCCTGGGCAATCGACAGGTCGATTTGGTCGAGCACGATCCGGTCGCCGCGTTGAACCGTGACATTCTCGAAGGCAATCAAAGGTACTAGCATTAAAGTCCCTAAAAAGAATTTGTATCAGTATTAACTATACGAGGGTTATCCCCGAGATACCTAGTTAAACCCTTGTGGCGATAGCTGAGTCCGTAAGACAAATCAAAGTACATAAGTACTAGTATCAGTGTAATCCCCCAGTATTAAACAGATATTTTCATTGACGTACGATCTGATACGGAATACCATTGGTTCGGTATGCTACAGAAGCGAACTTCTAGAATAACCAGTAGTTCTAGTCCTGCACCCGTTCCCTCGCGACCGTAGCTGTACTTCCAGGCTCCGCTGTTTGGGGCCGGCAATTCAACAGAATAAACGAGGACGACTTGATGAAAAAAGTGGTAACGCTATTCGTGTGTTTGTGCGCTTTGACCGCATACGCTGCCGATGTCGCGGACGTCGTAGGCCGGTATGCCGGCGGCAGGGGTGGAGGTCTCACACCGATTACGATCACGTATCAATCTTATAATCCTGCGGACGGGCAGAATGATCTAACCCAGAACATTGATTATTACCTGCCGAATTCCAGCAAATTCGGCAACGGTCCGTATCCCGTCTTCATGTACATCCCCGCAACCTACGAGCCCTACAACAGTCCTTTGTCGCTAATCTTCATCAACCAGATGCTGGCGCGGGGGTTCATGTCTGCCAGCGTGCAGTATATGAACACGGAAAGCCAACAGAACTGCACCGAATACACGGCCAGAGCTCAAGGGATTTTCGACGCTACGCGGGCCACGAGTGCGGTTGGCGCCCTCTGTTCCATCTCTAAGGCCAACTGCAGCAAGGGGATTGTGGATACCGGAATCAGCCAGGGAGCCGAGTTGGTTATTCTTTCGGCCAATTACGCGCCGCAGGTGAAAGCCGTGTTCGCGCTTTCCGGCGGGGACAATTTTATTAACGTGGCGCCTCTTCCCGGCACGCTGCCCTGTGAGGACAAGGCCAACACCAGGATCCCGAGCAACCGCCTGACGCTGATTGATGGACAGTCGGATCCGTACTTTGGAGGCCAGAGCAACGTGCAGGGCCCCACCGGGTTGACTTGCGCTCCGGGTACTTTCCAATGCTGGAGTCCGGATGGCAGCGGCGCGGGTTGGTACATCGTGCAGAACTCGCAGAACCTGGTCAATATGGCTGGACATTGCTACTTCTTCGACGGGAATCCCCCCAGCCCTTACGCTTGTACAGGCACACCCGATCCAAGTTGGTTTACGCCCGCCACCAACAACTGGTCGTTGGCTCCGAATATGGACTGGCTGGCCAGCTTCGGGACGCACCGCAATTTCTCCCCCAACGGCCAATAGCTCCAGGGCAGACCATGGCGTCCTATGGTCTGACACTTCGGGCAGACGGCATACGCCGTCTGCCCGGCTTTTGACTTTCTCCCGCCAACTCTCCTACCATTCGTTTCATTGAGACTCCTTATCTTCTCGGACATTCACAACGACTGGAAGACCCTGGAACGCCTTCTGCAAATCGAGGCCGAGTACTACATCGCCGCCGGCGACCAGGTGACCTGGGCCAAGGGCCTCGAGCGCTGCGGCGAGATTTTGCAGCAGCGCGCAGCGAACATGTACGTCCTTCCCGGGAACCACGAGTCGGCCGAGCAGGTTTCCACGATGTGCGCCCGCTACGGCATGCACGACTTCCACCAACGCCATTTTCAGGTAGGAAAATGGCAGGTGGCCGGCCTCGGGTACTCCAACCCGACACCTTTCAATACTCCTGGCGAATACAGCGAACCGCAGCTCGCCGAGCGCCTGCGCCGGTTCGCTCACCTGCAGCCGCTGGTGCTCATCTGCCACGCTCCGCCGCATGGCACGGCGCTCGACCAGATCCGTCCCGGCCTGCACGCCGGCTCGACGGCGGTTCACGATTTCATCCGCGACTATCAGCCGGATTACTTCTTTTGCGGACACATTCACGAAGCCGAAGGTGTCGCAATCGAGATCGGCCGGACCCGCGCCCGCAACGTGGGCAAGAAGGGCTATTTGTTAGAATTAGATGAACACCAATGACAGTCGAAGAATTAGACCGCGAATACCTGCCCCTCCGCGAACAGGCTCTGGCCGTGCGGAGGTATCTTTGACGCCTCATCGCAGAAGCAGAGACTAGCCAAGATCGAAGAGCAGATTTCCGCGCCCGACTTCTGGAGCCAGCCGGAAAAGAGCCAAAAGGTCATGCAGGACCGCAAGCGGCTCGAAGAATCTATCGCCAACGACGACCGCATCCGCTCCATGACCGACGATCTCGACACCATGTTTGAGCTCGCGCGTGAGGGTGAGGACGTCTATCGCGATATCGAGCGCGATCTGAAGTCTTATGGCGAATTATTGGAGAAGCTGGAAACCGCCATGCTGCTTTCGGGCGAGAATGATGCCCGAAGCGCAATCTTGACGATTCATCCCGGGGCGGGCGGAACGGAAAGCCAGGATTGGGCGGAAATGCTGCTGCGCATGTACCTGCGCTGGGCCGAACGCGATGGGTTTCAAACCGTCATTACCGACCGGCTGGAAGGGGAAGGCGCGGGCATCAAATCGGTTACCTTCGAAGTGAACGGCGCTAACGCATACGGCCTGCTGCAATCGGAGATTGGCGTGCACCGGCTGGTGCGCATCTCACCCTTCGACGCCAACGCGCGGCGCCACACTTCGTTCGCTTCCGTTTTCGTCTACCCGCAAGTGGATGACGAGATCAAAATCGAAATCAAGCCGGACGACTTGCGCATCGATACCTTCCGCTCTTCCGGCGCGGGCGGGCAGCACGTCAATATGACCGACTCGGCGGTGCGCATCACGCACTTCCCCACGGGCATCGTGGTGCAGTGCCAGAACGAGCGCTCGCAGCACAAGAATCGCGACAGCGCGTTCAAACAGCTTCGCGCCCGCTTGTACGAGCACGAGCTCGAGAAGAAGCGCGAGGAGACACGGAAGACGGAAGACTCCAAGCTTGAGATCAACTTCGGAAGCCAGATCCGCAGCTATGTGCTCGCGCCGTACCGGATGATTAAAGACCATCGGACCAAGCTGGCTCTAGGCGACGTCGATCGCGTGCTGGAAGGCGACATCGAGCCGCTGATGCACGCATTCCTGGTGTGGCGGAAGACCGGCAAGATCGCCGGCGATGGCAAGGACGAACTGCCCGAGTGAGCGTCGAACGCGCGGCGGCTCTAATTCGCGCCGGGCGCCTGGTAGCGTTTCCCACCGAAACCGTATACGGACTGGGCGCGAATGCCCTGGATGCGGACGCGGTCGAGCGGATCTTCCTCGCTAAGAATCGCCCGCGTAGCAGCCCCCTGATTGTGCATGTAGATTCCATCGCGATGGCGCAGCGCTTCGCGGACGAATGGCCGGAAGCAGCCATGACGCTGGCACAGCGCTACTGGCCCGGCCCGTTAACGCTCGTTGTTCGCAAGCGAACCACTATTCCCGATATCGTAACCGCGGGATTAGCGACGGTGGGATTGCGGGTTCCCGCGCATCCCCTGGCGCTGGCATTGATCCAGGCCGCAGGTGTGCCGGTCGCAGCTCCCAGCGCGAATCGCTTCACGGAACTTTCCCCGACTGCCGCGAGCCATGTTGCCGAATCGCTGGCCGACTATGTACTCGATGGCGGTCCCGCGCGCGTGGGTATCGAATCCACGGTGCTGTCTCTGGTGAAAGAACCCGTGTTGTTGCGGGCAGGCATCATCCCCTTGCCGGAAATCGAGGCATTGATTGGGCCTGTGCGCGTGGCCGCACATGCGGCCGATGGGGCCCACCCATCTCCGGGAATGCACGCGCGCCATTACCGGCCGCGCACACCGCTATACCTGCTACCCCGTGACGCCGCAACGCCGCCCGGTAATGGCTCCTGGCTGCGTCTCGGCTGTGAAATGCCCTCCGATCCGCGCGCGTATGCCGCAGTCCTGTATGAGAAACTCCACGCGCTCGATCGTATTGGGCTCGACTGGATAGCCGTGGAGAGGCCCCCCGAAACCCCGGAATGGGCCGGAGTGCTGGACCGGCTGACTAAAGCCTCGGTCGAACGGCGTTTTTAGCTGGCGGCGGCCCGCTCCCGCCGCGCTTCGAAAGTGTACCCGAAACCACGCACCGAGTGGATGAGCTCCGGATTCGCCGGATCCTTCTCGACTTTCTGGCGCAGGCGGAGAACATAGACATCCACCGCGCGATCCGTAATGGCGCGATCCTGGCCCCACACTGCGTTCAGCAACTGTTCCCGGCTGAAGACCACGCCGGGGCGGCTCATGAAGAACGCCAGAAGGCGGAATTCAGTAGCCGTGAGAGCTAACGGTTCGCCATGTAACCGCACCTGGCAACTGGTCCGGTCCAGTTCCAACCCGCCGGCTTCCAGAACCCGCGCAGGCGCGGCCTGCGTGCGGAACTGGAGCTTGATTCGGGCAATCAGCTCGCGCACGAAGAACGGCTTGACAACGTAGTCGTTGGCGCCGAGCTCCAACCCGATAATGCGGTCCGTTTCGGAGGCTCGCGCCGTCAGAAAGATAATAGGAACCGCCGCCAGATCCGGGTCGCGGCGAATCCCTTTGCAGATATCCAGGCCGTCGGAATCCGGCAGCATTACATCGAGCAGGATCAAATCGGGACGCACCTGCCGGCAAAGGTCGAGAGCGCCTTTGCCTGTTTGCAGTCCGCTCATTGCGAAGCCTTCTTTCTCCAGGTTGTACTTCAACAGAGAGAAGAGATCGGCGTCATCCTCGATCAGCAGAATCTTCTTCATAACCCGTTTTCTCTACTGCACCAAAGTTAGCGCCCGCCCGGTTACAGCAGGGTTAACGGGTGGTGAATTTGGGATTAAGCTGCTTCGGCTCGGGCGCCCTTCTTTTCAGGATGGCTCTTCGAAGCGGTAGCCGAACCCGCGTACCGTAGTAAGGTAGCGTGGATTATCGGGCTGCTGCTCGATCTGTTCCCGCAGCCGGCGTATATGAACGTCCACGGTGCGGGGCGTGACGAAGCGCTGCTCGCCCCACACGGATTCCAAAAGCTGTTCGCGGCTGTAAGCGCGCCCCGAATGAGTGATGAAAAACTCCAACAGGTTAAATTCGGTGGAGGTGAGCGACAGCTCCCGTTTTCCCTGATAAACGCGGCGAGCCGCGCGATCCAGTCTGAAAGGCCCGATCTCCAGAACCTGCGGCTCCGCTTCCATATCTTCGCGCCGCAGATGCGCCTTCACGCGCGCCACCAGCTCCCGCGGGCTGAATGGCTTCGTCATGTAATCGTCGCCGCCGATTTCCAGGCCGAGCACGCGATCTACTTCGTCGGAACGCGCGGTGAGAAACAAGACCGGCGTGCGCGCCAGCACGGCGGAACGCCGGATGCCCCGGCAGAGTTCGAAGCCGTCCATACCCGGCAGCATGACATCCAAAAGAATCAGGTCCGGCTTGGCCGCCTCCAGTTTTTTCAGGGTTCCTTCCGAGCCGCCGAAGAGTTCCACCTCGTAGCCATGGCGGGAGAGATTGTAATCCAGCAACGAGGCGAGCTCGGCTTCGTCTTCCACTACGGCGATTCGTTTCGGCATGCGCTGAAAGAGAGGGGGTTCGGTTGTTTCCGGGTTAGGTCCCATTGTACCGTTGCGGCAGCTTATGATGAGGAAATGACGAGCGCCCTTCCCCCTGTCAGCGGAATGTCCGCCCAAGTGATTATGGACCTGGAGCGGGAGCATGTTTTACAGAATTACGCCCGCTATCCGCTGGCGGTGGTGCGCGGAAAGGGCTGTCATGTTTACGATCCGGAAGGCCACCGGTACCTGGACTTCATCACGGGCATCGGCGTCAATGCCCTTGGCCACGCGCACCCGCGCATCGTCAAAGTCATTCGCGAGCAGGCCGCGCTGCTGATCCATTCTTCAAATCTTTACTACCACCCTTATCAGGGCCGGCTGGCCGCGCGGCTAGCTCAAATCAGCGGTTTGCAGCGCACCTTCTTTTGCAACTCGGGCGCCGAAGCGATCGAAGGCGCATTGAAGATGGCGCGCGCCCACGGCCATGCGATTCATCCCGAGAAGTTCGAGTTCGTGTCGCTCGAGAATTCGTTTCATGGCCGCACTCTGGGCGCGCTTTCGGTGACCGGGCAACCCAAATACCGCGGCGATTTCGAGCCGCTGCTGGCGGGTGTTCGTTTCGTGGCTCTGAACGATATGGCCGCGCTGGAAGCCGCGGTTACGGAGCGAACCGCGGGCATCGTGATGGAGCTGATCCAGGGCGAAGGCGGGATCTATCCTTTGACCGGGGAATACGTCGCCAAGGCGCGGGAACTGGCGGACCGGCACAATGCGCTGCTGATTGCCGATGAAACGCAATGCGGCGTCGGCCGGCCCGGCACCTACTTCGCCTATCAGCGCTCCGGGCACGTGATTCTTCCCGATGTGATGGTGGCGGCCAAGCCCCTGGCGTGCGGCATTCCGCTCGGAATCATAGTAGCCAATGAAAAGGCGGCTGCCGCCATCAAGCCGGGCATGCACGGCAGCACCTTCGGCGGCGGCGCGCTCGCGTGCCGCGTGGCGCTGGAGTTCCTGGATATCCTCGAAGAACTGCTGCCCGCCATTCAACGCGTGGGCGGCTATTTCCATGTGAAGCTCAACGAGCTGGCCCGCAAGCACTCCTGCGTGAAAGAGGTACGCGGCTTCGGCTTAATGCTGGGGATGGAGCTCACGATTCCAGGCAAACAGATCGTGCTGGACGCAATTGCTGAGGGCCTGCTCCTCAACTGTACCCACGACACCGTGCTTCGTTTTCTGCCGCCCTATATCGCGACCGAGCGCGATGTGGATCAGGCGGTCAAAATCATCGGGAAGCTGCTGGGGAAGGCGCGGCCAGCGGCCGAGTGACGCTACTTTCTGCCGGCTTTGCCCTTGGCTTTCGGCTTGGGAGCTTCCGCGGCCGCCTGCCCTTCGGCCTCTTCCGGATTGACCTTCTTCAACACTTCGTCGAACAGCGCCGCCTTGCGGGGATCCACTTTGGGAGGCGGGGCCTGCTCGTGCCGGTAATCGTGATCGCTGTGACAGGTGCGGCAGCGCACCTTGGCAGGCTCGTTGTTTACCACCGAAACCACGTTGTGGTTCATGATGCGCTTGCAGCGGACGCAAAAATCGTCGATGACGTCTCCTAGACGGTACTCGGGCATGCGTCCTCCTGTGCCACCGGCGGCGGTTCCGGCAACATCCATTGTGCCGGCTCGAATCCGACGTACTTGCAAATACGCAACGCGCCTTCCTCGTTTTCCAGCAGATCGCCGACTCCCAGCGGATGGCCCGATTCCCGCAAGCGCTGCCACGCGTCGTATTCGTTCAACGCTTCGATCTGATCGCCCTGTTCGTAGTCCTTCGGCTTCACCGTCGCACCGCCGGAAACGTGAGGAGCCCAGCGGAACTGTTGCCGTGGCGAATCTTTCATACGATGGATTCGATATAACGGCATAGCCCCTACATTGTAATCGAACTCAGCGCCTCCTCACCGTCGCGCTCTCCCAAGGCGATCCAGCGTTCGGTATTCGTTCGCGACCAGAAAAGCGCCTCGCGAATCGATCCCAACGGCTGCGAAGGGACGACGAACGTCACCTGCAAACCCGGGCTGACACCACGAGACGGAAGGATCGAACGCAGCACGCGAAAAGGCAATCCGGTGAGGCATTGCACGGCGATCACCCGCGCCGCTCCCATCTCCTCGGCGGCCCACACAGGCAACGCGCCGAGCAGACCACCATCCACGTACCGGCGGCCGTCAATGGAAACAGAGGGGAACAGAAACGGTATGGAAGCGGTGGCCGCCAGGTGGCGCCACGTAATCTCCGAACCGCGGACCAGGCGAACGCCCATGCGGGGTGTCTCGACGACGGTCAAGCCGAATGGAAGAGCGGGTTGAAAGCGGGAGCACAGATCCCGGGCCTTTTGATGCAGTGGGTCCGGACGAAAAAAGCGGATCTGCGCGAGCGAACCGTTCAGCCACTCCGCGGCCAATTCCGATGCCGAAATACCACCGGCGATCGCCCATCCGTTCCATGCGCCGGCGGATGCGCCCACGATCAGGTCGGGTCGAAATCGCCGTGCGAGCGCCTTCCAAACCCCCGCTTCCCAAGCCGCAAACATGCCGCCTGCCGACAGAACCAGCGCCGTGGTCACCTTCCTCATTTTAGTGCCGTATTCGCGTTCCGCCCCCCGTCGCCGTGATATGCTGATAACCTCACACGAACGATGGCGCCCATCAGGTCTCTCCCGCGGATTTGCATCGCTCTTGGCCTGCCGGATGTACGGACGCTTCTGGAACATGCCAGAAAGGAAGCCGAAGCCGGAGAGACGTTCCTGGAGTTTCGCCTCGATTTCCTCGATAACCCCTGTGCCGGAGCACAGGCAATTACGGGTTTTCTCGAGCATTTCCCCGACTGCAACATCCTAGCCACATGCCGCCGGCATCAGAACCACGGAAAATTTAACGGCAGCATCGAGGAGCAGTTCGCCTTGCTCGATCTCGCGGTGCGGCACGGCGCCCACGCGATCGATGTCGAAATCGAATCCGCCGAGATGGCTCCGGAACGGCTCAGCCAGTTCCGCGGGCGCGCCCAAGTCGTGATCTCGTACCACAACTACGAGGCGACGCCGCCGATGGACACTGTAGTGCACCGGATGCTGCGCATGCCCGGGGATGCGTATAAGATCGTCACAACGGCCCGCAAGCCTTCCGATAACGCGCGCGTGCTGGCGGCCGCCAAAGCACTTCCGAAGCATCGCCTGGTGGTGCTGGCCATGGGGGAATTGGGTTTCCCCACGCGTGTGCTCTCACCGGTATTCGGCGGTATTTTCAGTTACGCCGCGCCACTCTACGCGGAGGGAACTGCGGCCGGGCAAGTGAGCGCGCGCTTCCTGCGCCACTTATATCGCGTCGAAAAGCTCACTAAAGCGGCAAAAATATACGGAGTCATTGCCGATCCGGTGCGCCACTCCATTTCACCGGTGGTGCACAATCGCGCGTTCCAATCGCGGCGCATGGATGCCGTGTACCTGCCGTTCCTTGTGTCGCCTGCTCACCTGCGCGACTTTTTCTCGATGGCGGAGAAACTCCCCCTGACCGGATTCAGCGTCACACTCCCTCACAAACAGAAAATCATCCGGTATTTGGATACGGTGGATCCGCTGGCGCGCCGTATTGGCGCGGTCAACACGGTGTGGCGCAAGGCCGGCAAGTGGCGGGGCGCAAATACCGATGCCGCCGGAGTGACGCAGCCGCTCTCGCGATTGATCCGCGTTCCCAAGTCTTCGGTATTGATCGTGGGCAATGGGGGCGCCGCCCGCAGTGCCGCCTGTGCGCTCTCCGATTCCGGCGCCAGGATTTTCATCGTGGGCCGCAACGCCGACCGTGTCCGCGCCCTGGCGAAAACCTGCAATGCTGAAGCCCTGCTGCGCGAGCAACTCGACAGCCGCTATTTCGATGCCTTGGTGCACGCCACACCGCTCGGTATGACACCAAACGTCAACGAGTGTTTCTTCAACGGGAAGATTCCGGCCGATGTGGTCTTCGACATGGTCTACAACCCGCTGGAGACCGAACTCATCAAACGCGCCCGCCAGCAGGGCAAGAGAGTCGTGCCGGGCCTGGATATGTTTATCGAACAGGCCGTCCGGCAGTTCGAGATCTGGACCGGCGAATCGGCGCCTCGCCCGGCCATGCTGAAAGCTGCATGTGAGGCGCTGGAGCACAAATAGATGAAGGTCACCCGCCGTGAGTTGGCTGCCGCACTGACATCGGCCGCGGCGTTCGCGCAAGCCCCCGCGGAGGCGCCGCCCACGCCCGCGGCAGAGCTCGAAGCCGCGCGGGAACAGGTGAAAGCCAATGCGGCAACACTTGCCCAGATTGAAGTGCCGATGATCACCGAACCCGCATTCCAGTTCAAGGCGTAAAACGGCAATGGCCGAAATTGGCGGCGATCTCTTCTTCGCGACCATTCCTGAACTAAATAAGCTGCTCGTTTCGCGCCAGATTTCGGCGGGCGAACTGGCGCGCGCCGTAATCGGCCGCCTGGCACAACTGGGCCCTCGTTATAACGCGCTTGCACTGCTTCTGGAACAGCAGGCCATTCGCAAAGCCGAGGAGGTGGATAAGGAGCTCAAACGCGGGCGCACACGCGGTCCGCTGCAAGGCATTCCTTACGGCGTGAAAGATCTGGTCAGCTTTGCCGGGCAGCCGACCACATGGGGCGCGAAGCCCTACGCGGCGCAGGTGTTCGATTACGATGCGGCGGTAGTTACCAGGCTTGCCGGCGCCGGCTCGGTTCTGGCGGCAAAACTCTCGACCGTGGAATTGGCCGGCGGCGGTGGTTATCGGTACGCGCGGGCTTCGCTGCAAGGACCCGGTCTCAATCCGTGGAATCGCACTCGCTGGTCGGGTGGTTCTTCCAGCGGGCCGGCCGCGGCCGTTGCCGCAGGATTGGTCCCGTTCGCCATCGGTTCGGAAACGTCAGGTTCGATTGTCACACCGGCATCTTACTGCGGCGTCACTGCGCTGCGGCCGACTTACGGCTTGGTGAGCCGGTATGGCGCGATGGCGCTTTCCTGGACACTCGACAAGCTCGGCCCATTCGCGCGCAGTGCCGAAGATTGCGGGCTGATTTTACAGACTATCGCGGGAAAGGACAACAAAGACCCCGGCACGGCAGGAAAGAGTTTCTACTATACGCCGCAATACGCCCGCGACATGAAGGGGGTGCGTGCCGGTTACGCGCCGGTGGATTTTGCCGAATGGGCCGACCCTGCTGCGCGGCCGGCATTCGAAGCCGCCGTCAGCGTGCTCAAGGAAAGCGGCGTTCAATTGGTTGAAGCCAAGCTGCCGGATTTCCGCTACGGCCCGCTCATTTCAACTGTGATCGGCGCAGAAGAAGCTTCTGTCTTCGAAACTCTGATTCGCGGCGAGCAGGTCGATCAGTTAGCCGACCCGGAACAGATCGCCGGCCTGAAAGCCAACCTCGATATCCCAGCGGTTGCCTATTTGAAAGCGATGCGCGTGCGCCGCCTCATCCAAGATGCGTTCCAAAAGCTGTTTGCGGATGTCGACGTGCTGGTCACGATGGGCCGTTTCGGGCCTGCCACGCCGGTTGACCAGTCGTTGGACGCGAATACGCGAAGCGGTCCGCCTCCGCTGGATCCCGGCATGACGGCTCTCATCCAGGCCGGCAACCTGGCGGGACTGCCCGCCCTGGTTTTGCCTTGCGGCTTCGCCGGAAATCTTCCGGTTGCATTACAGTTAGTCGGACCGCCGTTTTCGGAGAACGTGTTGCTGGCCGTAGGCCGTGAATTTCAGCAGCGCACGGACTGGCACAAGCGGCATCCGCCGGGAACGTAGTAAACTGAAGAATCACCGCACGTCTTCCGGGCGCGTAGCTCAGTTGGTTAGAGCGCCTGCTTCACACGCAGGAGGTCACAGGTTCGAGTCCTGTCGCGC
>PSRJ01000295.1 GCA_003175985.1 Terriglobia bacterium
TCCGGAAATTCACCGAGCCGCAGAGCCCGCCCGATCAGCCCATCCTGCGCGGGCTCGGGTGGGATATCGATTCGCCGCACTCCGGCAACCGCGGTGAGTTGTTTCCCATCGGGTCGTATGGCCACACCGGTTTTACCGGCACGTCGATGTGGATTGACCCATCGACGAAGACGTACGTCATCCTGCTCGCCAACAGCGTGCACCCGGCGGCGCGTCCCGCGCTAACGCCGCTACGCGCCAAGGTGGCGACCATCACCGCTGCCGCCCTGGGAACCGCGGTCGAAGGGGTGACCCTCACCGGTTATAACGAGACCTTTGTGAATGCCGGAGTGCACCGCGAAGTGGCTCGCAATGGAGCCACGCGCACCGGCCTTGACGTGCTCGTGGAAGAGAAGTTCCAGCCGTTGCAAGGCAAGCGCATCGGGTTGATCACGAACCAGACGGGCGTGGATCGCAGCGGGCGCCGCAATGTCGATCTGATGCTGCAGGCGGGCGTGAAGGTGGCCGCGCTGTTTTCCCCGGAGCATAGTTTCGAAGGGAACCAGGATACCAGCAACATCGCCGATACGACGGACCGCGCTACCGGCATCCACATTTTCAGTCTTTATGGGGCCTCGATGCGCCCCAGTCCGGCTTCGCTGCGCGGCTTGGACGCGCTCGTGTTCGACATCCAGGATGTGGGAGCGCGCTTCTATACCTACCAGACCACCATGTTCCTCTGCATGGAGGAGGCCGCCCGGGCGCACGTTCCTTTCTACGTGCTCGACCGTCCCAATCCCATTACCGGGACGCGGGTGGAAGGCCCCCTCCTCGACGCCGCGCTGGTCTCCAACATCGGTCACTTCGCCGGCCTTCCGGTGCGGCATGGAATGACCATGGGCGAACTGGCTCGCCTGTTCAACGCGGAAGCCAAAGTGAATGCCGATCTGACGGTGATCCCGATGCGCGACTGGCGCCGCGGCGACTGGTTCGATTCCACGGGACTTGCCTGGGTGAATCCATCGCCCAATATGCGCAGCCTCAATGCGGCGACCTTGTATCCGGGCCTGGCGCTACTGGAATCTTCCAGGGACTACTCGGTGGGACGCGGCACGGACGCTCCTTTCGAGCAGATCGGCGCGCCGTTTATCGGCGGGCGTGAACTGGCCCAACGCCTCGACCAGCGCGAGATCCCCGGCGTGCGCGTCTATCCCACGATGGTAGGCAAAGTGGAGGGCGTGCGTTTCGTAATCACGAATCGCGAGTTGTTCGACTCCATAAGACTCGGACTGGAGGTTGCAGCCGCGATACAGGCGCTCTATCCCGGGAAGCTGGATATGACGCAGGATCGCAAACTCATCGGCAGCGACGACGTGATCCGGCGGATCGGCGCGGGAGAGGATCCGCGGAGCATCCAGCAAAGCCTGGAAGATGGCGTCGCGGAATTTGTGAAGAGGCGTGAACCCTATCTACTTTACCGGTAACCTCTCTCGCCCGGAAACAGTGTGCTGTAAAGTAGGTGGAGGGAGTTCATGTGACGATGCGCGTCTGGGTAACGGGATTTCTGTTTGTAGGTATCGCGGCTGCCGCCGAGAGTAGTTCTTCCGCGGTCACCTATCACAAAGACATACTGCCGATTCTGCAAAAGAATTGTCAGAGCTGTCATCGACCCGGGCAGGTGGCGCCGATGTCCTTTCTGAGCTACGAGGGCACTCGGCCCTGGGCAAAGGCGATGAAAGTGGCCGTGGCGACGAAGAAGATGCCGCCGTGGTTCGCCGATCCGCAATTCGGCCACTTCGCCAACGACCGGTCTTTGAAGCAAAGTGACATCGACACGATCGCCAAATGGGCCGACTCCGGAGCGCCGGAGGGGAACGCAAAGGACGCGCCGCCGTCCGTGAAGTGGCCAGCCAATGGCTGGACGATCGAGCCCGATCTGATCGTGAACGGGCCGGAAACCGCCGTGCCTGCCCACCCTAAGAACAATGTCATCGAGTGGTCGTATGTCATTGTGCCAAGCGGCATCACGCAGGACACCTGGATCACCTCGATGGAGATCCGTCCCAGCGAGCCTTCCATCACGCATCACATTTGCGTCTTTTTCAAGCCGCACACAGATGATGTGAAGTACAACGAGCCTGTCTGGGCCGACCGGGAGCGAGATGACAACGGCAGCGCGGTGCCGTCAGCCGCTGGGGTAAACGGCCGAGGCATTCCGAAGTCGATCACGGAGGGCAGCAACGGCATCGAAGGCTGCTACGTGCCCGGCCAATTAACGCAGGATTATCGCGTTCATGGAGCGGCCAAGCTGGTGAAGGCCGGCAGCGACATCGTCTTCCAAATTCATTACACGCCGAATGGCAAGGATCTGGTCGACCGGCCGCGTCTCGGTTTTACGATTGCAAAGGCCCCGCCGCAAAGGGTCTATGTATCGCTGGGCATGTCGGCGCCCAGCGATGCGAAGAATTTCGCCATCCCCCCGAACACCGGCAATTGGGAGAGCCCAACGGCGGAGGCCACATTTACACAGGATGTCGAGCTGGTGTGGATGTTCCCGCATATGCACGTCCGCGGAAAAGAGATGACTTACCGGCTGGTTTACCCGGACGGGAAGACCGAGACCGTGCTCAGCGTGCCACGATACGACTTCAATTGGCAGCTCGGCTACGATCTGGCCAAGCCGGTGAAAGTTCCGAAGGGAACGAGGCTGGTGGTGACCGCGCATTACGACAATTCCGTCAACAACAAGTTCAATCCGGATCCGAACCGCACCGTCTACTATGGCGACATGACGTGGGAAGAGATGATGTACCCGTTCTTCAGCGTGGTGGTCGACGCCGGCGTGGACGCGAGGAAGATCATCAAGATCGATCGTGGCAAGCAAAGCGACGGCGCGTGAGGAGATGCATCGCTCTCTGTATATTTCCTTATTAGTAAGCGCGGGTCTTTTCGCCCAAGCCCCGGCGCGCCCACCCGCGCAGGCACGTGGCGCCGTCAGATCCGAACGTTACCGGGCCGAATGCTTTTCTGGCCCGCCTTGGCGGCATCGTGTGGGGCGGAGCCTCCGACGGGCAGAATCTGTATTACGGGCTTACCCGCGGCGGAATGGCGGCTGTGCAGTTAACCACCGGCGAAAAACTCTGGTACACGTCCTTCGCCAAGCCGGGCACGCGCGTGAACAATTCGGCGGCAACCACGGCCATCCCGGGCGTCGCCTTCGTCGGTGGCTCCGACGGCAAGTTGCACGCGCTGTCTACAACGGATGGCCACATAGTCTGGGAGTACGATACAGCGCACGAATACAGCACCGTGAACAAGATCCCCGCCAAGGGCGGCGCCATCAGCGCACCAGGAGCGGCGGTGGCGGGCGGAATGCTGTTTATCGGGTCCGGCTATGCTGTGGTGGGGAATAACTCCGGCAACGTGCTGCTGGCGTTTGGCGTGGAATAGCTACTGGCGTTTGGCCCGGCGGCTCGCCCAGTACTTCTTCATGCGTTCGGAGACCTGGCGGCGCTCAGCGGCGTCCATGGATTTGCGGCCACGCCGTTTGGGCCACTGCTGGTCTGCGGCCGGGTCCACTATCAGCAACCCTTCCAGGGCTGCGATCGTCCGGTCCAGCTTCTGTTTCTCGGCGTATAGCTCGTGTATGGTCTTGTAGAGATCCATTCTTTCGCAATCTATGGCCCCAGACCGCCCTGCGGAGTGCCGGGAGCGGGGCCACCAATTCATCGTGCACTCTGGGAGCGAAGGGTTGCACAACTGAAAGTACTAATGCAGTAATGGGAAGCGCTCAACGGTCTCGGCAACAGACCGGAGGTGTTCCATGATGCCTAGTCCCCGTCACTCGGGCATTATCGCGAAGGTCCAGATGGAGCCGCCCGTGGGCACTTTCGCCGAGGCATAGCGGGTGGCCAGTGTGCCGCCGAGACCGGAGGCGATGCTGACGTATTGGCGGCCTCTGTGCGTGTAAGTGATGGCCGTCGAATTCACGCTGGAACCGGTCTTGAATTGCCACAGCGTCTTGCCTGTGTCTTCATCGAGCGCGATGAATTCGCCACTCAGTTTTCCAGTGAAGACCAGGCCGCCCCCGGTGGCCAGCATGCCGGCCGAACTGGGAAGGTCGGTCAGAGGGACCTCCCATTTCTTCTCGCCGGTTAAGGGATTGATCGCGATGAAATGGCCAAAGATATCGCCGGTGTGGGTTTCGGGAAACTTGGCGTTGACACCGGTGGAGGTTCCTCCGCGGGCGACGGGCCTTGGCGGAGCGAGCTGCTGGATGCGCGGCACGTTCCAAGCGCTCGCGTAGATGAGACCGGTATTGGGATCGAACGCGATGGGCACGGCGTTCGTACCGCGGGAGGGCCAGATCTCGACTTGTTCCCCGGCAGCGAAGCGTTTGTAGATGTCGCTCAGAATGGGCCGTCCGGTCGCGGGATCGACTCCGGTGGCCCAATTGACCTTGACGAACGGGTGCGCCGCGATCAGTTTGCAATTGGTGCGGTCCAGGACATACAGGAATCCATTCTTGTTCGCTTGAATCATCACTTTGCGCAACTGGCCGCCGGCGCGGATATCGGCCAGCACCTGTTCATCGGTGGCGTCGACATCGTAAACGTCGTTCGGCGTGTACTGGAAGTAGCAGGCCACCTCGCCCGTCTTGGGGCGGACGGCGAGCACGCTATTGGTGAACAGGCTATCCATCCCCTCGCGGGGCCTAGGGTCATAGGGCTCCGCATTCCCCGTTCCCCAATAGACGAGGTCAAGCTGAGGATCGTAGGATCCGGACCGCCAGGTTGGCCCGCCACCCTGCGACCAGGCATCGCTATTCTTCGGCCATGTTTCCGAACCGGGCTCGCCGGGAGCCGGAATGGTATAGCGGCGCCACAATTTCTTGCCGGTATCCGGATCCCAGCCATCCAGAAAGCCGCGCGTGGTGGACTCTCCACCGGCTACGCCGGAGATCAGAACGCCGTTAGCCACGATCGGCCCGCCGGTCGCGTAGTAGCCATCATGCGAATCGGCGAACTTCTGGTTCCAAAGCTGTTCGCCGGTCTTCATATCGAGCGCGAGCAGATGATTGTCGATCGTTACGCGAAACAGCTTGCCGTTGTAGATGGTGGCCGCGCCGCGGTGGAAAGCGGACCGCTGAATCCCCGGTTCGAGCACTACGGGAGTCCGCCAGATCTGCCTGCCGGTTTCGACGTCGATGGCGAAGGTCCATTTCCCGTTGATGACGTACATCACGCCGTTGTAGATCGTCGGCGCGGCCAGCTCCCCCTGGTCATTCATGAGGCTTGTGCTCCAGAGGGGCACCAGCCGTTTGACATTGGATTTGTTGATCTGCTTCAGCGGGCTGTAGCTTTTGCGGTCATAACCCATGCTCTGGGTGAGGACGTTTTCGGTGTTCTTGCCATCGTTGACCAGTTCTTCCGTCGTTTGGGAGAATCCAAGCGTGGTGGAGAAGCCGAGCAAAGCGGCAACCAGGCCCAAGTTCTTCATAAGGCGTCCATCCATGATCAAAGAGGATATCAGGTACGGTGTCGACCTGGTGACATACGACATCTGGCGCTCGTTGCGGGTCCTTCCGCGGATAGATGAGATAATTCCCGGTATGCTCGGAACTCAAACTTGGGACCCGGACACGTACGCGAAGAATGCAAGATTTGTTTCCGATTTGGGTTCCCCGGTTCTGGAACTTCTCTCCGCGCGGCCCGGCGAGCGTATCCTCGATCTTGGTTGTGGGGACGGAGTCCTCACCAAAAAGATCGCCGACCTTGGGTGCAAGGTGGTTGGAGTGGATTCAAGTGCGCCTCAAGTCGAGGCGGCCAGGCGGCTCGGCCTTGAAGCCTACGTGATGCACGGTGAACAGCTACCGTTTCGGGAGGAGTTCGACGCCGTGTTCAGTAACGCTGTGCTCCATTGGATAAAGCACGCCGACGCGATGATCGAAGGCGTCTATCGTTCTTTGCGCTGCGGAGGCCGTTTCGTCGCGGAATGCGGCGGCTATGGGTGTGTGGAGAAAATTCGCACCGCGTTGGTTCAAGCCCTTCACCGCAGAGGGATTGATGGCGAGTCGCGCGTGCCTTGGTATTTTCCGACTCCCGGAGACTACGCAACACGTCTGGAACGCGCCATGTTTCGTGTGGATAGTATTGCACTCATCGCCCGGCCAACGCCTCTGCCAGGAGACATCATCGAGTACCTGGAGACGTTCGGCCATAGCTTTTTGGCCGGATTATCGGGCCAGGCTCGGGATGAATACCTTCAGGAAGTCCGTGCCGTTTTAGAACCACAGCTTGTCGATTCAGAGGGAGTCTGGGTTGCCGACTATGTCCGCCTCCGATTTTCTGCGACCAAGGTTTAGGATCTGGTTCCATTGGACGAGGCCTCCAGTCATGACTCGAGAGGATATCAGTTCTCCTGTCTTGCCAGAATCAAGCGTTTCCGTACTTGCGGAGGAATGGAACGAGTAACTCGCTCACGAGTTCCGGCTGCTCCTGCTGCACCCAATGGCCGGCGCCATCCACGAGATGGAAACCGGCCATCTGTTTGCATGCGGTGTTGCGCATCCGGTCGGCTGCGCCGGGAGTCTGATAGACGCCCCAGTCGCTTTTCCCGCCGATGAACTGAGAAGGAACGTCGATGGTGCGGCCGGAGAAGGTGAGCATCTCAGAAATGCTTTGGGGATTGGAGCCGCGGCGCACGCGATAACCCTGAAGGGCGCCGGTGAACCCGGTCCTGCCAAATTCCGCCGCGTACACTTCGACCTCGGCCTCCGTCAGCCACTTGCATTTGGCGATATAATCCGCCGGGGGCATGAAGGAGGCAGCCGTAGCCGCCATGCCTTTGTCCCTCTCCATCACGTAGTAGTTGGGGATTTGGGCCATCTCCGCGGCGGTCCGCGCTTTCAGGGGATGCGGATTGTTCCCTTTGTAGTCCGCGCTCTTGCAGAAATAGTAGGCGCGGAAGAAGGCGTGCAGTCCTTGCGGGGCATGCAGCATGTCGTCGTTGGCGCCGCGCGTGCGCTGATAGTTTTGATAGTATTTCCGCGGGGGATTGAGCCTGGCGAGCTCGGCATCCAGTTCATCGTCGTTGACCGCCGGCCGCGGCGGGGGCGCGCCATTTGCGGTGTCGAAGGGCAAGGAGGGCGGACCCTCAAACGGCGAACTCATGATTGTGACCGAGCGAAAAATATCGGGGCGAATCAGAGCGGACCACGAGGCCACGGGGGCCCCGGCATCGTGCCCGGCTATCATCGCTACCGAGCGGTGTCCCAGGGCGAAAACGAGCGCGATGGCATCGCGCGTCATGTTGAGAATGCGAAACGGTTCCGGGTCGGCATCGTAGGAATCATCCCATCCGAGGGTTCGGCCATAACCGCGTTGATCGGGGGCGATCACGTGATAGCCGGCGCCCGCCAGGGTGGGCATCACCTTGCGCCAGCTATAGGCCAGTTCCGGAAAGCCATGCAGGAGCAGAACGGCCGGACGGCCGGGCGTCTCGTAACCCGCCTCCAGAATGTGCACGGTCATGCCGTTCACGCCGGGGATGTGGCGGGAGCGGACACCGGCCGGCAGCGTGCCGTGGCCGTAAGGGGCGAGCTTCGAGAAATCGGTTTGCACGACGGCGCCCTGCGCGCGCCTGCCCGGCAGAATCGCCATCGTTCCCGCGGCCACCGCAGTCCCTAGAAACGCGCGCCGCGAGAGTCTGATCGTTTCGTTCCTTTTCTGGTTCGCCATGCCGCACTCCATGGTCAAATGTGTGTCATTAAGAATCGCCAAGCAGGAGGCCCATGTCAAGGGCGATTCGGAGATAATGGAAGACCTGTCAGGTGGATTCACGATGAAACGCTTTTCCTGGGTTGTGATTTTGGCTGCCTCGTTTTCCGGCTTGGTTACGCTGCACGCGCAGTGGCCTCCCCGAGTCTCGCCCAAAGCGCCGCGCAAGCCGGACGGCAAGGTCGATCTGGCGGCGAAAGCGCCCCGCACCACCGACGGCAAACCGGATCTGTCGGGCGTATGGGAGCAATACGGCGAGTTCGACTTTCCCAAATACCTTGCCAATATAGCGGCCGATATCAAGCCGGAGGAGATGCCGCTGCAGCCGTGGGCGGCGACGCTGCTCCGCGAGCGCCGCGAAAACAATAGCAAAGATCACCCCGGCGCGCGCTGCCTGCCGTCCGGCATCCCCGAGAAGGATGCCGTGCCCGCGCCCGTGAAAATTGTGCAGACCCCGGACTTGATCGTGCTCCTCTACGAATCCCGTACGATCTTCCGGCAAATCTTCCTGGATGGACGACCCTTGCCGAAAGACCCGCAGCCGGCCTGGCAAGGCTATTCGATCGGCCGATGGGAAGGCGATACGCTCGTGGTGGAAACGCGCGGCTTTCCGGAGAACAACTGGCTGGATATGGCCGGCCATCCCGGAACCGAACAGTTACATGTTACCGAGCGGTTCACCCGAACGAATTTCGGTTCGCTCGAAGCGGTGATTACGGTAGACGACTCCAAAGCGTATACGAAGCCGTGGTCGGTCCGCGAGAACTACCATCTGCTCGCCGATGGAGAACTGATCGAACACATCTGCGAAGAGAACAACAAAGACCCGCAGCACATGGTCGGAAAATAGGCCGCTCACTCGTTAGTGGAAAAACGAGCTGACATTGCCATCGTGGGCGCCGGTATTCTGGGGCTCGCGCACGCCCATGCGGCGGCTCGGCGCGGCCACAGAGTGGTCGTATTTGAACGCGGGCTGCAAGCGACTGGGGCATCGATCCGTAACTTTGGGCTAATCTGGCCCATCGGGCAGACACACGGTGAAATGCACCAGCTTGCGCTTTGCAGCCGGGCTCAATGGCTGGAAATCCTCCGGGACGCTGACCTCCCGTACTGGCCCGAAGGGTCGTTGCACGTTGTGTACCGGCCCGATGAGGCGGCCGTCGCGCAAGAGTTTGCCGAAATTGGCCCTGGATTGGGCTACGATGTAGCCTGGCTTAACCAGCATCAGGTGCTGGAGCGCTCGTCCGCCGTTCAGCGGAGTGGCTTGATCGGCGGCCTGTGGAGTCCCGCCGAAATCACCGTCGATCCGCGGGTTGCGCTGCCCACCCTTCCGAAATATCTCGGCGAACGCTTCGGCGTCGAGGTGCGGTTCGGGTGTCCTGTGCAGACCGTAAACCCACCGTTCTTCGAAGCTGGCGGTGAGCGGTGGGCGGCCGATCATGTCATTATCTGTAGCGGCGATGACTTCGAGTCGCTGTATCCGCAGACGTACGCCGCGGCAGGGTTGACGCGCGTCAAGCTGCAAATGTTGCGCACCTCGCCGCAGCCTCGCGGGTGGCGTCTTGGTCCGGCCCTGGCCGCCGGTTTGACACTGCGCTTCTATCCTTCGTTCACCGTGTGCACCACGCTGCCTGCTCTCAAGGAACGCATCGCCAGGGACGCGCCGGAATACGAGCAGTGGGGTATTCACGGGCTTGTCTCGCAAACCGCCCAGGAGGAGCTTACGCTCGGAGACTCGCATGAATACGGCCTCGCGATCGACGTCTTCAACAAGGAAGAAGTAGATCAACTGATAATCCGTTATATTTCCGGTTTTCTAAGGGCGCCGGTCATGACCATAAACCAGCGCTGGTTTGGCGTTTACGCCAAGCATCCGGAGAAGCCCTATCTGTCGCTCGAACCGGAACCCGGTGTGCGCATCGTCACTTCACCCGGAGGAGCCGGCATGACCTTATCGTTCGGAGTCGCCGGGGAGACAATTCGGAGTTTGAGCTTGTGAGGCAAGTCGAAGCCGTAATTTTCGACTGGGCCGGAACCACGGTCGATCACGGATCTCTTGCCCCGGTGAAAGCTGTAACTTGTCTGTTCACCCGTCATGGCATCGCGCTCAGCGACATCGATGCCCGGCGGGACATGGGGCTTTTCAAGAAGGACCATATCCGGCGCATCCTGGCACTGCCGCAAGTGGAGTCCGCCTGGCATGGCTTGCAAGGAGAGAGCCCGTCGGAACGCGATGTGGAATCTACAGATGGTGGCCGTCACATGGCTGTAGAGTATTCTCATAGCCCTATTGGTCCGCTTGACACGTCTTTGGCCAACAAGTATGATGCCCCAAGAGCAGTATTCTGCGTACGTTCTGAGTTGGAGGACACAATGAGAAAGAAATTCGCCTTGATCGCCGCAGGCATGGTTCTGGCAGCCATCCCTGCCCTTGCGCACCATTCGTTTGCTGCGGAATATGACAACAACAAGCCGCTCAAGCTGACCGGCAAAGTAACCAAAGTCGAATGGATGAATCCGCATGCCCGATTCTATATCGACGTCAAGGATGATGCCGGGAAGGTGAGTAATTGGGAATTCGAGCTCGGGAGTCCGAACGGCTTAATGCGGCGCGGTTGGACCCGCAACTCTCTGAAAGAGGGTGATGAGGTTACCGTGACCGGCTATCATGCCAAGGACGGCTCGAATCTCGGGAACGCGCGAACGATTAATCTGTCGGATGGGCGAAAGGTATTCGCCGGCTCCACCGACGACGGCGGCCCCACCCAATAGATTTCTTCCAACATCAATTTTGAGCGCCCACATCGATCGAGAACTTCTCGATCGAGTGGGCGTGTGTCTGTTATCGTGGGCGAATCAGGGAGGTTTCATAAAGTGAGAACATTGGTGGCGCATTCGTTGCTGGCGGCGGCAGCCGTGGTGACGCTTTGCTCGTGGGTTTCGGCTCCCCTTGCCGCCCAGGAAGAGCAGCCGGCTCGCGCGGGCCGCGGTGGCCGCGGAGCCAACCGGCCACCCGCTGGTCCTACACCCCGATTACCGGAAAACCCCATACTGGGAGTGAACTCCGGAAAGCCGGACTTCGGCGGCAAAGGGATGTGGCAGGTTCCGTATATCATCGATATGCAGAAGCAGGGAAAGACGCCCGAGGGTGGCGTCATCGATGTCCCGTTCCGCCCCGCGGCGAAAAAGATTTTCGATTCCCGGACGGAGACTAACTCTAAGGACGACCCCGAAGGATTTTGCCTGCCTCCCGGGGTGCCGCGCATGATGTATACGCCGTATCCCACGCAGATCTACCAACTGGCGGATCGCATTCTCTTTATCTACGAGGGCGGCGCTCACGTCTGGCGCCTGATCTGGATGGACGGGCGGCAACATCCAAAAGATCCCAATCCGACGTTTCTGGGCGATGCCATCGGACACTGGGAAGGCGATACGCTGGTCGTCGACACGGTCGGTTTCAATGAACGTACCTGGCTCGATGCCGCGGGACACCCCCACGGCGAAAAGCTGCACGTGATCGAAAAATACACCCGGCCCGACTCCAACACGCTGCGCGTGGAAGCCACCATCGAAGATCCCGACTTCTACACCAAGCCGTGGACCGTGGTAACGACTGCCACGTGGGCGGCCGGCCAGGAATTGTTCGAGTACATCTGCCAGGAAAACAATCGCGACGTCCAGCACCTGGTAGGGAAGTAATTCCGGACCTGCCCTAATTTCTGACGCTCTGCTTATTTGAGGGGAAGCTCGTGAGCTGCCTTTCGATGAGTGCGTGAAGAACGTCGGGCGCGAGCGACGGCAGATTCTGTAACCGGCTGGGAAGGAGCTTCGCGAGCGCATCAGGCGCTGTATCGACATTGCTCCGATTCACTTCCGGGTATCCGAGTGCGTCCGCGATACGGCAGGCGATCGCCACAAATTCGAATAACCTTCCGGCATGCGTAGCCACATCCCAGTGGTGAAACCTGATGCAATCGCACAGGGAGATGGGAAGTCCCCACGCCATAGCCAGAAAAGCTCCCGCGTCATCGTGAGCGCAGTCGAACAGGAACGCTTCCTGGTGCAGGTATTCCTGAATGCTGGCGAAGTGCCCTGAGAGTATCTGCGAATATTTGTCCGGCGAGATCTGGAATAACGCAAGCCTGCCGACATCGTGCAACAGCCCTGCCGTGTAGAGCAGCGGGACTGTGGACTGATCGGCCTGTTCGAGCGCCTCGGCAATGACGGCCGTCGCGATGCTGTGGCGCCACGGCCCGCGAATCGCCTGACTCCAGCGGCTGGAGAGCACGTAGCTCCGCATGGCGATGGTCAACGCGAGCGACCGGATTCTTTCCAGCCCCAACATGGCAATCGCATGCCGGATGCTCTGCACGGTTCCACGCAATCCGAACAGCGGGGAATTGGCAACAAGTAACAAGTCCGCCGTTAACGCCGGATCGGACCGAAAAGCTCTCTCGAACTCCCCGATTGCCGAATCGCTTTCCAGAGAAATCGCCAGCAGCGAGAGCATCGCAGGCCGTAATACGGGCAGACGTGACAATCGCCCGAATACATTCGACTCGCTTCCCCCGATCGGGAGGCCGGAGCCTGGTTGGATGAGCGTGCCAGTCATGCGAAGCTCGAACCTACTGTTTTTACTTATCGGCGGAACGTTAACGTAACTCTAGTATTTACAGGCAATTTCCCGAGGTGAACGCCAGTCTCGCAGTGGCGGTACTTAGTTGAGAAATTGGTACTTAGCACACAGTTTCGGTACGTTCACGACTATACGAAAAGCCTTCTCGGGCCGATGATAGAACTGAATCTCGTGAAGGAAAAGAAGGATGTCATCGGCGGTGACCGACGCGCGTTGCAGCGCTACGAATGCCAACTGGAGCTGCGGTTTCGAACCGGTCAGGGTGTGTACTCCAGGGATGGCGTAACTGCGGATCTCAGCCGGCGTACGCTCCGTTTTCAAACGGACAGCCCGCCGCCAGATGGCCAGCAACTGGAATTGCGCATTGCATGGCCCTTCCTCTTGCAGAACGTGTGCCCGCTCGAACTCGTGATCCGGGGGCCTGTTCTGCGTACCAACTCCCGTGGAACTTTAGTCGAAATAAGGAGTTACGAATTCCAGACGTGCGGCGACAGATCCTTTGCGGAGCCGCCGGTCAATTCCACGGGCTGGAGAGTGGCATAAAGCGCCGCCCGCGGCACACGCATCCACTCCGGTAACGGCTGCCGGCGGCTCAACACACATTCCCGCCCGGCCGACCATCCTTCCACGCGGACTCCACCCGACCGGTGACTTACCCGATAGACCGCCCGCGACCCGCGCTCCGCAGCAAAGCCCGCCAGGGACCACCCGGCCGTTTCCGCGAGGATATCGATTGTCCCGCGATACGAGACAGAGATCAGGTACTCAGGCGTCCCGCTATCCTTCGCTTGGACAGCGGTTTCGAGGATCTGCTCGGCATCCCGGAGAAAAGAGTCCATGCCAGACTCTTCGGCTGCCAGCCATGGATTTTCGGTGCTTTTCGCTTTTAACGCAAAGGTGGGAGCAGTTGGAGCACCCGGCGGATGTAGTCCAGTGTTTCCGGGATAAACGGAATTCCTCCGGCCTCGCTCACCTTTGCGGGACCGGCATTGTAAGCGGCCAGAGCCAGGGACGTATTGCCGGAATATAGGGTCAGCAGTTGCTTCAGAAAACGGGCGCCGCCATCCACGTTCTGTTTCGGGTTGAACGGGTCTTCGACTCCCAACTCCGTGGCCGTAGCGGGCATCAATTGCATCAGCCCCAGCGCACCTTTCGGGGAGACGGCGCATGGGCGAAAACCCGATTCCTGGCGCATGACGCTGCGCAACAGACCGGCATCGAGCTGCTGTTGGCGGGCGGCTTCATCGATCAGCGAATCGACTTCCTTGGCGGGCAGCGGCTCGCAGTCGGCCGCGGGCGCCGCAACCAGCGGCGTGTGCTGCGGAGGAGGCAGCACGAAGAACGGCTGGGCGCGCTGCTGTTCCACCTGCTTGCGGATTGCCTGCCGCTGCACTTCCAGCGACTCTTCCATTGCGGCGACGGCCTGGCGCTGCCGGGAAATCGAAGTTTCCGCAGGTTTTTCGCTGGTTCCTGTTTTTACCTGTCCTGCTGCGGGGAGCACGATTACCCCCGCCATCCATAGGGTCGCGCATTGTAAGCGCTTTATTCCCATGCACGTTCCGAATAACAGTAGAATCCCGCGGGAGCACCGCCGATATGGGGTTCAGGCTTTGCTTGAGAGGTTCCTATGCAAATCGACCCATTGAATTCGCCTTCTCCGGTTGCGGCCCCCACACCGCAGCCCCACGAAGATCCGGCCCAATTCCGCCAGTTGGTCACGGCCGTCCGTGCCCTCAACAAGTCGGAGTTACTGGGCGATGACCGCGAGCTGCAATTTGCGCGCGATCCGGGGACGCGGATGCCAGTGATCCGCATGGTCCATCCGAATACGGGCGAGGTCATTGAACAAATCCCGCCCGA